>JBIIOQ010000042.1:0-13234 GCA_044336865.1 Crocinitomicaceae bacterium | reverse complement strand
CCATTATGTGCCATCACTTTTGCTGAAGTGTTAAATTCATCTGATGTCCCAGGGGGAGTGGTAAATATCTTAACAGGGAAAACAGAGGAGTTATTGCCAGTATTGGCTGCTCATATGGATGTGAATGCCTTAATTTCAGAGTCATTGGGAAGCATGGAGATTGAAACAGCAAAAGCTGCAGTGGACAATCTAAAACGAAAATTTACCTATAATGCAGATTGGTCGAGTGAAAAATCCCAAGGCCTTTATTATATTGCTGATTGTTTAGAATTAAAAACTACTTGGCATCCAATTGAAAATATTGGAGGTACGACGAGCTCGTACTAAGCATTAATTTTCATTCCTCTTCTTTTGGCCAAACGTTGTTTTCTTTTGCAACATCGGGCAAAAATCCATCTGGATCTAAACTTATTTTGGCAATATTTCCTAAAGAAACACCCGGCAATAAAATAGAATAGGTTTTTTCTGCGAAGGACCATTTCGCTAAGGTTTCTGTTGGTCGATAAAAATCAGTTTTTACGTTGTTCGTTAAATCTATTGGGATATAGTAGTATTTTTTCGACCCGTCTTTCAATTCTACCATGAACTCTAAGGGCAATGGTACTCCAGCATTTGTAATGTTAAAAAGTAATCCATTTTTAGATTTTCTTAGGCTATCAATCCCAAAATCGATGGTTTTAGTCGTGTTTAACCAATAGTTTTGAAACCATGTTAGTTCCATTTGGCTAACGTCTTCAAATGTTTTTACAAAATCGTTTGGTTCAGGGTGTTTGAATTTCCAGTTGGTGTAATATCGATGAAATCCTTGCTTCATTTTATTGTCGCCAATAATATAGCGGATTAATTCTGGAAATAATTGGCCTTTAAAATAGGCAGCGTTATAATAGGCATAATCATAATCAAAATGATTTGCTGCCGTAGCAATTGGTTCTTCAGGATACATTGCACGCATAAACTCGTATGAACTAATAGCTTCATCTGTATGGCTTTTTTTCTCGCCGCCAGAAGATATCCGCGATTCCGCATACATCGTTACACCCTCATCCATCCAGTGGTGTAGGTTTTCATCGCTACCATATATTCCATAAAAGTAGTTGTGCATAAATTCGTGGCAAGCGGTATTGAAAAAGTCCATTCGACTTGCTTCAAGCATCGTACACATAGGATATTCCATATAGCCTTCACCGGCTTGTATAAATGAAAATTGAGGATAGGGGTAGGTGCCGAATTCTTCTTTGCAAATGGCATAGGCTCCTTTCCATTTATCCGTTAAGGTTGTCCATTGTTCTTCATATTCTTTGTGATAAAAAAAATGAAAATCAATTAAATCAATTCGTATCGATTTGTGGATCCACTCTGCATCTGCTGCCCAAGCAAAATCATGGACGTTTTCGGCTGTAAATTTCCATTGTACAATATCGCCATTTGTGTTTTCTTTCTGTTTATCAACCCACCCATTGGCGGTATAAGATTTATTTGAAAGTAAGCCAGTACCGGCAATTACAAAGCGCTTATTGCAGTTAATCGTAACGTTGAAGTTGCCGAATGTTCCTGCAAATTCTCGTCCGAGGTAAGGATCTGTATGCCATCCTTGCGCATCGTAACGACAAATTTTAGGGTACCATTGTGTCAGTGTAAAATCAGTTCCTGCGGTATTATTTTTCCCTGCTCTATTTAAACATGCTGGGATTTGAGCAATGAATGTTATCGATATTCGAGCTTTTGTCAAAGGGGCAAGTGGAGATTTTAATTTAATCTTTCCAATTGATTCAAATACCTCTGCTGTATAGCTTTGCCCATCTATTTTTATTTCCGAAATGGTAATCGAACCAAAATCGCTTGCATCCATTTCCGATTGATCATTTCCGAAAACAGTAAATGCATGACTGCCTTTTTTAAAGGCATTCCAATAAAGGTGTAGATAGATTTCGGAAAGACTATCATTGGATTGATTGCTGTATTCAATCGTTTCTTCTCCTTTGACCAAGCCTTTTTGGTCGTCTAAACTTGCTATTATTGAATAATCTGCTTTTTGTTGCCAAGTGTTTTTCTGGCTGTAAATTGTACTCGTTAAAGTAATAGCGGCTATGATTAGGGTTTTTCTCATATTGTAAATGTACTAATTTAATTCATTTTTTTTCGATGTAATTTCCAAGGTAGATATTGAAAAAAAGAGGATTGGTTACATTGTTTCAAGGCTAAGAGGTTCTCTTTTTCAGTGAATTATTCAGTCTTTACTTTTGCTTTATTGTATCTTTGTGAATAGATATGGAGAGCATAAAAAATAAAGTAAAAGAAAGTGGTTTAATTCAGTTGGACATGGCCGATTTTAGGCCAAAAATGCCAATTGAAGGAATTGATATTTCAAATCAACTTTGGCAGGGCTTGGTATTGAAAGAAAAAGATTTTAGGTTATGGATTAAGGAGCATGATTGGTCGCAATACAAGGGAAAAGCCATTTTTATTTTTTGCTCAACCGACGCCATTATTCCCACTTGGGCATTCATGCTAATCGGCAGCGAACTTTCTTCTTTTGCTATTTATTATGAGGTTGGTTCTTCAGCAGAACTTGAAAAAAGTTTAATCAAACAAAACATTGAGGCATTAGCTTTAGCGCCATTTATTGATCAACGTATTATCGTTAAAGGTTGCGCCGAAATTTCTTGTCCCGAATTTGCCAGCTCACTACTGGTGAAACATCTTCGCCCGGTCGTGAAAGCAATTATGTTCGGCGAGCCTTGTTCTACGGTGCCGATTTATAAAAAACGTTGATTTGTTTTAGTTAAACATGTCAAGACCTTAAATATAACGGGATCTATTGCGTTCAAAGAAACAATTTCTAATTGTTGACGAAAAAAAATAACAATCACAAAATTTCAAAACAAATACCGTATTGAATCAGCGCGACTTCAAGGATATGATTATGGATCGCATGGACATTATTTCGTAACCATTTGCACAAAAAATCGCATAAATTATTTTGGTGAAATATCCTTTTTTACTGAAATAGGCGAAATTGCCAATAATTTCTGGAAAGAAATTCCCGCGCATTATCCCTTTGTCGAAATCGATCATTTTATTGTAATGCCGAATCATATTCACGGGGTTTTGTTTTTCAATAGACCAGATAAAAAGGATTGGAATCCAAATCAATTTGGTGTGCAATCACAAAATTTAGGGGCAGTGATTCGCGCATTCAAATCATCGGTAAAACGTTATGCGAACCAAAATAAAATTGATTTTGAATGGCAATCACGGTATCACGATATTATTATTCGAAACGACAACGCGTTAAATGCCATTCGTCGATACATTGATAACAATCCATTGAAATGGAAAAGTGATTCATTTAATATGAATGACCGTTGAACCAATGTTATGTGGTGATGGTTTCGTTGCGTTTGGTGATGGTTTCGTTGCGTTTGGTGATGGTTTCGTTGCATGTAGAGACGGGCAATTGCACGTCTCTACATGCAACCCGAACCCCATTCGCAACCCGAACCCCATTCGCAACCCGAACCCCATTCGCAACCCGAACCCCATTCGCAACCCGAACCCCGTTCGCAACCCACAACCCCGTCCACAAACCATAACCCCGCCCACAAACCATAACCCCGCCCACAACCGATTAATCCATTAAAACACACCATTTTCCCTTTGTGAAAATCATTTTTTATCGACCTTGAAAAAAAATTCAGACAATGTATAATCGAATGATTTGGCCAATTGGATTAAAACTTTCAAACTGGGATTGAATTCCCCTTTTTCAATGCGTTGTATGGTTCTAATATCTACATCGCACATAGCGGCCAGTTGAGCTTGTGTGAAGTTTTTTGATTTTCGCAGACCATGTATTTCTACGCCAATTTTTTTGATTTCAAGTTCGACAGAGGTTTCCACCCGCAAAATTGAGAATTATTAAATATTAATAAGTAAGCTAAATGTTTTATTATCAATAATTTAGTTATCTTAGCAAAAACACAACTTATTTATTCATTGAAATAGGCTAAACCCTATTTCCAAACCAAAACCTATGAAAAAACTATTATTATGTTTGCTTGTATCAGCATCATTCATTGCTTGTACAAACCAAGAAACAAAAAAAGCTGAGAATTCTGCGGAGGACAAAGACACCGGCACTTGGACTTCTTTAGACTCAAAAACAATTAAAGTAAGACAATTACTTGAATACTATGTCAAAAATGACACTAGCCTCGTTTATGAAATAGTTGTTGATACGATGAAGTTTAGAGATCAATTGGCTAATAACCAAGAGAACGGAGAAACTAAAGTAACTCCAGGTGGTCGTGTAGGATTTGCGCAAATCACTCGAAATGATCATCAATTTTTTAGTGATATAAGTTTAACAACCGATAATATAAAAACATTTGTTGGAAAGGATGGAGGTACAGCTACATTGTGGTGGGGTATGTGGTCTGGAACGGGGAGATTTACAAAAAATAAATGTACAGTTCCCGTTCATGCATATTTCTTTTGGAAAGATGATAAAATTATAAGTGGGGGTCGTTTTGTAGATCCTACTGTATCAAAAGAGGAGTTTGCGGCATCTCAAAAAAAATAACGAGTTCAATTTAAGTTTGGAAAAATACGACGGAGACCTCTAGTGATAGAGGTCTTTTTTTTATTTCTCACCCTACCGTAAGCAAAACCCTAAAACAACATGAATAAATTCCTCCTGTGCTTCGGCATGTACCCAATGTCCGGCACCTAAAATGGTTTCAAATTCGCTATCAGGAAATACATTCTCTATGTCGGGAATATCCTCGTCTAAAATATAATTAGACAGTTCGCCTCTGATGAAAATCGTTGTAGTAAGCACAACTTGTTTCGGAATTGCGCTAAGTATTTCGCCCATGTTTTTTTCAAGAGCACATACGTTCATGCGCCAAGCTAATTCTCCTTTCGTTTTCCAATATAGATTCTTTAGTAGAAACTGTCGAACTCCAGGGTTTTCTAGGCGTACTTCTAAAACCCTTTCTGCCTCACCACGAGAAGCGTATTCGGAGAGATTTAGACTCTTAATTCCTGCTAATATATGTTGATGGTGCATGGGGTATTCCTTTATTCCCATGTCAACCAAGATAAGTTTGTCGAGTAAACCTGGATGTTGTTGTGCAAATGTCATGGCGACTTTTGCCCCCATCGAATGGCCAAGTAAAATAATATTTTTAAGGTTCAATTCTTCAGTCAAGGCCCGTAAATCCTCCGCCATTAATGCATACGAATGTGCTGGAGACCAAAAAGAATGACCATGATTTCTGAGGTCGACAAGATAAACGGTATAGAACTCAGCGAATATTTTTGCTTGTGATTGCCAATTGTCAGACGATCCAAATAGACCATGTAGAATAACCAAGGGCTCTCCTTTTCCGAGCACCCGATAGTGGAGCATCATTTTTTATCGCTGATGTATGAGGATTCTGAAATGATTTGAGCGGTAAATTGCTTGTCATTCATCTCGTTAATCACCTTGAGAAGCTTTTCTTTTGAAGAAAGTGAATTATTGTAATACACAGTGATCAGCTGAGATTCCTTGTCTTCAACGAAATCAACCTCTACTTTTTCAACAGCATTTGTCGCTAATAATTCCTTTCTAATGGCACCGCCACAGCCCATTTTACAGACCATTCCATTTACATTTAAAGCTAACTTGGTATTTGCAACATTAGATGTTACAGGTTTGTTCTCACTTACTTTTTTATCGATGGTGGCGTTGTTGCAAGCAGCTAAAAATAGTAAGCTAAATAGTAAATAAAGGGCTGTTTTCATACTAAAGAGTTGATGATGCAAAGTTAATCTCTTTTAATCATACTATTTTAAATTTTCTTCTTATTTTCGCCAAAAATAAAACTTTTAAAATGAAAAAAATTCTCCTTTTTAGTGTGCTTTCGTTGATCGTAGCCACTACTTTCCTATCTTCTTGTAGTAAATATGACGAAGGTTCAAAATTTACTTTACTGTCAAAAAAGTCGCGCATGGTCAATGATTGGCACCTTATTTCCCAAACAGAAAACGGTTTTGCTTTAAATCTATCTGGAGTTAGTTGGCATTTAACTTTAAGTAAAGATGGCACGGCAAAAACAACTTTCAGCTATACTATTGCGGGACAAACTTTAACTAATGAAATAAACGGAGAATGGTTATTTAGCAATGATAAATCTAAGCTCATATTAGTAGATTCTAGTAACAACACTTCTGAAGAATATACAATCATAAAACTTACTAATAGCGAATTAAAAGTTCAGCAAATAGATCCTAGTAATGGTGATATTACCATTCAAACATGGGAGACTATGTAAATTCGAGTTTCAACTTGAGCCGCCTTTTTTGGCGGCTTTTTTTTTGCTATAAATTTTAGTATTTCTTACATGTAACCAAACAAAGTGCTTAGCGTATTTTAAAATTAAAATAGTCTTGTCATGAAAGTTTTGTTTCTAGCGAGTTTAATGGTCTTTTTCACGCTAAGTTCTTGCAGTAAATACAAGGAAACCACTAAATACGCGCTCCTATCTAAGAATCAACGAATAGCAAAAGATTGGAAATTAATAGTACAGTCTGAAAATTTAAGGGCCAAAGACTTAACCGGTTTTGAGACACATTTGGATTTACATCAGGATAATAGTTATGTGGCAAGTACACGTTACCATCTTTTTGGGCAAGTTCTTCGCACAGAGAAAAAAGGAACATGGCATTTTAGCACCGATTCAAAATCCTTACTTTTGAATGAAACAGATAAGCAAAAAACAGATCGCCTGACAATTGTTTTATTAAAGAAAGGAGAGTTGCAATTACAGCAAATTATTCCTGTCGACCAAGAAAAGAAATCCGTAGTAACTAAGTTATTTATCTTTAAAACGAAATAAATCGTTTTTCTAAAAATACTTCTCTTTAGCTGATTTTTTTTTGGAGACAAAATATTAATCACTACATTTGAGAAAATTAAAACCATGAAAGCATCCTTTCGCACTGTTGTTTTAGCAAGTTTTTTACTTGTATTATTTGCTTCTTGTGATAAATATCCTAACGGGCCGAGCTTTTCGCTTCGCACCAAAAAGGCTCGTCTTTGTAATGAGTGGGTATTAACTAGCTATCAAGTAAATGGGAATGAATTTATTGAAAATCAACCAGATGTAAAAATGGCAATTGACAAGGATGAAACCTATTCTATTTCAAGAACCACTTCATCATTAGGGCAAATACAAACGGATTATGAGCATGGAACATGGACCTTGGATTCAGAAGGAACTGTTTTATCGCACTTAATAAGTGGCGAAGATTTTCCAGTAGATTTTACGATTAATGAATTACGCAATAAGTCCCTAACGCTTCAGTATTATAATGTGCAAACAAACAATACGTACATTATGGTTTATAAGCAGGCGGAGTAATTAGCTAAACCTAGGATCCGTTTCCATTACATGACCGCATGCCGAGCATGTTCTCATTTCTTCAGAAGCATAAAATTCTCTAAATCGGCTAATAAAATCCTTTTCGATATTTTCTAATGGAAATTGATACGATTTTAATGGATTATTGCACGCTTCACAAAACCACATTAGGCCATCTTGTAGTTCGCTTCCTTTTCTAACCCTTTCAATCACTAAACCAATTGTATTTTCACCTCGAATAGGAGAATGTGGCACCTTGGCTGGCAATAAAAATATATCTCCTTCGTGAATTTCAATATTCTTTGCTTGACCATCCTCTTGAATTCTAACAGTAATCGACCCCTCTAGTTGAATGAATAATTCTTCACTTTCATTGTAATGATAATCTTTTCTAGCATTTGGTCCACCGACAATCATTACGATAAAATCACCCGCTTCGACATATAGGTTTTTATTTGAAATTGGGGGTTTTAATAAATCGCGGTTTTCAGCAATCCATTTCTTAAGGTTGAAGGGTGCCAACATATCAATGAGTTTTGGTTAAAATTAAAAAGATTATTGATTTTAATGCTGAATCAAGTCATAATGTTTTGTAATAAAACGATAAGGATGCTTATCATCAATTTCTTGCGTGATGACTGTGCTGCTTTTCCAATCGTCTAAGGTGATTTCTGGAAAAAACACATCTGCTGAAAAGGTCGCTTCGACATGTGAGATAAACATTTCGTCGATGCATTTCTCCTGCAAAGCCAGTTGGTAAATTTCTCCGCCACCAATAATAAAAAGTTTTTCGTTAGCATCATGAAAATGCATTAAACAAGCTTGTAAGGTATTAAAGACTAAACAGCCCGGAATCTTTAAGGCGCTATCTCGACTTAAAATTACATTGGTTCTATTTGTTAAAGGGCGATATTTTTCAGGGATTGATTCATAGTTTTTTCGACCCATAATGACAACGTGATGCATGGTTGTTTCTTTGAAAAAACGCATATCATTGGGAAGGTGCCACATTAAATCATTGTTTTTACCAATGCCATTTTCGGCATCCATTGCTACTATTATTGTGGCTTTTCTCAAACTGCTACGATTCCTTTAATATGTGGATGTGGGTCATAATTTGTCAATTCAAAATCATCGATTGTAAATTCAAATATATCCTTCACTTTAGGATTAATCTTCATGGTCGGCAACTGTCTTATTTCTCTAGTTAGTTGTAATTCAACTTGTTCAAGATGATTAGAATACAAATGAGTATCGCCAAAGGTGTGAACAAATTCTCCCACCTGAAGCTCGCATACTTGGGCGATCATCATTGTTAGTAATGCGTATGAAGCGATATTAAAGGGAACGCCAAGAAAGGTGTCGGCACTTCTTTGGTATAACTGACAGCTTAATTTGCCCTCCGCCACATAAAATTGGAACAAACTGTGGCAAGGTGGCAATGCCATTTGGTTGACATCGGCCACATTCCATGCTGAAACGATTAGTCTTCTTGAATCTGGATTGGTTTTTATTTGATGAATCAATTGCGAAATTTGATCGATTGTACCGCCATCTTTTGTTGGCCAACTCCGCCATTGGTGCCCATATACAGGACCAAGATCCCCATTTTCGTCAGCCCACTCATCCCAAATACGGACATTATTTTTTGTTAAGTATGCGATATTAGTATCGCCTTTCAAGAACCATAAAAGCTCATGAATAATGGAGCGAAGGTGTAGTTTTTTAGTGGTAAGACAAGGAAACCCTTTGTTAAGGTCGAAACGCATTTGATATCCAAAAACGGAAAGTGTACCTGTTCCAGTTCGATCTTCTTTTTTTACACCGTTTTCAAGAATGTGGCGCAGTAATTTGTGGTATTGATCCATGCTTATAAAACTTACACTACAAAATTAATGTAAATCATCACCACTCTTAATTGTTTTAATGACGATTTTTGAACAAGTTAATAACCGAAATCAATAGCATAGAATTATGTATCTTCGTGGCATGTTAAAATCAATAATGATTTTAGGGATTGTAGCTTCTTGCCTTTCGGTATATGCTCAGGAGGCCGTGTTCGTTAAACGGAAATGGTTGGGCACCTACAATGGAATCGTGCCAGCTTATCGTCTAAATACTGGAAATGAATTACTCGATGTCGAATCAGATAATCTCAGTATCATTCTTTCAAAGGCATCTTTTAATATTAGTTTTGGAGCGTTTTCCTATACTGGTCAATATACAGCGATTGTTAAGGTCAAAAATAAATTACGCATTGAAGGAAAGATTGAGGGGCGCACTGTAAACGAGTATTTTTTAATCGATCGAAAAAAGAAACAACTGACGCGGTCTGGAATTATTCCACAACCTGATTCAACCCTAGATAAGCTAAGAAAAAAACAAGGTAAATGATGTCCCCTTTCCGATGATACTCCTAACTTCGATTTTTCCTTGGTGAGCATCCATAATTAATTTCACGTAATACAAGCCTAAGCCAAATCCTTTTACATTATGAATATTGCCGGTAGGTACACGGTAAAATTTCTCGAAAATGTCGCGTTGGTTTTCTTTTTTAATGCCAATCCCATTATCTATAATTTCTATTTTTAAGCCATTGCGTTCATTGCTTGTTTTAATAATGATGGTTGGATTCCCTTCGCAATACTTTACAGCATTATCAAGTAGATTGTAAATCACATTTGTGATGTGAACAGGATCGGCATGAATGTCTGAAATTGTTGCTGCTAGTTCTAATTTAATCGATCCACCCTTGCTTAAATGATGTAATTCAAAATTGTCTTTGACCTCCTGTAATACATCATGCACATTAAATAACTCTTTATCCAAAACAACTTGGTCCTTATCTAATTTAGCTACGTTTAATACGCGCTCTACTTGCTGCTCCAGGCGCTTATTCTCTTTAAAGATAATACCAGCATATTTATTCACTTTTTCAAAATCAGCCACTTCCAAGCGCATGAGCATTTCACTCGATAAACTGATGGTTGAAATGGGCGTTTTTAGTTCGTGTGTCATGTTATTAATGAAATCGTTTTTTATTTCCGATAAGCGATTTTGACGAATAATGATGGATAAGCTAAAGCCAAAAAAGATCAAAATAAGAAGTAGAATAACGCAAATATATATCCATGGAGAAATTAGCGTTTCGGATTTTATCGACTTAATCTTGAGATCAGGAAAATAGACAGTGAAGTAGTGCCCATCTTTTTTTAAATTTAATTTCTCTGGGGTTATGCCATGTGTTTTATCTGGAACGGATGCATACAAGGAATCTTTGGTGTATTTAATAAGGCTTCCTAAAACAATTGAATCAGTGAAACAATCGTAGATTCCGTAAATAAAATCTTGATGTATATTTTGATTATCGAATTCCTTTTTTAATAAGGTTTCTAAATAATATGGTTGCAGATCTTCTTGAATATCAACAGTAAAATGGTTGGTTTTAAGTTCTTTGACGGCCCCATATACCTCGTAGTTCACATTTGTATTTAAATTAATTTGTTTCAATACTTTTTTCAGCGAAACTTCTACTTGCTGTGTAAATTCTTTGAGGTTTAAACTATCTGCTTTTGCCTGAATCGCGATGTTGGTTTCTTGAATCCGAATAGTTTTTTCCATCCATAGCAATTGGACGGTCAAAATCGTTACTAAGGATAATATCCCTAAAATAATGACTGTATGGATGGTTCTATTTTTCATACCTAATTCAAACGAAGGTACAACGAAATCGCTAAGGTGATATTAAAATCCTTGTACACCATTTACGGTGGTATATTTTAAGATGTTTTTTTTATCCGGATATATCCTTGAAAAGGCAGATTGCACTGCTAATGTTCCCTCGTGAAAACCACAAAGAATCAATTTCAATTTATTTTGATACGTATTCACATCTCCGATAGCATATATTCCCGGGATATTTGTTGAATAATCTAGGGTATCTACTTTAATCGCTCCTTTTTCAATTTCTAATCCCCAATCTGCAATGGGACCAAGACTTGGTTTTAGGCCAAATAATGGGATAAAGTGATCGGTATTTTTCACAATCTCACCATCTTTCTGATGATGAATAATCACGCTTTCCAGGCCATCTTTTCCTGAAAGTCCAACAACCTCCGCTTCGGTTATCAATTCAATTACGCCGCTTTGTGCTAAATCGATGACTTTTTGAACTGAGTCCAAGTGCCCACGAAAAGAACTATTACGATGAACCAAAATCACTTTTTTGGCAATTTTTTGTTCGGCTAAAAATATTGACCAATCCAGTGCAGAATCTCCTCCTCCTGCAATCACGCAGGTTTTATCCTTATAAAAATTAGGTTCTTTGATGATGTATTCAACTCCTTTGTCTTCATATTCGCGTATGTTTTCTATAGGAGGTTTTCGTGGTTCAAAAACACCAAGTCCACCTGCAATCATGACGATTGGCGCCTTGTGCTTTGTTCCTTTTACACCCGTAACGATAAAGGTGTTATCGGATTGTTTTTCAATACTTACAGCGGCTTCTCCAAGGGTGAATCCCGGCTTGAAGGGTGCTGCTTGTTCCATTAAGTTATCAATAAGTTCTCCTGCTAAAATAGTTGGAAAACCAGGGATATCATAGATTGGTTTTTTGGGATATATTTCAGAACATTGCCCACCGGGTTGAGGCAATGAATCAATCAAATGACATTTAAGTTTTAATAAGCCCGCTTCAAAAACGGTGAATAAGCCCACTGGACCGGTTCCAATAATGATAATATCTGTTTCTATCATATTTCTTTTTATCTACTTTCTTAACATTTTTAGTAGGCGAATTGTTTATTTCAATAATCTGGTTTGCGTGGTTTATTTTCCATGATTAATTCAATTCGCTCCATTACATCAGTAGTAAGTAATTCCTGCGCTGAAATCGCTTTAAGATTTTCGCTTAACTGACTTGTTTTACTTGCGCCTAAGATTACGGTACTCACATTGTTGTTTTTTAGACACCAAGCCAAGGAAAGAACAGGAAGGCTTAGGCCAATTTCAGCAGATAACTGGGTCAATGCAATCGCTTTTTGAATTTTTCCTTCGGTAAAGTTTTTATCCTTTAGCCAATCCAAACCATCCATGCCCAATCTCGTTTCTGTTGGAAAACCATCATTGTATTTTCCAGTTAAGATCCCACTAGCTAATGGCGACCATATTGTGGTGCCCAGGCCTACCGTTTTATATAATTGTTCGAATTCCACTTCAATTTTATGTCGAGTAAAAAGGTTGTATTCGGGTTGTTCAACTACGGGCCCAATTAAGTGGTTTTGTTTCGCAAACATATGTGCCTCCATTATTTCTTGTGCCGACCATTCGCTAGTTCCCCAATATAACACTTTGCCTTGCGCAATAAGGTGATGCATCGCCCAAACAGTTTCCTCAATTGGAGTGGCTTTATCGGGTCGGTGACAAAGGTAAAGATCTAAATAATCAACCTGTAAACGCTTAAGCGCTTGATGACAAGCTTCAAACACATGTTTTCTATTCAATCCTTTTTGAGTAGGTAATTGTCCGCCGCTGCCAAAAAATACTTTACTGCTTACAATATAACTATCGCGTGACCATCCCAACTTAGTTAGAATCTTGCCCATTACCTCCTCACTCATCCCGCGTGAATAAATCTCAGCGTTATCAAAGAAATTAATACCATTGTCATAGGCAAGCGTCATCAGATTTTCAGCAATACTAGTATCAATTTGTTTTCCAAAGGTTAGCCAAGACCCAAAGGATAATCGGCTTATTTGCAAACCTGTTTTACCTAAAGCAACGTATTCCATAAGTCAGTAATTATTTCCTGCAAAAATAGGCATTTT
>JBIIOQ010000041.1:0-13238 GCA_044336865.1 Crocinitomicaceae bacterium | reverse complement strand
TTCTGCTTTTGTGCTACCTTGTTTCTGAAGCTCCGAAATAAATTGCTCCTTCCTTCCTTCGAGCATTTCTGCAATGCGATAGATTATTTGTCCTCGGTTAAATGCAGATCGTTCAGACCAAGACCCAAAAGCCTTTCGAGCTGCTGTAACAGCGTTTCGCACATCTTTTCGAGATGATAAACACATGTTTCCAATGCCCTCACCTGCTTTATTTACTGGCGTATAATATCGACCTGATTCGGTTCTAGGAAAAGCTCCACCGATATAAATCTTATATGTTTTTAAAATTTCCACGCGATCCATTTGAATAACAATTAATTATACTTTCATTTTTAAATAAGCGCCCAATCCATGTAAACCACCTTCGCGGCCAAATCCACTTTCTTTATACCCTCCAAATGGAGAGGTTGGATCAAATTTATTATAGGTATTTGCCCAAATAACTCCCGCACGTAATTTCGTTGTTAAATTAAAAATACGAGATCCTTTATCTGTCCATACGCCAGCGGCTAATCCATAGGGTGAATTATTAGCTTTTTGAATGACCTCATCGACCGTTCGAAAAGTTTGAATACTCAAAACAGGACCGAAAATTTCTTCTTGTGAAATGGTACTCGACTGTGCCACATTTATAAAAATTGTTGGGCGACAAAAATACCCCTTACTTGGCAATTCACAGGCGCTTTGATATATTTCAGCTCCTTCTGCGATTCCAATTTTAATATATTTTTCAATGGTTGTAAGCTGTTCCTTTGAATTTATGGCACCAATATCCGTGTTTTTATCGAGGGGATTTCCCAAATACAAACTATCCATGCGGTGTTTTAATTTCCGAATGACCAATTCAGCAATGTTTTCTTGCACAAAAAGCCTAGAACCCGCGCAACAAACGTGTCCTTGATTAAAAAATATTCCATTGATAATGCCTTCAACCGCTTGATCAATAGGAGCATCATCAAAAATAATATTAGCGGATTTCCCTCCTAATTCCAAGGTGGCTTTTTTCCCTGTACCAGCAATAGCCCGTTGGATGATTTTTCCGACGTTGGTTGATCCAGTAAAAGCAATTTTATTTATGTCCGGGTGATTAACAATCGCCGCACCTGTATCACCATGACCTGTAACGATATTTACAACACCTGGAGGAAGACCTGAGGCTTTTATTATTTCAGCTAATTTTAATGCTGTCAAGGAAGTCGTTTCCGCTGGTTTAAGAACAACAGTATTACCAGCTGCTAAAGCAGGAGCAATTTTCCATGCAGCCATCAGAAGTGGAAAATTCCATGGAATAATTTGACCCGCTACCCCAAGTGCCTCCATTGGCTGATTAGGAAAAGCATATTCTAACTTATCTGCCCAACCGGCATAATAAAAAAAGTGATTGCAAGCCAAAGGCACATCAATGTCCCTTGCCTCACGAATAGGTTTTCCAGCATCTAAGGTTTCAATTACAGAAAGTTCTCTTGCTTGTTCTTGCATCAGTCGCGCAATGCGATAAATGTATTTTGAACGCTCTTTTGGAGTAGTTTTTGACCAAACATCTTCGTATGCTTTTCGAGCAGCCTTAACCGCCAAATCAACATCTTTATCATTCGCCCAAGCGATTTCGGATAGAACTTCTTCTGTAGCAGGATTGGTTGTTTTGAAATATTTTTTAGAGGTCGGTTTTACCCACTCATTGTTTATAAATAATTCATATCTCGGTAAAATCGTAATATGGGAAGTGCTTTCTAATGAAGGAGAATAATCCCAATTAGGCACTAGTTTTTTGGTAGTATTTTTAGCCATATCAATCTATTGTAAAATAATCTGAAGATTGATAAACTCCCGTTTCCAACTTCATAATTTGCATTAATACATCATTTGCCAAACTACTGGCTCCGAATCTAAACCAATCGTTAGTAAGCCAATTGTTTCCTAAAATTTCTTTCACCATTACTAAATTATGCAAGGCTAATTTTGAGGTGGATATCCCACCGGCAGGCTTCATTCCTATCATAATTCCTGTTGCATCATAATAATCTTTGATCGCCATTAACATGGTATAGGTAACCTGCATTGTGGCTGCTGGCTGAATTTTTCCGGTGGATGTCTTTATAAAATCGGCCCCTGCATATATTGCAATATCACTTGCTTTTCGAACACTATCCAAGGTACAAAGCTCACCTGTTTCGAGAATAACCTTTAGTCGTGCTTTACCGCAAGCTTCTTTTATCGCTGCTATTTCATCAAATACAAAATTATATTCTCCCGCTAAAAACTTACCGCGAGAAATAACCATGTCAATTTCATCCGCCCCTTCATCCACTGCAAATTTAGTATCTGCTAATTTTACAGCACGAGTAGATTGGCCAGATGGGAAAGCAGTAGAAACAGACGCTACTTTCACGGATGTTCCTAAAAGTGCTGTCTTGGCCGTTTTAACCATAGAAGGAAAAACACATACTGCCGCTACCGTTGGTAAATTAGGGTACGAATCGTGCAGGTGATGCGCCTTGTAACACATTTGTTTTACTTTACCGGGAGTATCTTTGCCTTCTAGGGTGGTAAGATCAATCATACTCAGCACTAAATCTAAACCTTGGCGTTTTGATGCATTTTTAATACTTCGAGATTGAAAACGAGCGACACGCTCTTCAACACCAACTTTGTCAACTGAAGGCGATGTAGGAATATTAGTAAAAGGTGTAGGAACTTTCATAATTATCTTAGAGATATTGTTTCAAAGATAAAGAAAAGTAATAGAAAAGAAAACTAAGACCGAGAAATCAAGGACTTAATCCTTATCGTCGTCATCGTCTTTGTCAACATCAGGTTTATCATAGTCGTCATCATCATCATCAGAATCATGGTCTTTTTCATCATCCATGTCATCATCTTTGATCTCATCCTCTTTGTCTAAATCATCATCAAAGTCATCTTCACTATCATCTGAAATGATTTTCACCTTGACCTTTGGCTTTACTATTTTAACCAAATAGATTATTTCATCCGTGTCCCATATTAATGCATCTAACACTTCACCGGTAGGCGTCTTAATAGTAGTTAAATGATTAATATATCCGTCGGGAAATTCTTTAAGAATTTGTTTCTTTTGCTCAATCGAAAGCTTATCATAACTAATTATCGACCTTCTTTTTGTCATAAAAATTTATTCTTTTATAAATACTTAATCGACAAAATTAATTTTTTTGATAATCTATCACACAAAGTTTTAAAAAAAAATAAAAAAAATTTGACGAGTGGGGCGGCAATCTTTATTTTTTTGGCTTAAAAAGTCGAAATTAAACTTAAATAGAAGCTTTATCAATAGTTAATTTTATCTTTGAAGTTATAATTATGTCAAAACAGAAGAGTGCTTTTTTTTGCCAAGAATGTGGATTCGAGGCGCCTAAATGGCTGGGGAAGTGCCCCTCTTGTTCCTCATGGAATACTTTTGTAGAAGAGATAATCTCCACCTCAAAAAGCGCCTTGCCTTTTTCGGTTGATTCAAGAAATTCAAAGCCAACGCTAATAAATGAAATACAACACCAAGAGGAGAATAGAATTCCACTTATCGATTCGGAATTAAACCGAGTACTTGGAGGTGGATTAGTAAAGGGTGCCCTTGTTTTAATTGGTGGGGAACCCGGTATAGGAAAATCAACCTTAATGCTTCAAATGGCTATTGAAGAACCCTTGAGTATACTCTACGTCTCCGGAGAGGAAAGCGAACAGCAAATTAGAATGAGGGCCGAACGAATCGGTATTAAAAATAATAATTGCCAGCTTTTAACGGAAACAAATTTGATTAACATCCTTAATCACGCAAAATCTTTAATGCCTCAAGTCCTCATTATTGACTCGATTCAAACCTTGTTCTTTTCTTCAATTGATAGTTCGCCAGGAAGTGTTTCACAAGTACGTGAATGCACTGCGCAACTGCTACGTTTTGCAAAAGAAACGAACGTGCCTGTCTTTTTAATTGGACATATTACCAAAGATGGATCGATTGCAGGACCGAAAGTTTTAGAGCATATGGTGGATGCCGTTCTTCAATTTGAAGGAGATCGAAATCATGTGTATCGTTTATTGCGGACAGTGAAAAATCGCTTTGGATCAACGAATGAATTAGGCATCTATGAAATGCAAGGAACAGGATTGCGTGTTGTAGATAATCCCTCAGAGATTTTAATTACCAATAGTGATGGAACTTTAAGCGGTATAGCTATTGCTACGACGATTGAAGGCATGCGACCACTCCAAATTGAAGTGCAAGCGCTTGTGAGTTCTGCAGCATACGGCACACCACAACGCTCATCAACAGGTTATGATGCCAAGCGGCTAAACATGCTTTTGGCGGTGATGGAAAAGCGTTGCGGATTTAAATTAGCAGCAAAAGATGTTTTTTTAAACATCGCTGGGGGAATAAAAGTGGATGACCCCGCAGTAGATTTGGCGGTAACAATGGCCGTATTATCCTCTAATGCGGATATGCCCATACCACAAGGAATAACTTTCGCCGCAGAGCTAGGTCTTTCTGGTGAGGTAAGGCCCGTCAATCGAGCTGAAATACGAATTCAGGAAGCTCAAAAGTTGGGATATAAATCTATTTTTATTTCAAAATACACTAAAGGTATTACCATTTCCGACTTCAAAATCAAGGTTATTCTTTGTGAAAAAATTGAAGATGTGGTCAGGAAAGTATTTTCCTAAAAATATACCCTAAAAAACGCAATTAAAAGCATGGCTAAATTAATTCTCGTACCAACGCCAATAGGAAATTTAGAAGATATTACCTTGCGCGCCATTCGAATATTAGGTAGTGCACAGGTTATCTTTGCTGAAGATACTCGGGTGACCAAACGCTTATTATCACATCTAAATATATCTAACCTTGTTATTTCTTTTCACAGTCAAAATGAACACCGATTATTAGATCGGGTTATTGATAAGATTCAAGAGGTGGAAACCGCAGTATTAGTATCAGATGCCGGAACACCTGGCATTTCTGATCCTGGATTTTTATTAGTTCGTGCCTGTATTGAAGCGGGAATTCCCGTAGAATGTTTACCTGGGCCAAGTGCCTTTGTACCAGCGCTTGTCGCGAGTGGATTGCCTTGCGATAAGTTTGTCTTTGAAGGTTTCCTCCCTCACAAAAAAGGACGTCAAACCAGATTAACCTTACTAAGTAAAGAAAGCAGAACAATTGTTTTATACGAATCTCCTCACAGACTTATAAAGTGTCTCGGACAGATTGTAGAATATTTTGGTGCTGATCGAAAAATATGTGTTTGTAGAGAAATAACAAAATTTTACGAGGAGTTTGCACGAGGGACAGCACAGGAAGTCCTATTGCATTTTCAGCAAAAAGAAGTCAAAGGAGAAATCGTAATCATCATTGGCGGAAATATAGAGGAATAGTGGATCGCTTTCTTTTAGCCAATAAATATAATAATGTCATAAAAGTGTAAAACAAAAGGTGGAAATAGAATCTACATTTTCAAAATTGCGCTAATTTTACCCTATGCAATTTTCAGCAGTAATTGGACAAGCAGCCTTAAAAGAACAGCTTATCCGGGAAATAAATTCAGAAAAAATTAGCCATGCAAAGTTATTTGCTGGTAAAAACGGCCATGGGAGTTTGGCAATGGCTTTAGCATATAGTAAGTATTTACTGTGTGACAATAAGCAGGAAACAGATAGTTGCGGATCTTGTCACTCGTGCAAACAAATGTCTGACTTTGTACACCCAGATGTTCATTTTGTGTTTCCAGTAGTCTTATTAAATCATCCGCTTTCATCCGCTTATTTAACAGAATGGCGGAAGCAATTAAAAACAAATCCATATTTTGATTTACTGGATTGGACCAATATAATAGATACGAAAGAACGAAAGCCTGTAATCGGTACACAAGAAAGTGTCGATATCCATAAAAAATTAAGTTTGATGTCATACCAAGGCAACTATAAGGTAATGATTATATGGTGTGCAGACGAAATGAACCCTACATGTTCAAACAAATTATTAAAGATTTTAGAGGAGCCACCTCCCAAAACACTTATCATTCTAGTGACTGAGCAGCCTCAAAAATTACTGCCAACGATACAATCTCGAACGCAAGTAATCATTATTCCTAGAATTTCGCAGGAGGATCTAAGCACGTATCTTTGTAAAGAAAATTCGATTGAAGAAAGGATTGCCCAAACAATTGCTGGGTTTTCTGATGGAAATTTTATCAGAGCATTGGAATTAATACAGGACGATGAATCAAATATCGCTTATCGAGATCAATTTATGAGCTTGATGCGCTGTACCTTCAAAAAGGATGTTATTGCCATGTTAGATTGGGCTGAAGATATTGCAGCTGTTTCTAAAGAACGTCAAAAATTATTTATTTTATATAGCTTACACATGTTAAGGCAAAGCCTCGTGAAGAATTATATTGGGATGAATACCCTGCAAGTATCAACAGAGGAAGCCGCTTTTATTGATAAGTTTTCTCCTTATATTTCAGGAAATAATATCAGCGAATTCCTAAGCTGCTTTGATGAAGCCTATTACCGAATTGAAAGGAACGCTTTTGCAAAACTTCTTTTCACCCAACTATGTTTTCAATCCATGAGATACATTCACCAAGCTTAATTTAGTACTTTTACAAAAAAAACAATATTATGGGTTGTAGTTCATGTGGGTCAGATGGAGGAACACCAAGAGGCTGTAAGAATAATGGAACGTGCAGCTCTGGGGGTTGTAATAAATTAGAAGTCTATGATTGGTTAGCCAATATTGCCTTGCCTTCCGGACAAAAAGTATATGATATTGTAGAAGTTCGGTTTAAGAATTCCAGAAAAGGGTTTTATAGAAATGCGGATCATATCGCATTAAGTGTTGGTGATGTGGTTGTAGTGGAAACTGCTCCGGGATATGATGTAGGAGTTGTTTCTGTGGTCGGAGAATTGGCGCGTATTCAAGTAAAAAAGAAAGCGCCTGGTTTTAAACCAATGGAAACAAGGAAAATTTTAAAAATTGCTACTCAAAAAGAAATTGATAGCTGGATAAAGGCCCGTTCTTTTGAACAAGAAACCATGAATCAAACTAGGGTAATGGCCCTAACACTTGGTTTGGAAATGAAAATTTCAGATGTAGAATATCAAGCAGATATGTCTAAAGCACTATTTTATTATACCGCTGAAGGAAGAATTGATTTTAGGCAGCTCATCAAAGATATGGCTGATAAATTTAAGGTTCGTATTGAAATGCGCCAAATAGGTTCCAGGCAAGAAGCAGCCAGATTGGGGGGAATTGGCTCATGCGGACGAGAACTTTGCTGCAGTACTTGGCTTACGGATTTTAGATCAGTCTCTACTTCTGCCGCTCGTTACCAACAATTATCGCTGAATCCTCAAAAACTTGCCGGACAATGCGGAAAATTAAAATGTTGCTTGAATTATGAATTAGACATGTACCTCGATGCTATTAAATCTTTCCCTAAAGCAGAAACGAAACTTAAAACAGAAAGCGGAGAGGCAATACATATTAAAACCGACGTGTTCAAGCGACTCATGTGGTTTGCAATTCAAGGTGAAAACGGACTAATCGCCTTAACACCCGAACAAGTTAAAAAAATACAAGAACTGAATTCAGCAGGAACAATTCCAAAAGATTTAAAGGCGTTTACCTATGTGGTAGAAAAAGAGGTGGAAATTGGATATGAAAATGTGGTGGGACAAGATAGTATTTCACGTTTCGCAAATACCTCGAAAAATAAAAACAGGAATAAAAAGTGGAACAAACCTAAATTTGAACCAAAAAAATAAATAATGAAAAAATTAGTTGGGCTTGGTCTCATTGCAATAGCTTTATTAGCGTGCAACAAAGCACCAGTATTCAATTCGTCATATCATTTCAAAAATAACACGTGGTCAGAAAAGATTCGTCCTACATTTACTGTGTCTATACCTGACACTGTAAATAGCTATGATTTTACCCTGACGATTCGCACCACCACAGATTACAAATTCAACAATCTTTGGATTTATTTGACAACAAAAACTCCCTTTAAGCAAATTATTCGGGAGCCTTACGAGATTAAAACATGCTACCCAAATGGAGCTTGGATTGGAAATAATACCGGTTCTATTGTTGAACATAAGCTTGTTTTCAAACGAAGGAAATTACCACAAGCCGGTAAATATACCTTTATAGTCGAACAAGGTGTTGTCCAAAAATCACTCGATGAAGTGATGGATTTAACTTTTGATGTTTCAAAATCAGAGAATTAATATGCGATTTAGGTGCCTGAGTAAGGAAGAATTGCAAGAACTCGATAGCGAATTGATCCAGTTTTTAATTGTAAACCATGTTTATAAAGAAGACTGGGCGCTAATGAATCAAGAAAGCCCCGAAAAAGCAAAAGAATTAATCGAAATGTTTAGCGATGTTGTTTTGGAAAAAGTGTACAACAAGGTTTTCTTTTTAGAACGCCAAGTGCCTAAGCAAGTATGCGTATGCTCACTTTCAGATTCAAGTGGCGAAATGATTACCATCGAAGCAATTGAAGAGGGAATTGATTTAACGAAAGAAGATGTCGTTGATGAATGCCTGCTTATCTCTCCATCAAAAATTTCTATTTATCACGGTAAAAAAGCGTTTAAGAACACAAAAGCAGATGAAGTATTCTTACTTTTGAACCACGGATTTTTAGTTTCAAGCGAAGAACGATTTAAAAACGTATCACAGCATATTATTCAATCAACTTAAAAAATGAAAAAAATGAAAAAAGTACTCCTTAGCATCACACTTGGCTTATACATAACAAGCCTACATGCCCAAATTTCTACCCCAAAAGCAAGTCCCTTATGTAAAATAGAACAAAAAGTTGGACTAGCCGATATCAGCATTTCCTTTTCACGACCTAGCGTTAAAGCTAGAAATGTATTTGGAGATGTTGTTGAATTTGGAAAAATATGGCGCTTAGGTGCAAATGAAAATACGAAAATCACCTCCTCAGAAAAGCTAATCTTTGGAACAGATACGCTAAAAGCGGGTACCTACGCTCTGTATGTAATTCCAGAAAAGAAAAGCTGGCAATTAATTTTCTACACAGAAACAAACAATTGGGGAGTGCCTGATAATTGGTCTGAAGATAAAATCGCCTATAAAACAACTTTGCCGGTTTATGGCCTTAAAGATCGAGTTGAAAACTTGTCTATTTTTATCGATAAGATTAACAACAATGGCGCTGAAATTCAAATAACATGGGATGAAACAAAAGTTGTACTTCCCTTTACCCTAAATACGAAAGCAGGTGTATTAGCGAGTATCCAAAAAACCATGAATGGCCCGCAAGCAAATGATTATCATCAAGCAGCCACCTATTATTTCACAGAAAAGATCGACATGAAGCAAGCCCTGATTTGGTCTACCCTAGCCGTTGAAATGCGCGGGGAAAAAGCTTATTGGATGACACGCCTTAAAGCGCAACTCCAAGCTGAAAATGGCGATTACAAAAGTGCTATTGAAACAGCAAAAAAGTCAATGGATGCAGCAGCGCTCGATGGTGACTCGAATTATGTAAATATGAACAAATCCTCGATCGAAGAGTGGTCTAAAAAGTAATTGCAGCATGTGGCAACGGTATAAGTATCATGTATTGATGCACCTCATCATCTTTTTATGGGGGTTTACCGGAATCTTAGGAAAATTAATCCATAAAGATGCACTCCACATTGTTTGGTATAGGGTTTTAATCGCATTTATTGCTTTAGCTATCTTCTTATTCTTTGCAGGGAAAAGTATTCGTTTGTCTGCAAAAGTGCTGCCTAAGGTTTTTGGCGTGGGAATTATTGTTGCCTTGCATTGGATTTCTTTTTATTACGCGATTCAACTCTCAACAGCATCATTGGCTATTTTGTGCTTGTCCACAACTACATTGCATGTCGCATGGCTTGAACCTTTGGTCATGAAGAAAAAGATATCCCTCAGGCAAATCATAATGGGACTTGTTGTTATTAGCGGAATTTCATTTGTTTCAGTGGATTTTAATAGCCAAGAACTATTAGCCCTCTTTATCGGACTTTTATCGGCTTTGTGCGCGGCCGTATTTTCGGTATTTAACGCGAAACTATCTGAACAAACTCCAGCAGAACAGTTAACATTATACGAAATGCTTGCCGCGTTTACGCTTGTTTCAATTGTCCTCCTGAGCTTAGGTAAATTGAATGCTTCCGATCTTAGTTTAACCCTCAATGACTTCTATTGGTTGCTATTTTTAGGAATTGTTTGCACGTCTTTCGCTTTTTTAGCGACCATCATCATTGTTCGTAAATTAGGCGCTTTTACCGTTTCGTTAAACATCAACCTCGAACCAATCTACACTATTTTATTAGCGATTGTACTCTTAAATGAACACAAATCTCTTTCAATAAATTTCTACTGGGGAGCAGCGATCATCATTCTAGTTTTGTTGCTCAATGGATTGATTAAGCATTTCGAATTAAGAAAAATGAATAGTGAAATAGGATAATCTAATGGTTTTATTTACTTTTGAATTGTGCTAAAAAGATTCATACTCTTCGCGACCATTTTATTGCTTTTCGTTGGGAATATTGGTATTCGTGTGTTTAGTCATTCTTGTACAAAAGAAGGTGTGTTCACTTCGTATATTTTTGAAAATCACGAAGCCTGCCCTAGCGAAACAAAAGAAATACCTCCTTGCTGCCAAAAAGAAGATCCTAAAAACGATGGCTGTTGCTCCGATTATTCCGCTTTATATAAAATTGACATTGATTACGACAAAACCGATGATTTTAAAACGGGGTTTTCAGTAATTGCAACGATTAATAATTCTTTTGTATTTGACAATACCAGAAACATCATCCATGAAGCAACTCCAATTGCTTGTTTTATTCCACCTCCTTGTAAGCCCTCCGGAAAATTATTATTAATTAAAAAACAAGTATTTCAGATTTAAAGATACAGGCGAAATTATTTCTAACCTTAAAATTCTTTATTTATGAAACTTATCTTAACAATGTGTTGTTTCTTTTTAGTTTCAACACTAAATGCTCAAATCAAAGGCCTTGTTCAAGGGCTTAATTCTTCATCAACAGAAGTTCTTGTTGGTGCAAAAATCACATTTCTCCGTGCTAATACGGGCACTAAAACACTTGAAAACGGCACATTTGAATTGGCTTTGCCGAAATCACTGCCCGATACGCTGGTATTTTTCTACCCGGGATATTATCCTGATTCCATCATTGTAACTAAAAAAGACCGTTTTGTTTCTTTAAATATAATGCTAAAAGCAGAAGTGCATTTTGGAGAAATAACAGTTGATGGCAAGAAAAATACCCATGGTATTTCCAAAATGAAAACCTTGCACGTAGAGGAAATTACGGCGGGGGAATTGAGAAAAGCAGCCTGCTGTAATTTATCGGAATCCTTTGAGACAAATGCTTCTGTAGATGTTAACATCACCGATGCCGTGTCAGGTGCAAAAAAAATTCAAATGATGGGATTAAATGGTGTGTACACTCAAATTCAACTGGAAAACATTCCATACCTCAGGGGTTTAGAAAGTTCTTATGGATTAAATACACTTCCGGGAACCTGGATTGAATCGATACAAATCACTAAAGGGACAGGAAATGTAGTGAATGGGTACGAATCCATGGCTGGGCTTATAAATTTAGAATTAAAAAAACCAACTGAAATGGAACGGCTATACGTAAATGCTTATCAGAATAGGTTCGGACGTTCTGAAGTAAATGTGAATGCCGGTCAAGTAATCAATAAAAAATGGAGTACTGGTTCCTTTGTGCACGCCTCAGCAATATACGGCAACATTGATGAAAACAAGGATGGGTTTCGCGACCTACCAATGGGTGATAATCTCTCTTTCATGAATCGTTGGGAATTTCGTGGAGATAAAATGGAGGCGCAAATTGCCGTTAATGCTTACCAAGACCGAAAAGTCGGAGGGCAAAATAGCTTCCAACGCGAAAATCCTGTTGGATATGGTGTTTTAATCAATTCACAACACATCGACCTCATGGCAAAAACTGGTTTTTTTACCAAAAAGCCACTTCGATCATTTGGCGTTGTCTATAACCTTAAATACCAAGATATGGATGGCCGATTTGGAATCCGTTCTTTTTTAGGCACAGAAAAACGGGCCTATATTAATGCACTATATGAGGACATAATAGGAACAAGCGACCATAAAATAAAACTTGGTTCGAGTATGGTCATGCTTCAAATTACCCAGAAAGCAGATTTACTTTCCGATAATAGAAATGAATTTGTTCCCGGGGCTTTCGCTGAGTATACCTACACAGGTTCACGTTTGAGTAGTGTGGCAGGAGCACGAATTGATTATCATAATTTGTTCGGGTGGCAGTTTTCACCACGACTTCATGCAAAATATAGGCTCACACAAACAACAGATTTTCGCGGAACTGTGGGCAAGGGATGGCGCGTTCCAAATTACATTATCGATAATGTTTCTTTGCTAGCCAGCTCGAAAACATGGATTGCACCAACTAGTATTTTACCCGAAATATCATGGAATTTTGGCGGTTCAATTGCGCAAGAGTTTACCTTGTTTAAACGTAAAGGGTCCGTGAGTATCGATTTTTATCGAACCTTCTTCGAAAGACAATTAATCATTGACCGAGACGAAGACCCGTCAAAAGTGGTGTTTAAAAACCTGGATTCGCCCTCTATTTCGAATAGCTTACAAGCGGAAGTAGCGATTAATCCACTTAAAAATTTAGATATTCGAATGGCTGTAAAATACTTGGATGTAAAAACAATACTCGATGGAAGGTTTCAACAGCAGATTATACTTCCTAAATATCGAGGATTTATCAATATCGCCTACAAAAGTAAAAACAAACGTTGGGAATATGATGTGACCTGCTCGGTCTTTGGAAAATCGCGACTTCCCGTAGAAAAACCAAACGACCCCGAAAGATTCAGCCCCGCATACCCAATGATTAATTCGCAAATTACCCACGTGTTTAAGCGGTGGAATTTTTACATTGGTATTGAAAACTTAGCTAACTTCAGACAAAAAAAACCGGTCGTTGATGCTAGTAATCCATTTGGAAGTGATTTTGATGCCACCTGTGTTTGGGGTCCAATTACTGGAACAAATGCTTACATTGGCCTGCGATATGCCCTTTTACGTAAACCATTAAAAAAATAAACTATGAAAACAACTCTTTTAATTCTGGCGATTTGCTTAAGCCAA
>JBIIOQ010000084.1:0-3461 GCA_044336865.1 Crocinitomicaceae bacterium | reverse complement strand
CCAAATTCATTGTTGGTGCCAAATGTAATATCAGCTTGATAGGCCTTCCTACGATCTGCTGAATTTGGGGAATGCTTGTCGATGCAATCCACACTTAAACAGTGAAATTGATAGAGGGGTCCCATCCATTCTGAATCGCGTTTCGCTAGGTAGTCATTAACGGTTACAATGTGAACGCCTTTTTTGGAAAGGGCATTTAAATAAACGGGTAGGGTAGCCACAAGCGTTTTCCCTTCTCCTGTTTGCATTTCTGCAATATTTCCTTTGTGTAAAGCAGCGCCACCAAGTAATTGCACATCGTAATGCACCATGTTCCACTTAATTTTCATTCCTGCAACGCTCCATTCATTGTGCCAAATGGCTTTATCCCCAGTAATTGTTATGCCATCTTTTCGAGTCGCTAAATCTTTGTCGAAATCAAGTGCAGTAACTTCAAGCTTACCGTTTTCTACCCAACGTTTCGCTGTTTCCTTAACAACTGCGAATGCTTCTGGTAAAATTTGCATCAGAACTTCCTCTATCTTATCGTCAATCGCCCTCGTTAACTTGTCTATTTTTTCAAATAATTCCTCCTTTTCTTCAATAGGTGTAGCGCTATCACTAACCTTAAGTTCGAGGATCTTAATTTCGTTTTCTAGTTCCTGTTTCTCTTCAGAAATTAATTGCTGAAAGGCAAATGTTTTGTTTCTTAATTCATCATCTGATAATGATGCTAGTGTTTTCTGAAATTCGTTAGCTGCAATACTGAAAGGCTCATATAGTTTTCTGTCCTTATCATTTTTATCACCAAATAACTTTTTTAATAGGTTACCAATCATTGAAAATTAAATTTATTAGGATTCAAAGTTAATGATTAAACTTCTAAATTTGAGAATATGCTCTTAGTTCAATTAAAAAATATAGCGGTTTAACTTTTTTTTAATTTTTAAGTTCTAATTACACTTATCTTTGTGGTATGCATCAAACTATTTTAATTATTGATTTTGGTTCTCAGTATACGCAATTGATTGCTCGAAGAATTAGGGAATTAAACGTGTATTGTGAAATTCATCCTTGGGATAAAATCCCCAAGATTAAACAACATATTAAAGGGGTTATTTTATCGGGTAGTCCTTTTTCTGTGCGCGATGTAAACGCACCAAAGCCTTCCCTTTTGGATATTAAAGGAAAAGTGCCCTTGTTAGGCGTTTGTTACGGAGCACAGTTACTTGCTCAAGAATATGGTGGAACAGTTAATTCTTCGAATAATAGAGAGTATGGGCGTGCTAACTTATCTTTAGTTAATGCTCAGTCGAGGTTAATGCATAGTATTCCAGTTAATTCTCAAGTTTGGATGTCTCATGGTGATTCAATAACCAATGTGCCAGTTAATTATAAAGTGGTCTGTAGTACTTCAGATGTGGAAGTAGCGGGATTTGAAATTGAGAACGAAAATACCTTTGGTGTTCAATTTCATCCTGAAGTGTACCATTCAGCAGATGGAACGCAACTACTAAAGAATTTTATTTACACTGTTTGCGACTGTGCAGCAGATTGGACTCCAAATTCTTTTATTGAAGAATGTATCTCGGAATTAAAAGAAAAAATTGGTGATGATCGCGTTATTCTAGGTTTGTCTGGAGGTGTTGACTCCTCCGTTGCTGCAGTGCTTCTTCACCGCGCTATAGGTCATAATTTACATTGTATTTTCGTTGACAACGGCCTTTTAAGAAAAAATGAATACGAGGATGTCTTGGCTTCGTACCAGGGAATGGGTTTAAATGTAAAAGGTGTTGAAGCCTCTGAACTTTTTTATACTGCTTTAAAGGGATTAACGGATCCAGAATTAAAAAGAAAGGCAATTGGAGGTGTTTTTGTGGATGTATTTAATGAAGCGTCGAAAACTGTTGAAAATGCTTTTTGGTTAGGTCAAGGAACAATCTATCCAGATGTTATTGAGTCTGTTTCAGGAACTGGCGGCCCTTCTCAAACTATAAAATCACACCACAATGTAGGTGGTTTGCCTGATTACATGAAATTAAGTGTTGTTGAACCGCTTCGATTATTGTTTAAAGATGAGGTTCGAAGAATTGGAACAGCATTGGAAATCGATCCGAAAATTTTAGGTAGGCATCCATTTCCAGGTCCAGGACTTGGAATTAGAATTTTAGGCGAAGTGACCAAAGAGAAAGTGCGTATCTTGCAAGAAGTTGATGCTATATTTATAAATGGATTAAAAGAGGCTAACTTGTATAATGATGTTTGGCAAGCAGGCTGTATATTTTTACCTGTTCAATCAGTTGGTGTAATGGGTGATGAGCGTACGTATGAAAATGCAGTGGCTCTAAGGGCGGTTTCTTCAACTGATGGAATGACAGCTGATTGGTGTCATTTGCCTTACGAATTTTTAGCATCTATTTCAAATAAAATTATTAATCAAGTAAAAGGAATTAATAGGGTTACTTATGATATTAGTTCTAAGCCTCCTGCTACAATTGAATGGGAATAATTTAAACGAATGAAGGAAGTCAAGTATTTTTCATGGGTTTTAATATTAATCGCTTCTGTATTCTATAGTTCAGCACAAGATTTATTGCAGCTACAAGAACATAATGGTAAACTTTGTCATGTTATTGAGGTTACAGATGGTTTGAATTTATTTACAGTCGTCCAACAAACAGGTTATTCTGGCGAAGAAATTTTAAAATGTAATCCAGGATGTGATAAGGGCTTAATCAGCGGACAGAAGCTTTATTTACCTATTGCGAGAAAAACCATTATTCATAAAGTTTGTGAAAAAGAAACATTGTTCGCGATCTCTAAGCGCTATGCCGTTTCTGTCGATTCGCTTATTTCATGGAATTTAGATTCAGATAAAGGTATTCAAATAGGTCAAAATGTGCAAGTTAAAGATGCGGCTGTACGACTTGTTTCTTTGAATCAAAGCAATCAAATCTTGGCTAATAGTAAGGTGAAAGACTCAATCTCATATCAGCGTAATTTTGAATTCAATGATACAATAATGGTTTATATTGTTGAAAATGGAGAATCGCTTTATTCGCTATCCAAACGGTTTATGGTTTCAGTAGATCGTCTGAAGGAGTTAAATGGATTAAAAAGTAGTCAGGTTAAAGTAGGGGCTTCTATAAAAATCCCTATTAATGATCAAGCTAGCATTATTCAAGGCCCTAGGCCGATTCCTAAAAAGATTGATTCAAAAACTAAGTTTGTTATTGAAGGTAAAAATCAAGTGATTAGAGATCCTAAAATTGCAGTTTTTTTGCCTTTTGCGTTGGATACTATAAAATATCCATTGAAAGGGGCTTCGAGATCTGCTACTGAATTTTATATGGGCGCATTAATTGGGATAAAAGATTTGGAGGCGATTGGTTTAAAGGGGCAAATAACCTTTTATGATTACCTTAGTGAAAGTACTGATTTTCCTGCGCTACTTGAAACTGAAGAATTACTGGGAATGGATT
>JBIIOQ010000083.1:0-3486 GCA_044336865.1 Crocinitomicaceae bacterium | reverse complement strand
CTCGTTTATTCCACGAGGTGTAAGAGCCAACCAAAACTATCACTTTGCAGTATATGCCTTCAACGGCACTCCGGGATTCGAAAATTATAAAACAACTGGAGCAGCCACTGGCAACTGTACCACAACCGGTTTAAACATCGGTACCTATTATGCAGGTATCTCATCGGCTTCTCCAACGTTCATTGCAGATCTATCTGCCTTAATAGGACCACATAATTTTATTAGTTATTTTAACTACAAACAAACCGTGATGAACCAATTCGAAGTGTGCGACACGACGGCTGGACAATCGTTTGTGACCTGTGTTTATACGGGAGAAAATAAAGTGTTTAGCGATCCTTTCGATTGGACAGCTACTGGGTATTCTAGAGAACATACTTTCTGTCACTCTTGGATGCCAACTTTTCCATGCGACAATCCTGAGCAAGACGAATACACAGACCAACACAATTTGTATCCAACTAATTTAGCCAATGCTAATTCTTACCGCAGCAATTTGCCACTCAATGAAATTACAGGAAATATACTCTTTAATTTCTTGGAGGGAAGTGTAGGATATAATGCTTCTCAAATGGTTTATGAGCCAAGAGCTGCTCATAAAGGAAATGCAGCTAGATCTATCTTTTACATGGCAACCGCATACAACGGACAAAACGGTTTAAATTGGGCCATTCCCAATTACCAAGACCAAGATATCCTAAAGACGTGGCATTTTACCGATCTACCTGATTCGTATGAAATTGCACGTCAAGAATACATATACAGCGTTCAAGACAACCGCAATCCATACATTGATTCCGTTAATTATGCTTGTCACGTTAGTTTTTCAAACATGACCTATTTGGATGTTAACTGTAATGTAGGCTTAGAAGAACAACTTCAAAGCAATTTCTCAGTATTTCCGGTACCTTCCAATGGGAGAGTTTTCGCGCAGGTCAATGGCTTAAACATTACTCAATACACAGTCTCTGATTTGATGGGAAGAGTTGTATTTAAAAATGATTTTGTTAATGTTCCCGTACTAGAATTAAATGGCGAAAATCTTAGATCAGGGAAATATATTATTGAAGTAAATACAGAACTAGGTACTGCCAAAGGATCATTTATCATCGAGTGATGACTAAGATGCTTTGGATAATATGTATAGGAGCGGGACTTATGTCCTGCTCTTCTCATTTAGTTCTGCACCAAACCCCACTCATTCCTCTTTCAAAAGAGGCCGTTTTCGTGAGTGAAACGGAAGAAGTAATCAAGCCATATCGCGATTCAATGGCCACGGTGATGAACAAGCATGTCGCTAATTCAACCTGCAACTTTATTCTTGAGCGCCCTTCATCTAATTTGATGAACTGGGTAGCAGATGCCTTGTTTGTGAATCAAACGAAAACTGTTCGCCTAAGTCAGCCTGCATTTTGCCTCTTAAATTTTGGAGGCCTGCGCGCTACCTTGAATAAAGGCGAAATCCTCATGGGTGATCTATACAAACTCATGCCCTTTGACAATACCATCACTTGGGTTGAAATACCGGTTGGCTTGTTGCCAGAAATTGCTGCCTATCTGCTTAAAACTGGAGGGGAACCGCTTTCAAATGCGTACATCGAAAATGGAAAAATAGTTGTTAATGGTCTCAACGAAAACCACAGCCATGTTTGGGTCATCACCTCAGACTATTTAGCAAATGGAGGCGACAACATGCTATTTTTTAAAAAAGGAAGCAACTATTCAAGTAAAAGTGCAACTTTGAGAGACGCATTGATTGAGGAGGCCACGTTCCAAGAAAACCTCTTGGAAATAATTGATAAACGCATACGCTGATGGAGAGACGGAAATTTATTAGAAATGCAAGCCTAGGTTTAACCGGATTAGCATTTGTTCACCAAGGGCTTGGACAAGCCATGAATGCAAAAAGCAAAAAGCTCACCATACTTCACACGAACGATACACACTCCAACATAGACCCGCTTCCCGACAACCATCCGAAATACCCAGGAATGGGAGGCGTAGCAAAAAGACATGCCCTCATAAAAAAAATAAGAAGTGAAGAACAACATGTTTTGTTATTTGATGCCGGCGATATTTTCCAAGGAACGCCCTATTTCAATACCTTCAAAGGACATTTGGAAATGAAGCTCATGACTGCCATGGGCTACGATGCTGCAACAATGGGTAACCATGATTTTGACATCGGACTAGAAGGATTTATTGATGCCCAAACGCATGCTGATTTCCCTTTCCTCTGTTCGAACTACGATTTTTCAAATACCATCATGGAGGGGAAAACACAAGCCCACACGATTTTTTACAAAGGAGGGATGAAAATTGGGGTATTTGGAATTGGGGTGAATTTAGAAAGCTTAGTTCCTAATGCAAATTATGGGAAAATGATCTACAAAGACCCCATCGAAACAGCGAATCAACAAGCAGCTACCCTAACTGAAAAGGGTTGCGATATCGTAATTTGTTTATCACATTTAGGGTATGAATACAAGGATGATAGACCTTCCGATCGCTTAATGGCGAAAAAGACCCGGAACATACATTTAATTTTAGGAGGCCATAGCCACACTTTTTTAGAAAAGCCAGTGTTAGAAAGCAACCTCGACGGTGTACCTGTATTAATCAATCAAACCGGTTGGGCCGGAATAAATCTAGGTCGTATTGACATAGATTTTGACCAGAAATTAGTTAAAGGCAATTCGGTAAAAGTAGAGTAATGAATAGACCGTTATTTTTTATAGGACTTGCATGTTTAATTTCTGCCTGTGCAGGGAGGAAAATTGGAACACCACCAAGCTCAGGCAATATAGCCATTCCAGTGCAACGAGGCATCAACTATTCTGATTCTTCGGACTTAAAAACAATGGTAATCAACTATTGGGCGAATGCAAAAATGAACGATTGGGGAGATGAGGGTAAAATCGACTTTAAAATTCCTCGGGCAATCCTTGGGCGTTTATTAGCTAAAAAAGACATACAAGAAACGAATACCTACCTTCTCAAACAATATCCCAAGGGAAAAATCGGATCAAAATGGCTATTAAATCCTTATGGGGGATATGATTTTACAGCAATGTCATTAATACCGGTATTATACCTCTTTGATGCCTCCCCCGAACTGCTCTATCCTGAAACGAAACAACACCTCATCAACAATATACTGACCATTAAAGGGGCGGGGTTTTCTCGAAATGTACCCCGTTTATGCTTTCAAGATTCAGAAAACCATATTCTTATGGGAGAAGGTTCGCGGTATTTAATGAATCAATATTTGTGGGATAATGGCGAAAAAGACCCGCAATATGATAATAAGAATAATGGTGTTGAAGCGGGATTAATTGCCTACCTAAAAGAAATAGAAGAGCATGGTATTTTTGAATATAATTCAAAACCGTACTTGGGCTACACCTATTCTGCCTTGATGAACCTAAATGCTTTTGGCAGGGGAGAAATCAAAACGCTTGCGACTAAAATCTTAGATCACATTAA
>JBIIOQ010000082.1:0-3809 GCA_044336865.1 Crocinitomicaceae bacterium | reverse complement strand
ACTTCGGGTGGCTACTTATCGAATGCTCTATCTCGCCTAACTCTATCCTATAACCCCGAATCTTTACCTGGTCATCTATCCTGCCCAAATATTCCAAATTCCCATCCTCGCGCCAGCGGCCTAAATCACCTGTAAGGTACAAGCGTTCGCTTGGATTGTATGGGTTTTCTATGAACTTCTCCTTGGTGAGTTCAGGTCGATTTAAATAACCCCTAGCTAGACCCACTCCTCCGATACAAATCTCACCGATGCTGCCGTAGGGAGCTAGGTGTAAATCAGAATTGAGTAAATAAATAGTATTATTATAAAAAGGTTTTCCAACAGAATTATCGCCTGAATGCTCATCCCACTCCAATATCGATGAAACCACGGTTGTCTCCGTTAGACCATATTCAATAAAAATCTTTGCACGAGGAAAAAAGTTTGAAACATCTATTTTAAAGTCATTACTTGTTGACTCACCACCTATGACAACAGTTTTGACAGATGAAAAATATTCTCTTGAATTAAAGAATACCCTATAAAATCCGGGTGAAGCCAGAAGGTAATCAATAGAATATTCATTGATATATTTCGAAATCGAATGGTAGGAAGACATCTCATTTTCATCCAAAATGTGAATCACAGATGAAGATAGTAAAGCTGGAAAGATTACAGCTACTGAAGCATCAAAATATAAAGGAGGAATCAATAAAGTATTTGCTGAAGGAGAGTAAAAATTGAGTCTTGCTTGTGTTTGCGTTAATAATGCTTCGTGACTAACCAAAGTTCCTTTAGGATTACCTGTAGAGCCTGATGTATAGATACAATAAGCCAAATCATCTCCATTTAACGAAGGAAAAACATAGTTGTCAGGAATTTCTATTTCCAACGCAAAAAGATTCTCCAGGAGTTCCTCATCAATAACACACCTTGCTTGTGAATCGGATTTTATAAAGGATAATCTTTCTTCAGGCAAATGCTCATCAATAGGTAAATAAACAGCACCAGTTTTTAACACTCCTAAAATAGCAGCTATGGCTTGATTGGATTTGGCTAATGCCACAAGAACAATTTCACCCTTTTGAACACTATTTTTTTCAATCAAATAATAGGCTATTAGCGATGCTCTTCTATTTAATTCTCCAAATGTCCAACTACCTGTAGCGTCCTTTAGAGCGGTTAAAGAAAACTGATCGAAAAGTAGATTGTCAATTTGCGCAACTATGTTATTAAAAGAAGATTTTGGAATTGCTACTTCATTTTTCCCCAACTCGATTAATTTCTTGGTTTGAATATCGGAAACCGGATATAGTTGGCTAAAGGTTAATGATGGCTGAAAAACCCACGCATTGAATACTGTTTTTATTGCATCTTCAATTACCTTAATGTTATGATCATTAAAAACATTAACATTATAATTAAGGTATAATTCCAATTGCTGATTTGACTCAGAAAAGGCAAATGTCAAATCAAATTTGGCTACTTCCTCACGATGGATGTCATAAGGTTTCAAATGGAACGGTTCAGCAACATCAACATCGCCTAATTCATTTTCAATGTTTTGAAGGGCAAGAAACACATCAAAAAGAGGATTGCTTAATGGGTCAAAAGGAAGATTCAATTGTTCTACCAATGTATCAAAAGGCAACCATTGATGTTCAAACGCATCTGCAATGTTTTCTCCGGTTATTTTTAAATGGTCGCTGAAATCCAAGCCCGAGAATATCTTATTCCGAATTGGAACCGTATTTACAAAAAAGCCTATTAAATCTTGTAATTGTGGATGCTCTCTACCGGAAGAAGGAGTACCCAAAACAATATCTGACTGACCTGACAGTTTATTCAGAACAGCATTGACCAAAACAAATAAACCTGAAAATAAAGTAGTCTTTTCTTTGGAACATATTGATTTTAGCTCAGCCAACCAATTTGCATCAAAATCTAAATAAATACTCGCACCTCGGTGATTAAACGTATCTTTATTTTTATCAATTGAAGGAAGTTGTAATCGCTCCGGTAAGTCAGATAAGAGATTTAGCCAATAAGCTGTCGAGTATTTATCTTGCTCAATAAAAGTTCTATGCCACTGCGCATAATCCTTATACTGCAATTCAGTTTTAAGCAATCCTTCTGTCTCTTTTTTACCGGTTACAAGGTTTTTATAAATTGTTTTAAACTCCTCTAGAAAAATTCCTGATGACCATCCATCAAAAATAATGTGGTGAAAATTTGAAACCCATAAATACTCATCATTTGCTGTTTCCAACAAATAAGATAAGCACAAAGGCCCTTCTTTTAAATCAAACTGAAAATCAGCTATTTCCTGTGTTTTTAGGTTTACCTCTGATTTAGTCCAAGCTTTTACATCTATAAATTGAGTAGGGTTCTCCGAATTTGTCACCTTTTGATAAATACTTAAATCTTCTTTTTCTAAGAAAACCGTTCTTAATATTTGATGGCGGTTAAGCATGCCTCTCCAGGCCGCTTGAAATTGTGATATTTTAATTTGACCATTGATTTTGAAAATAGAAGGGATATTATACAAATTACCCGGCCCCAACATTTTATCTATCAACCATAATTTTGTTTGCGTTGGCGATATCAAGACCTTTTCAGCCGTTGTTTTCAGAATTGGCTTTTGCTTATTGTTTATTAATGCTATATATTGAATGAGCTCCTCCTTGTTTGATTTGATTTGATCTAATAAATCAGCTCGAATATCATCATCGTAGGATATCTTTAAATTTCCTTCTTCAACAGAAATGTAAATATTTTCCTTTTTTAAATTATCAATTAATTTTTTCATTTATTATCCTTGTATCCTATTTAAAGAATCATTTCTTTTTTTCCAGTCTTTGGCGTAATAGACTCATCTAATTTTGCTGCAATTTGAGTAAGCGGGTTTTCCAAAATATCTCTTACTGATAAAGTTATTGAAAAATGCTTATATATCAGAGAAAGAGCCTTAATAGCCATTATACTATGTCCTCCAAGAGAAGTAAAGTTTGTAATTACACTTATTTGATTTTGATTGAATAAGTTACTCCATATCTGCACCAACTGCTTTTCTATTTCAGTTCGTGGAGCAACATATTCTACTTGTTGTAGTCCCATACCCTCAGGATCTGGTAAGGCCTTTCTATCTACCTTGCCATTGCTCGTTAAGGGGATACTTTCTAAATTCACATAGTAACTCGGCACCATGTACTGAGGCAACTTCTCTTTTAGGTAAGCTTTCAATTCCTCGGCCGTGGCTTCGCCTGTCGTATATGCTATTAGTTCCTTATCCGATTTATTGTTTATCGCTCTGGCTATAACTACACATTGGCTTACTGCTGTATGACTCGTCAAAACTTGTTCTATCTCGCCTAACTCGATTCGGTAGCCCCTAATCTTTACCTGGTCATCCATCCTACCCAAGTACTCCAAGTTACCATCCTCACGCCATCTTCCTAAATCGCCTGTGCGGTATAATCTTTCTTCAGGATGGTAAGGGTTAGTGATGAACTTCTCTTTGGTGAGTTCGGGACGGTTTAAATAACCTCGAGCTAGACCTACTCCGCCTATACAGATCTCACCGATGCTGCCGTAGGGTACTAAACTGCTAGTGGTGTCTAATAAATATGTTTCTGTGTTTTGGATCGGCTGACCTATGTAAGGTTCATTATCTCCCCCTATTTCTTTTACTATACATCCAACCGTTGCTTCTGTTGGACCATACTCATTGTATATCCTACATCCTTCGTTATGTCGTAGGTGTTTAATTTGCTCCTTTGTCAAAGCTTCACCTCCCAATACAAACACCTTTTTTCTTGCCGCTTTAAGGC
>JBIIOQ010000020.1:0-51799 GCA_044336865.1 Crocinitomicaceae bacterium | reverse complement strand
ATATTAAAGGCCCTACAGGTGCTGCAGGTGCTACGGGATCAACAGGCGCAACAGGTTCGATTGGTTTAACTGGCCCAGCAGGTCCAACTGGAGTTGCAGGTCCCACAGGAGTTGCAGGTCCGGCAGGAGCAACAGGTCCGGCAGGAGCAACAGGCCCAGCAGGCCCCACGGGAGTTGCAGGTCCGACAGGAGTTGCAGGTCCGGCAGGCGCAACAGGTCCGATTGGTTTAACAGGCCCAGCAGGTCCTACGGGAGTTGCAGGTCCGACAGGAGCAACTGGCGCTACAGGTCCAGCGGGAGCACAAGGAATTCAAGGATTGCCAGGTGCAACAGGACCAGCGGGAGCGCAAGGAATTCAAGGATTGCCAGGTGCAACAGGCCCAGCAGGAGCACAAGGAATTCAAGGATTAACAGGTGCAACAGGACCAGCGGGAGCACAAGGAATTCAAGGATTAACAGGTGCTACAGGTCCAACTGGAGCGGCAGGTACTGCAACATCAATTACTTCCGACAACTTTCAAGCTGATGGAACTTTATCAATCATTACGAGTGTACCTCAAACCGTTAATTCAAGCAATAAAGCTGTTTTAGTTGGCGGGAATACAAGTACAAGCGACCTAAGCTTTGGAACAAACAGTAACTACAGTATTGATTTTAGAACCAATAATTTAGTTAGGGGTCGAATCAGTAATGCCGGTGAATTTTTTATTGGAGCAACGTCGACAGTGATGGCAGGCGACCTTATGAATGGTGTTTCAAACGCGACATTCCCATGGGCTGTAAATGGCTATTCATCTTTTAATGGAAGTGGTGTATTTGGAACAATCTTGGCAAACAACACGACCACTTATGCCGCTGTGCAAGGAGAACATATTGGCAGCGGAACCACTTCAGCAGGCGTAAGGGGAACCACGAATAATGTTAATGCTGTCGGAGTTAATGGCTCTGTTGCAACTACCCCTTTGAATGGGTGGGGTGGTTTATTCCAAAATGATTTAGGCTATACTGGTTTTTTTGGGACAGCCTCTGATCTAAAAATTAAAAAGAACATCCATACCATTTCTGATGCGCGCTCAATCATCAATAACTTGAGAGGTGTATCTTATGAACATCGACTAGATGAATTCCCGGGATTAGGCTTAAAAGCAGGCCTGACTTATGGATTTATAGCGCAGGAAGTAGACGCTGTATTACCAGCTATCGTGAAAGAAAAACAAATCCCGAACATTGCTATGCGTTCAGATGAAAAAGATAGCGGATCTGTTCTACTTAAAACCGTTGGTTACACAGAGGTTATTCCTATTTTAGTCGAAGCGCTGAAAGAACAAGATAAATTGATTATTGATCTTTTGAAAAGAATTGAAGAATTAGAAAAAAAAATAAAATAACCCGTCATTAATAAACCTTTTTATGAATTTAAAAACTTACACCCTTTTTATTGTTCTTTTTTGCTTAAGTTCAATGGCTTTTACCCAGGCTCCCGAAGGCATCAATTACCAAGCGGTCATTAGAAAAACTAGTGGTGCTTTATTGGCAAATAGCCCTGTGGCTATACGAGTTCAAATCAAGCAAACGTCAGCTACGGGCACGGTGGTGTTTTCGGAGCGCCAAACCGCCATCACTTCAGCCTATGGCTTGGTGAATTTGGTGATTGGGCAAGGCACGCTTCTATCAGGAAATTTTTCTACCATCAATTGGTCTACTGGCAATTATTGGGTGAGTTTGGGGGTAGATTTTTCTAACGGTACCAATTATGTTGATTACGGATCTCAAAAGTTGATGAGTGTGCCTTATGCGCTTTATGCCAAGAATGCAGGGAATCAGCTCAACCAATGGCGTTATGGAAACATTGTTCCAGCCACTACCTTAGGTGCAATGGGAGACTTTTATTTAGATATGATCACTGGTAATGTTTATTATAAAAATTCTTCCACAACTTGGGTTTTAACAGGAAATATTAAAGGCCCCACAGGTGCTGCTGGTGCTACTGGCTCAGTAGGCGCGACAGGTCCAGCTGGAGTAGCAGGTCCAGCAGGTTCTCAAGGTATTCAAGGTATTCAAGGTTTAACTGGTCCAGCAGGAGCTCAAGGTCCGATTGGATTGACAGGCCCGGCAGGAGCAACAGGCCCAGCAGGCCCCACGGGAGTTGCAGGTCCGACAGGAGTTGCAGGTCCGGCAGGCGCAACAGGTCCGATTGGTTTAACAGGCCCAGCAGGTCCTACGGGAGTTGCAGGTCCGACAGGAGCAACTGGCGCTACAGGTCCAGCGGGAGCACAAGGTATTCAAGGATTGCCAGGCCTTACAGGAGCAGCGGGAGCACAAGGTATTCAAGGATTGCCAGGTGCTACAGGACCAGCGGGAGCACAAGGTATTCAAGGATTGCCAGGTGCAATAGGTCCAGCGGGACCCCAAGGTATTCAAGGTTTAACAGGTCCAGCGGGAGCTGCAGGAACCAATGGCGCAACAGGTCCGGCAGGTGTTGCTGGAGTAGCGGGTCCAGCAGGCCCCCAAGGAATTCAAGGTTTAACAGGTCCAGCTGGAGCCGCAGCGACTCTGCCCACGGGAAGTGCAAGTCAAACACTTCGTAACGACGGTACCACATGGGTTGCTAATTCAACGTTAAATAATACCGGAACAGCCATAGGAATTGGCACAGCAAGCCCAAATGCCTCTGCACTTGTAGAAATTCAATCGACAACACAAGGATTATTGTTACCGACAATGACTTTAGCTCAAAAAACAGCCATTACAAGTCCAGCAACCGGATTACTAATTTTTCAAACCGACGGAACAGCAGGATTCTATTATTACAGCGGAACAGCTTGGGTGCCGATAGCGGGTGCCGGTGGAACAGGCACAAGTTCTCCAACAGCCAATACTTTAATCTACACAACAGATGGCTTTTAAGAATCAGGTGATGAAAATTATTATTCTGTCTTTTTTCTCATTTTTGGGATCTGTGCTTCATGGACAAGGGAACCTACAGTTTAATCAGGTCATTAATTTACCATTTGTTGCAAACAATACCACTCCTGTAACCGTTCCGACAGGAAAAGTGTGGAAACTGGAAAGTTGCATGTTAACTAGTTCTAGCAATAGCTATGCCCTTATGTTATATAATGGAGCTTTATACAACATGAGACAACAACAAACTTCAACTCAAGTAGCGACTTTTCCATTTTGGCTATCGTCAGGTGCTTCAGTTACATTCGGTACCAGCTCTTCTGGAGGAATTTTAAGCATTTTAGAATTTAACATCGTGCCATGAAAAAGCTATTTCTATTCACCTTTTTAATTCTGAGCACCTTGGCAAACGCCCAAGGGAATCTGCAGTTTAATCGGGCTTTAATGGAAACTTATACAGGATCGACATGGAATTCCTCAACTAATACTCAACCGATAGTTGCAACAATTGTAGTCCCTACCGGAAAAGTATGGAAAATCGAGACCACCTCTTTCATTCATCAAGAAGTGTGGGGTTTTACTCATAACAATAATATAAAAGCTTTTATTGGCAATTTTATCTTTGATAATTTAAACAATAAAATTACATGGCTTCCGGCTGGATCATACAGTTTAAGATTTTACGATTCAACATCGGGATCCGCAGCAACATATATTTTTAGTGTTTCCGGTATAGAATTTAACATCGTTCCATGAAAAAGATATTACTTTCCACCTTTATAATTCTGAGCACCTTGGCAAACGCCCAAGGAAACCTGCAGTTTAATCAAGTGAAGTTGGTGACAAGTTTAGAAACTGTACCCTTAGGAAAAGTGTGGAAAATTGAAAGTGTGATTTACAATATTCCCTTAACAGCCCAGGGATACCAGAATACTAATGGGTCTTGTAATTCAACAAGCAGTGAGTCTACAGGCATTGAAATCGCTGGTGTACCCACTAAAGTAGGACAAGGAACGCAGCCAGCATCCTATTCGAGTTTGATATATACGCACAGCTATACTATATTACCACTTTGGATTCCTGCGGGAACGACCCTATCCGGAGGAACTTGTTTAAATAAAATCAGTGTCATTGAATTTAATATAATCCCATAACTATGAAATTTCTAACGATCACCTTACTAACAGCCTTATCTTTCTCAGCCATGTCTCAAAATACGATGCCAGACCGTGTCGTTTATGCAGCTGCTGGTAAAATGGCTAAGCCAGCATTAGGCAATACCTTTATCAATGATAAAATAGTAGACTACACCATTGGTGAACCCCTTATATTTTCGGGGCAGGTTGGAACAAACATTATACACAACGGCTTTCAACAGCCATACAAAATATTGGCCATTAGTCCATCGGTGGTCATGCTGCAAGAACCAAATGTTGTTTTCAAGGTATATCCTAATCCGGCTAGTACGTACAGTATCATTGAAGGACCTGAAGATCAAAAGGAAGTCATTCAAATTCAACTTTTGGATGTGAATGCCAAATTGATTGGTGAATATCGCATGGAAACGAACCGTTTATGGATTGATTTTGAAAATAAATTGACCCCAGGAACGTATTTTTTAAATTTCTACGACTTAAGTGGACAGTTTATTCAGCAAAATAAATTGATTAAACAATAAATTTCGATCGTAAATACTTTTCTGAAAAATATAAATCGCACTCCTTACCAAATAATTAAGACCGGTCAACTCTATATTAAGCAATTATTGCAATCCAAAAAAGTAAGTTTTTAACAATCTAAGCTACTAGAAATAGGCTGCTTATCTAATAATTTATAGACACTCTTATTTTAACCACTTGACTAAGGAGCATAAGGGTATCATTCAATAATTTTTTAGTCGTTTTAAGGGGGTGCTCAACTAAAAAAGGTGAAGTTCTTAACAATTTCAATATAAAAAATGGATGCTCGTTTTACCCATCTAATCCAATCAAAGAACGATAGCATAAAAAAAAGAGCTACCTAACCAATTCACAATCAAATACATGAATAAATTAATTTTAAAAAGCCAATTAGGCTTTACCGAAATTTTATTGACTATTTTTTTCTTAACTTTTATTTTCCCACTAGTTTCTCAATCCTTGCAGCAAGGATGTCCAAATGCTAATTTATCAATGAATAATTTCACAGGATGGACAGGGTACACCGGCACATTTAGTAATCCTGGAGCCACTTTAGGAATTGTAAATGGAAGACATACCATCATTAGCACGCAAGGCATTGACCCAAACACATGTGGGGGATTACCAATGATTCCTACTGGTCATACGCGATCAATTAGACTTGGTAGTGCTGCGGGAGGTATGAATGGTGAAAAGATTAGCTATCAAATCACTGTTTCGCTAGACAATTCACTTTTCATCTATAAATATGCCGTAGTACTTGAGGATCCTGAGCATACACCAAATCAACAACCCAACTTCGAAATGCGCTTAAAGAATGCAGCTGGCCAACAAATTAACGGAAATTGTGGGGTATATACGGTTTATGCTGGTCAACCCGGCCAAAATTTCCAACAATGTAGTGGTAAAACATGGTTGCCTTGGAAAACCGTTGGAGTAAATTTAAGTTCTTTAATCGGGCAAACCGTAACCATAGAATTCACGACACGAGATTGCTCGCTAGGAGGGCACTTTGGCTATGCTTACCTCGTTGCAGAATGCATGCCTTTGTACATCAACATGGATTATTGCCAAGGTTCAAGCCAAATTCAACTAACAGCACCCAATGGATTTCAAACTTACAATTGGAGCCCTGGAGGAGCAACTACACAATCAATTAATATCACAAGCCCCAACAATAATCAACTATATACTTGCAACATGGCGACCTTTAGCAATCAGGGAAACTGCCAAGTAACTGTTAGCACGCAATTGACACCAACAATCGTTACCGCAAATTTTTATCATACTACAGGATGTACTTTTGTTCCCATTCAATTTAATTCAACGAGTACAGTTAGCCCCACAGTTCTTGGCGGAATAACCCTGCCAAATAACGTCATTACCAATTGGACGTGGATTTTTGGAGACGGTTTTTATTTAACGGGCAATAACCCAACGATACATATGAATCCCATACATATTTATCCAAATGCAGGCGTATATTCCGTTACCCATATTGTAACAACAGTTGGAGGTTGCAGCGATACAATTGTACAAAACATACTCGTTGGAGCTCCGCCCCAAGCAAATTTCAATATCATTGGAGCATGTCAGGGCGATACCATTCAATTTCAAAATCAATCCAATACCTTATGCAGCTTTTCATGGAACTTTATGGATGGAAGTCCAAACAGCAACCAAGCAAACCCACAGCATATTTATACGGCAACAGGCAACTACAACGTAAGTTTAATCGCCACTAATCCGATTGGTTGTATCGATACAAGTTATCAGAATTTAACTATTCAAGCCCTACCAACTATAAATGCAGGAAATGACACCATTATTTGTGCAGGAAATAGTATTTCGTTGCTTGCGAGCGGTGGCATCCAATATAATTGGCAATATAATGCAACAAACGGCTCGCAATTCAATCCAATTAATGATGGTTTTATCAGCGTTATTGGAACAGATAGTAATGGTTGTACAAACATCGATAGCCTATTCGTATCCATTAATCCAAATCCAATGGTTACTGCTGGAGTAGACCAAATAATCTGCGATGGAACATCCGTCACTCTTAGCGCAACAGGGGCACAATCCTACCAATGGAATAACAATGTCATTAATTCTCAAGAATTTACTCCATTAACATCATTAAACTACAACGTAATTGGAACAGATCAGAACGGTTGTATCGGTTATGATAGTCTTTTCGTTACGATTAATCCAAATCCAATTGTTACAGCTGGAGTAGACCAAACAATCTGCGATGGAACAACCGTCACACTTATCGCATCAGGGGCACAATCCTACCAATGGAATAATAATGTCATTAATTCTCAAGTATTTACGCCATTAACATCATTAAACTATAACGTAATTGGTACAGATCAGAACGGTTGTATCGGTTATGATAGTGTTTCCATCATAATCGAACCCGTAAGCAATGTCTCCTTCATTTCCCCAGTAACAGAAGGATGTGCAGCACTTGATGTATCATTTTTAAATACCACAACAGGTACCGCAGGGCTTAATTGTTTTTGGGACTTTGGTGATGGAGAAAGTGGAACAGATTGTTCAAGTATAAGCCATACCTACGTAACTCCAGGATGTTATGATGTTCAACTAACTGTAACGACGCCTCTGGGCTGTATTTGGTCGGATACTCTAATAAATTACATCTGTGTTTTCCCAAATCCAATTGCTTCCTTTTCGCCCTATCCTACTCAACTAAGTGAGATTGTTACGAATTCAAACATGAATGATAATTCCATAGGAAGTGCCAATTACTACTGGGATTTTGGAGATGGAAGCATGCCCTCCACAACGAATGACCCGAGCCATGATTTTCCTGCTTATCCACCCAATAGCTATATCATTTCGTTGACTACTACAAGCGAACACGGGTGTGTGGACACCATGACACAAACTGTAATTGTACATCCATCACTAATGATTTACATACCAAATACTTTTACCCCAGATGGCGATCAATTCAATCAAACGTGGCTACCCATTTTTTCTGAGAATGTTGATCCATATCAGTATGATTTAACACTTTTTGATCGATGGGGAGAAACCATTTGGGAAAGCCACAACCTAAGTGTTGGTTGGGATGGTACATATGGACAAGATGGTTTGAAGGTGCAAGATGGCATTTACACCTATAAAATTGTCTACAAACTTAAAACTACTGCAAAACATGAACTGATAACTGGCCACATTAATTTAATACGCTAATGATTGGTGTTGCTAATTCAATTTAAAATTAGTAAGCTCAGGTTGAAAAGAAGTCATACAAGATTTTGCATATACTTCGTATTTAGTTTTGTAATACTCCAAACTACTTTTGACTAATTTATAATTTGATTTCAAACGATTTGATTGTGAATTTATGGTAGCAATAGCTTTTTCAAACTCAATAGTATTGATGCTGTAGGCCCTTCTTAAGGTACTGTTATTCATGATTTTCTGGTAGATGATAGGCTCTTTAGTTTTTCCATATTTTAGATAAGCTCCAATGAATGAATTGAATTCATAATAAGCATAATAGGTTGCTAAAGCATCTTTAAAAAAGGTTATCGCCAAGGTGGTGTCTTTTTCTTGTAAAGCATTATCATAAGCCACCAATGCCGCGCTACATCCATTTTGGTAGGCTGAATATTCATCCATCAGACCAAAAATCCCTGAAAGATTTGCTGATACACCAGACCCCTCTCCAATATAAGTTTCAAAGCGAAATATTTTTTCTTCGGCATCGATAGGAAGAAATTCAGCAATTAATTCAGATTTATAAAAATATTGAACATCATTTTTTTCTGCAACGGTAAATAAAAGGTATTTGTTTGGACCTAAATAAATACCATCTCTTGTATTTTTATGATGTGTTGATTCGTGAATAATTGTTTCGAATTCAGCGATAACGTTATTTTTATCATTTGCATTGAAATTTGCCGGAGTTGGAACGCCCCCAACAGTTCTGCTCCAACTATTAGGAGATGAATAACTTGACTCTAGCATCGGAACATAATCTGGTGCGTATTGTTGACAGAATAAGAGAACTAACATTTTTTCTGTGGCTAAGGAAGTTACACCTTTACGACAAAATGTATCGTTTTGCGGGTTATCATTTGAGAAACCGAGACAAATAGATACAGCGAGAACAATAAGAGTTTTTTTCATCATAGCTATAAAACTAATGAGGTAGAAAACGTTACATCATTAAACTGACAACTCCACAAATTTTCTCTTAAGCCGAATTTTATTTTATTAATTCGTTAAGGAAAATTGAATAATGATTCGTGTTAATCGTCCCCTCTTAGGGTTTTGCGAGTCAGCGTATACCCGAAGGTTTTGCTTAAACGATGGTTTGATGATATTCTATAAAATGTAATACAAAAGACAAGCGATTTTTGTAATTGATAAGCTACCATCAATGGTATAAAGTACTTTATTTGAGGAGTAGGTCCCATCCCCTTGACGAACTTTGTTCCCGTCAATTGTGTAAAGTACTTTATTGGAGGAATAAGTTCCATCACCTTGACGAATTTTATTTCCATCAATTGTGTAAAGTACAGTATTCGATGAATATGTGCCATCTCCTTGCCTAATTTTGCTTCCATCAATAGTTAATAAAACTTTATTTGAAGAATAGGTGCCATCTCCCTGCCTGAATTTAACGCCATCAAAATTATAAAGGACTTTATTTGATGAATATGTGCCATCACCCTGTCTGACTTTAACCCCATCAATTGTATACAAAACTGTATTCGAGGAGTACGTTCCATCGCCCTGACGAATTTTTGTTTGTGCAACTACAAATCCGAATGTCAGCAACATTGTTACCATTAATAATAACTTTTTCATTTTATTTAAAATTTAATTTTTGTTCCTATTTATATAGCTAAGCAAAAAACAGACTGAATAATTCGTGTAAAATTACTCTTTCACTACCCTATAAATCCCTGAAATTTGGCCCACAGTAATGCGCAACGTATAAACTCCGGCGCTGTATGACGCAATATTGAGAATGGCGAGTCCTTGAGATTTTCCTTTTAACACTTCCCTACCCCGAGCATCTAAAAGCACGTATTGGTATGATTTAGCCAAATCGACATACAAGTTACCACTCGTAGGATTCGGATATACCGTGGCATTGATACTGTTTTCCACTATACCTACTCCACACATATTCACCACGACATTAGACGATACCACCACCTCACAAGTGCCATCAGAAACGACACATGAATACTGAGCTGAAGCGCCAGGTGAAACCGTCAAAGTAGCATTAGTTCCAATCATATTTGGACCGTCATACCAAGCGTATGTATTACCACCCGAAGCCGTTAAGGTCACTGACTCACCCTGACAGATGTTACTACCTGGAGTAATGGTGGCAGTCAACTCATTGGAAGATGAAATGGTTCTCGAATAACTTTGGATGCAAGCGCTTCCTGGCGTTCGAACACGCGCCATATAATTTCCCGATGGTAGATTTGAAAAATTAGGTGAACTTTGATAATTCACACCGTCTAGACTGTATTCGTAGTTCGGGGGAATACCACCCGTAGCACTTGAAAATACAATGGTGCCATTATTTTGACCACAGCTTGTATTCGTTCTAACACAAGAAGCCGAAGGTTTTGCATTGACCGTTATAGGCAGATAAACCCCACTCGTTTTACAAGATCCGTCTGCAAAAAGATAGATCCTTCGGTTGGCAACTTGATTGAACGTAAAGGTGTTTCCAGAAGTTGAATGTGTAGCCAAAATGGTTGTAAATGGATCGTCTGTTATGTACCAAAGGTGGCTGTTGGTATTGGTAGAACCGGAACCATTTACGGTGACCTGCCCCCCATTGCATATGACCGATTCTGAATACGTAAAATTAGCAACAGGACTAGGACCATTTGACGTTAGCACATCTAGCCATAAGCTGGTCATGATTATAGGGTTTATATCAGTCACAGGATGCCACGTTCCAGTAGTATTGGTCAAGCCACCATAATACGTTTTCAGGGTGCTTAAACCCGTCGCATTTGTTCCGTTTCGATCGTTGATATCCACGCACATCAATACTACCGTATCCTGAGGAGTACCATAATTCACCTCAAAAGTAACCCAAAAATTACCTGTTACCGTTGGTGGATTCGTGAAATCAAATTCATTATAAAACCCGGCATCCATATCTGCAATGAGCAGTGTATCCGTCACGATAATAGACCCAGGATTCCCAGCATTGTCTTGATGAATCCTTATTTTAACTAAGCCAGAGCCCGTTGAATTAACCGCCTTAGCAATCGGAAAACGCAAACGGCGCACCTGAGTAGATGCTGGCGCTGTATATTTATCTGCAAATTGATAAATAAGAGTGGTATTGGTTGAGTTAAAGCGGCCAGTTCCCGGTAAAAAACCCCAGCCAGTAGACCAACTATAGTATGCGTAGCTTTCCGTTACAGGGTTATAATTGCGAAGGGTATCGCACTGTATTCCTGGTGCTGTACCCACAACCTGAACAAATGCCGTTTTAACTTCGCTATCACTTCCATAACTATTTGTTGCCGTTAATGAAACAGTATAGATTCCCAAGCTATTGAAAACCACACTAGGATTTTGAGTTGTTACATTGGCAGCACCACCTCCGAAATTCCAGGACCATGAGCTTGGCACATTGGTTGATGCGTCAAAAAAGTTAACCGTTCCGCCCACGGGAACAATGATTGGATTAGAAATATCCGCTGTAAAATTAGCTACCGGTGGCATATTAGTAGGATCACAACCCGCTGAAAGCAATAAAGAATTTCGAGCTCCTGTCAAGGTATTCAACATATAGTTGGATTGATTTTGAGAGAACATTACGGTACAATTGCTATAGTCCATGTAATTCTCGTATTGGGTCTGGGTATTGGAACATGTCATTTGATTGCCCGAACAAGTACCCGAATAGTTGAACGAAGGACCAGCCGTATTTGGCGTATCCATGAAACCATCATCCATTGTGCAACTACCCGAACCACCCCAAGTATGGTCTAATCCAAGGTAATGGCCAATTTCATGCGTCAGCACATTGTCATTATTGACCCCCAAATTATAATCCAGTACAATTCCATCGATGGAAGCACCAGGCAACATGTTATTGGTTGGGCGGTAAGCATAGCCTGCTGTTCCTGAATTGGCGCCGTTGGAGATGTCACAAATCCAAACATTAAGGTATTTATTTCTGTCCCATATTTGAGACCCACCAGTGGTTGAGGCCTTCATTTTATTTTCCTCGCCAGCATTTTGATTATAATAATCTTCGCTCGTTGAAACCCTAACAACACCCAATTCACTGAGTGGAACGCCAAGTGCATCTTTGGTAGCCAAACAAAAATTGATATTAACATCAGCAGGAACAAATCCAAATTGGGTTCTCGCATTGGCCGCATCTTGATTCATCAATTGAAAGTCTTGTTGAATATCATTAAATACTTGCATGATTGCAGCATTGGAAACATTTTCAGCCGGATTATTGGGATTATGTACCACATGAAAAATAACGGCTATGGTATTTACTCCAGGGGTTTTAGTATTAGCAAAAGGTTTAGTTTTTTGAGCTTCTTCCAAATACATTTGGTTAAATTCTTCCCATTTTCCAATGCTCTCGTAATATTTTTTGGTGAGTTCATAGCTCGAACAGGTATTTTCGCCTAAGCCTTTTTTCTTTTCAGGAAGCACTTGATTCGTTGAGGCAGAAAACGGAATCGCAGGCGATGCGTTCACTGATTTGATAGCTGAGGAAGGTTTCTGAACTACTCCAGGGTGAACACCTTGAGAAAATGAAATGAAAAAACAAGAAAAAAATGAGACCGCAATAATAGTATATATCTTCATGATGTAGGTTTTTATTTAGGAAATATAAGCATTCTTTTTATTTGATAACTATCCCTTTTAAAATTAGTGGTATTAAACTGATAATATGGCTATTAAGCTCGAGGAATATTTTTAGTAGAGAAGGTCTAAATAGGAACCTTAGACTTGATCGAAAAACTCAAGAAATGGAAAACAAAATAGTAACTGTTTCGGGCTTCGTATAAATTGATATTTAGAAGCATATGCCAGCGAATCTAGTAAAACGAAATCCTTTAGCTAACTAAGCAACTAAATTCGAATTTAGTTGCAACTGCAACCATTACTATTTTTTTCCCAAGCATCCAGAGCAGAGAAATCAGGATACATTTCTTTTGCTTTTTTCTTTGCTTGCGCATAACCTTTGGTCGCATCTCTTTCTGCTTTAACTTCGACCATTTTACACGATCCTCTACCTGTATTAGCATCAATTACCCACATTTTAACACACCATGTAATTTCATCCTTGGGATCATTTGAGTTATCGAAAGAATACAATGTTATGCTTAAAATAACAACACTTAATAATAATATAATTTTTTTCATTTTTCTTAAATTTTCAATTATTCCTACTCTTTTGGATTTTCAGAATACTCCCTGTTTTTCACGCCGTGGCGAAATGGTATCAAGTCTCCACCTAAGATTAACTGTTTCTGTAGGTACAGTTATGGGTAGGATTTATCTTATAAAATAGATTCTTCCTTGGGATTTGCCCCCCAATTATTATCTCCTTGTTGACTATCAGTAAATAACAAAACTAATAGCCAAATAGCACCAATAATTGGAATTAGAGCAATAAAATACATCCAGCCACTTTTGCCAACATCGTGTAATCTTCTAACAAGAACTGCTAATCCTGGAACAAACATTGCAAGTGCATATAATATATATATAGGGCCATAGCCAATACCCTCAATTGCAATTCCCAATACATTGTCCAAAATCGTCGCTAAAATAGCGAAAATAGTACTGAATAAGGTAAAATACCAATACTCACTTCTTCTCGCTCTTCCACCGAAGTCAGCGTACTGTTTTAAAACTTTTAAATACCAATTCATAATTTTTATATTTTTTATTCATCACCTACTCTATTCAGTTTTCGGTTTGTCTGCCATCATTCAACTTGATAGGAAGCACAAGCCAGCATGTGCGAAATCATTTATCCACTGAACCGCAGATTTCTTACTGTACTGTTATACCTTGTATTTTCTTTTAAATTTAACATAGTCGTTTACCAAGTAGTAAATTCCTAATGGTAAAATTATAAATATTAACCAATTGGCTTCAAAAGCATTTTTAAAGTTAAGCTCGATCATACTAATGAAAGCAGTTGTTAAACCACAACCGGGGCAATGAACACCAAATATCGACTTCCATACGCAAGGAATACAAATATCAATGCCTGCAACTACTTTTAGTATTGCAGAGGAGATAAAATAAACACCAAAAATTGCTAAAATTTTATTCTTAGCAATATATTTAAATTCTGTAAGAAACATTTATTATTGAATTGCTTTGTTCGTCATAGAAATTGTTTGATACGTAAATAATAAAATCAATTAATGATCGTACGCCAGAGACTACAAGTGTCAATAGCTAGAAAACCGCATTCGCAGCACTATTTTTCGTTTTCTTGTTTGATGATTCAAAAAATGAAAGGGGGGGAGAGTAATCTCCCCCTAGATTTTAAACTAAGTCTCTTCCGTCAGCCATTTTCATATTGCCGGTGATTATTTGAATGAAGTCAATTAATGACCATATACCACAGCCACCAGCTGTGATAAGCATTAACCACCAATTAGAATAACCCATCATTAAGCGATGGATACCAAAGCCGCCTAAAAAGAAACAAATTAAAATCATTGTTGTTTTTGACTCAGCTGGTTTTTGTTCTGTCATTTTATTTTTTTTTTAAAATTCTTACCTACTCTATTCAGTTTTCGGCTACCCTGTTTAAATATTTGACATGGTAAGAGTGGACTCTATACCGCAATTTTATTAATTATTTTTTTTTTGATAAACCGTGGTTTATTTTGAAACCAAGTTTAGGGTTCAAATAATTTTCAAAATAAAATAAACTTTTTTGTATTTTATTTTGTTAAATATAAACTTTTTTTGATTAACACCTTTTTCAATAAAATAATTAATTGAAAAAATATTATTTTTTATTGTCGTCCACATTTATTTGTCTGTTGTGTTTTTGTCTTTTAAGCTGAGTGTTAACGTCAGTCTGTGAAAAAACCAGCGCTAATTAGTTCTTAAAAATAGCAACTAAGAAGTTGAATTTGCGCTTCATTTCAAAACGAAGCTACAAAGAAATCAAAATGTACAACATTTAAAATTTTGGCTAGCCGCTGTTTAGGCTACTTTTATTTAAATATTTTTGTAATAACTGAATTAGGTAATAAATTTTTAAAATCTTTCGTTACATAGGAAATCGATAGACTAGGGCAACAAGCTGCATCTTCATTTTGATATGCCGTAAAACTAATTAAATAGTTATCACCCTTTTTTGTTATTTCCGTTCCTGATCTTTCACACATTCCAATATAATTATTCGCGACATTTTTTATATAGCGTTCAAGTTTACTGTATTCTGATTTGCTTAAATGATCATAAACTTGACCTAAGTTTGTTACATTGTTATTTTCCACTAAAACATAAGTATAAACATAACTTGCACCCATTCCGAATTGTCGTAAAATGGCAACAATATTTTCTTTTATGGATTCTATGTTTGTACCACCGTCGAAGGGGCCAACAAAAGCATCGTGCATTACTTTTGAAAGATTATATTTTTTGGAAGAAAAGGTACTATCAAGTTTTGTGTTAATTTGATTTCTTGTTAATAAACCTGTATAACTTGGAATTGAATCCATATTTTGATCATTACCAATTGATATATATTCGTAATTAATTATTTTGCTCAATTCAATTAAGGTTTTATCAGAATATTCCTTTAAAGCAATCAAATCTTTCTTATCTGAATTTTTTAAATCTTCAAATGTCGTAACTAAAAATAAGTGTTTATAAAAAGCATATTTTTCTTTTGGTTCTGCATTTTTTTTATTCAAGTCTAATAATTCTTTAGAATTAAAGATTTGTAAAAAATCATATTTGATTTCATTTTTTGTTTCTGGTTGGTAAGCAACTTTGATTTCATTTTTTGTTTTTTGTTTGCAAGAAATAATGGCTAAAGCAAGAAATGCTAATAATACAATTGATTTTTTCATTTTTTAAATATAACGTATTATTTATTGTAAATAAAGTTTAGAAATGAGGAGAGATGTTGCTTGAGTTCGCTAATAATAATTTTGTGGTTTTCAGAATACTCCTTGTTTTTCACGCCGTGGCGAAATGGTATCAAGTCTCCACCTAAGATTAACTGTTTCTGTAGGTACAGTTATGGGTAGGATTTATCTTATAAAATAGATTCTTCCTTGGGATTTGCCCCCCAATTATTATCTCCTTGTTGACTATCAGTAAATAACAAAACTAATAGCCAAATAGCACCAATAATTGGAATTAGAGCAATAAAATACATCCAGCCACTTTTGCCAACATCGTGTAATCTTCTAACAAGAACTGCTAATCCTGGAACAAACATTGCAAGTGCATATAATATATATATAGGGCCATAGCCAATACCCTCAATTGCAATTCCCAATACATTGTCCAAAATCATTGCGCAAATGGCAAAAATCATATTGAACAAAGCAAAATACCAATACTCACTTCTTCTCGCTCTTCCACCGAAGTCAGCGTACTGTTTTAAAACTTTTAAATACCAATTCATTATTTTTATATTTTTTATTCATCACCTACTCTATTCAGTTTTCGGCTACCCTGTTTAAATATTTGACATGGTAAGAGTGGACTCTATACCGCACTTTTATTAATTATTTTTTTTGATAAACCGTGGTTTATTTTGAAACCAAGTTTAGAATTCAAATAATTTTCAAAATAAAATAAACTTTTTTGTATTTTATTTTGTTAAATATAATCTTTTTTTGTTTAACACCTTTTTCAATAAAATAATTAATTGAAAAAATATTATTTTTTATTGTCGTCCACATTTATTTGTATGTTGTGTTTTTGTCTTTTAAGCTGAGTGTTAACGTCAGTCTGTGAAAAAACCATCACTAACTTATAAATTTAGGAATAAGTTATTAAATCAAATGATTTTGAATGGTGCTTCTAAAATTGATTTTACTTCATTTTTACTCAGAACAAACCTAAAACATCGAGCCATGCTCAGTTTAATTTATGCTTGCATTTGGTAAGCGTTATTCTCTTCTTGGTCGCTGAATGAAATCTACCTCCATCGCGCGGTTAAAGCGATTTCTGTAAAACAATTTGATGGCATTAATTACTTGATTTTGGTAACTCGCCGATAGATTTTTCTTGAGAATATAAGAAATATTAAAGTTGATAATATCTTCAATGTTTAGACTTTCGGGCGCTTGATCCTTATAAAATCTAAAAAAAACTTCCAAAGCATCAGCGTATGTTTTGATGGTATTTTGACTATAACGCCGAAAGTTCATATAATTTTTGAACGAAATTAAATGCTGTTCTATTTCCATATTTCTATTTTTTATACCCGACTTGCTTCCGAGTTATTTGCTGTGTAAGCTGTTGGTCTTTTTTATTAGGTAATTCAGCACTTGGTCGATGTCCGTGAATTTTTGTCCAAATTGCTTTTCCATGGTATTCAATCGTTCACTGATTTCCTGGTGATTCAAAGCCCATTGCCTCAACGCTACAAATGCACGCATGATTTTAACACTTATGCGCACAGCGTATTCAGAATTTAAAACGGCACTTAACATGGCAACACCTTGTTCGGTAAAAACAAAAGGTAGGTATTTAGGGAATTTTCCTTGTCCATTTTTAAACATCACAAGTTGTGATCTTATAATGTTCCATTCATCTTTTGTCAATTCAAACATAAAATCTTCCGGAAATCGCTCCATATTTCGCCGAACCGCTTGTTTCAAGACGCGGGTTTCTACCTCATAAAGTTTAGCAAGATCCATGTCGAGCATTACTTTCTTTCCACGGATTTCGTGAATACTATGTTTTATTGTTCTAGTTCCATATTTCTATTTTTTATACCCGACTTGCTTGCGAGTTGTTTGCTGTGCAAGTTGTTGGTCTTTTTTAATTAGGTAATTCAGCACTTGGTCGATGTCCGTGAATTTTTGATTATGCTTCTTTTCCAACTCTATCAATTTCTCATTAAGTTGTTGGTAGGTCAATGCAAACTGGCGTATCATCACAAAAGCGCGCACGATTGCTATGTTTATGTCAATGGCTATCTCTGAATTAAGAACACTTGATAACATGGCCACACCTTGTTCGGTGAACGCATAGGGATTATACCTTTGACCTCCCCAACTTGAGGTCGCAAATTGCGTCCTCAAGATAACCCATTCTTCTGTGCTTAATTCAAACATGAAATCCTCAGGAAATCTTCTAATGTTTCTTCTGACGGATTCTTTCAATCGCTTGGTTTCTACCTGATACATTTTCGCTAAATCAAAATCAAGAATAACTTTTTGTCCCCTGATTTCGTGAATACTCTGTTTAATTAGTTCTAATTCCATATTTCTATTTTTTATACCCGACATGCTAACGAGTTGTTTGCTGTGTAAGCTGTTGGTCTTTTTTAATTAGGTAATTCAGGACTTGCTCAATGTCATCAAACTTTTGGTTGTGCTGTTTTTCGAGTGCTTGAAGTTGATCCGAGAGTTCTTGATAGGTTAAAGCAAACTGGCGTATCATCACGAAAGAACGCATGATGGAAATGATTATTTGAATGGCAGTTTTACTTTTCAATACGGAAGAAAGCATCGCAATGCCTTGTTCCGTAAAGGCGAAAGGAAGTGTCCCTCCAAAATGATTAATGGTGGGTATCACATTTTGTGACACCAAGTTATGTATTTCGATTTACCGTGTCTCTCGATATGCTTTATGGAGACTAGCCGAGTGTTCCGACGAATTATGCGTTTACTTTGATCGCTCGCCTGGCTGCGATCTTGTCTTTAATTCTATCGACCACGTAATACATCATTGGCACAACAATAATCGTAAGCAACATCGACGAAGTAAGTCCCCCAATAAGTACCCACGCCAATCCATTTTTCCAAACGGCACCAGCTCCTGTTGCGAATGCAATCGGTATCATACCAATCACCATGGCAATAGTGGTCATTAAAATTGGGCGCATACGCTCACGAACAGCTATTAGAAGGGCCATGTAAGTTGATTTTCCATCTTCTTTAAGTTTATTGGTAAAATCAACAATTAGGATGGCATTCTTGGCAACTAAACCAAGCAGCATTAACATGCCAAGCATGGTAAAAATTCCCATACTAGAAGCAGAGAGGTTCAAGGCAAGAATAGCTCCCACAAGCGCAACAAGAATGGAAAAAAGGACAACAAATGGATAAACATAATTGTCATAAAGAACAACCATAATTAAATACACTAAGATTAGACCAATTCCCATAGCGGTTCCGAGTGAGCCAACGGATTCTTGCTGCCGCTTAACTTCTCCACCCCATAACATCCTGACATTTTTATCCAAGGGTGATTTCTCTAAATATTTATCTAATTCGCTGGCAACATTCCCTGCAGCTGTACCTTGTACATAACAACGAATCGTAGTACTGGCAATTCGGTTTTTTCGCTCTAAACTTCCATTTGCTTTATCAATTGAGAGCGTGGCAAACTCACCTAAAAGAACTTGTTTTCCATCAGTGGTAGTAAAAGGAATTTGCTTTAAATCGTCGATATTTTCTCGATTGGCTTTATCTAGCATCACTTTTATTGCATATTCCTCGCCATTGACATCGAATTGTGCGTCATCATTCCCGGTTAATCCATTTTGTAACTGCATACCAACAACGGCAATTGGTAAACCTAATTGGCCCATTTTTTCGCGATCGAGTTCAATCCTAATTTCTGAGGTAATATCATCGGTTGAAATAACGGGATCTTTTGCCCCTTTCGTGGCTAATAAAACGCCTTTTATCCGCCTTGCTTCTTTCATCAATAATTCACTGTCATCGGAAGATAAAAATATTTCGATGGGCGCCTCCTCCGATTCGATCATTCCCATATTAATGGCCTTGACCTGAATACCAGGAAATTTATCTTCAATTTTCTCACGAATTTTATTCATGTAAGGAATTGTCGGATACGTTAAGTGTATGTCTTTTTTAAGTTTAACCGTCAACTCTGATTTATTTTCTACTCCAAAAGCAGCTGCTCCCATGCCAGAGCTTGGTCCACCAATATTAGCAAAGACAATATCCACCATGTCTTTTTGGTCCAGAATGAGCTGTTCAATTTGGAGTGTTGTGGCATTATTTTCCTTAAACGTGGTGCTTTTATCGTATTTCAGCTTAAGCATAAATTTCCCTTGATCACCTTGCGCAACAAACTCTTGACCAACAATCCCTAGGGCCATCGTTCCGAAACTCGCAATAAAAATGAGTAAAATTGCTGAACCCATGATTATTTTATGTTTCAATGACCAAGCAACTAGAGCAACATAAGCATCCGTAAAAGCGAGAACCCTTCTTTCAAACCAGGCCAAAATCGCATGAAACCAATTTTTTGAATTTAAGGTAATATCCTTAGCCATACGTGATGCCAGCCAGGGGGTCAAGGTAAAACAAACGAGTAAAGACATGAGCGTTGATACCACGACTACAACAGAAAACTGACGAAGAATGTCGGCAATAATACCATCAATAAATACAACTGGAGAGAAAACAACCACATCAACCAAGGTAATAGCAAGCGCAGTAAAACCAATTTCATTTCGACCATCTAAAGCAGCTGTTCTTTTATCTTTTCCCATCTTCAAATGCCGGTAAATATTTTCAAGTACCACAATCGAATCATCCACCAAAATACCAATGACCAAAGACATGGCTAAAAGGGTCATGAGGTTTAGGGTATAACCCAGCAGGTACATTACAATAAAGGTTGAAATTAACGACGCTGGAATAGAAATAAGTACAATGATTGCGTTTCGTAGCGTATGTAAAAACAAGAGCATAACCAGTGCAACAAGAAAAATAGCAATTTCTAAGTCATGAATTACCGCATCGACAGACTCTAAAGTAGGAATGGAAGTATCAGTCGCTATCGTAAAACGCAGGCCAATATTTTTATATTTTTCTTCTATGGTTTTCAATTTTTCTTTGGTCGCGTTTGCCATATTCACCGCATTGGCATCACTTTGCTTACTTATTCGGAGTCCAATGCCATTCACCCCATTTAAGCGACAAATCGTTGATTTATCAATTTCCGAATCAAGCACCTCAGCCACATCCTTTAAGCGAATAGAGGAAGAGCTAGATGAAAAAATGATAAGATTTTCCAATTCATCAATAGAAACAAACTTCCCGGAAAGACGAACGGTAAATTGATCATTATCGTTGTTAACCTTTCCAGTTGGAAATTCTACGTTAGCTCCCGCAATGGCCTGATTAATGGAAGATAAGGTCAGCCCCATTGTTTTCAATTTGTCATTATCGACATTAATTCTAAAGGCGCGATTTTCACCCCCAATCATCTGGATTTGTGCTACTCCTTTTGTCTGCTTTATTTGCGGTAGAATTTGATCTTCCATAAGAGCCATCAATTCCCTATCGGAAGTTTTAGAAGCTACCACAGTTGCTTGAAGAACAGGAGAAGCATTCGGTTCTATTTTAGAAATAACTGGCTTTAGGGCGCCCTCAGGCAACTTATTTTCGACGTTATTTACTTTTCGTTGGGCATCCTGAATTGACTTATCCATGTCCGCAGATGCTGTAAATTCAAGTAATACCACTGATGCATTATCTAAAGAGAAAGAGGTTACCTCTGCAATGTTTTCCAATCCACTTAAGGCATCTTCGAGCGGCTTAGAAACCTGATTTTCAACGGTTTTAGGAGACGCCCCAGGGTAAGTGGTAGTGATTACTAATACTGGCGGAGAAAAATCAGGCAGTAATTCATAACTTAACTGCTTATAGCACAAAATACCACCACCAATTAGAATGGTAAAGAGTACAATTATGAAAGACGGTCTTTTTATCGATAATTCTGTTAATGTCATTTTCGGTATTATTTCAATGTTTTAACTGGAGATCCAGCCGTTAAATTAACCTGGCCTTTCAGGATGATGCGATCATCTTTTGTTAAGCCATTGATGACTTCGATATAATCACCATCTGAGGTTCCTGCCGTAAAATAAGTGAGCATTGCTTTTCCATTTTTAATAAGGTAAACCGCAGGATTTTTAGTGGAACCAACCAAGGCCTTTCGAGGAACAGATAAGACCGTTACGCTATTCGAAGATAATAAACTGGTAGTGGCAAACATACCTGATCGCAATTCTTTATTGGTATTAGAAACCAACACTTGCACTTTAAAATTATGCATTTTATCCGCTTGAATACCAATCAGTGATACCTTACCAGAAAATTCTTTTCCTGGAAAAACATCCACTTTTACCGAAACTTGCTGATTAAGCGCAAAGTTTTGAATGTCTCTTTCTGGTACACTTACCGTTAATTTTAATTGTGAAATATCGGTGATTTCAAAAACAGGAGTTCCAATACCGACCACCGAACCTAAATCGACTAGTTTCTTAGTGATAACACCTGAAAAAGGGGCTTTCAATACGTTTCCACTTAATTGTTTTAACACTTGCTTTCGTTGAATTTGAGAGGATTTTAATGCCAATTTCGCTTTTTCCAATTGCACTGCCGGTACTGCTTCCGATTTTGCTAAAACAGTAAGGCGATCCAAATCATTGGACTGACTTTCGATAGAAACATCCAAATTTTCAAGTTGATATTGCAGCATTTCATTGTCTAATTGCAACAAGATTGCTCCCTGATTTATCAACTGGCCTTCTTGCACATTAAGGCTTATTATTTTTCCTTGTCCCTCTGAACCTATTAGGTTGGTTCGGTTAGGCTCGAAAGTCCCTAGAAAGGAAAACTGACTGTCGAAAGTATGAACTTCAGCTCGACCATCTTCTACCAAAATTGGGGTTGATGTGTCGTGAATGTAAATTTCTTTAGCAATCTTATTTTTATTTTTTATTAATTGAAAAACTGTAAGAAAAATAAGAACAATGCTAATGATACCAACTGTGATGACTCTTTTATTCATTTTAAACTTTATTTTAATTAATCAATTCCATTTATTTAATACTGCCTATTGATCTCAAATAAGCTAATTCTGCTTGCCTTAACTGTATGTAGGTAGCCACGACATTTGTTTGGGCTTGCTGCAGCGCATTATCAGCTTGTATCAACTCGTTGCTGCTAATTGTTCCAGCAGTAAATTGGGCTTGTGTTTGCGCATACACTTTATTAGCAAGGCCCAATTGCTCTTTGGCCGTCTCGAGTGAACTCGCCTGCACATCAATTTGATTTTTTGCAGTTTCACTAAGAAGCGCTAACTGCTTTGTCAATAACGCTTCCTGATTTTCAAGTTTATCCTTGTTTAAAGCATTCATTTTTTGCTTGTTGTATTTTTCGAAACCATCAAAAAGGGTCCAATCTAAATGCAAACCTAGAAAAGCAGAATTAATACCGGTTCGAAAATCATCTTTTGGCTTAATGTTGTAAGCGTAATTGTACGAAGCATAAAATGAAAGGCTTGGCAAATACGCCATCTTTGTTCCCTTTCTTTCCTCCGCATTCATTTCTTTCTGTGCGGCCATTAATTCGAGCTCCGGATGATTGATATTGTTTTGATCCACTAAAATGGTATTTTCCATCATCTCATCGCTTACTAAGCTTAATTCGCCATCCGAATTAATACCGATAAGTATCTTTAGTAAAGAACTTAATTGGGTCTTTGTCGCTTCCGTTGAAAGTTTAGTGTTAAGAAGTGTCAAACGGCTAATTTTTAGTTTGTCCACTTCCGTTTCAATGACCAATCCCAATTCGTACGATTTTTGAAGATTAGCAATTAATTTAGTTAGGTTAGCGATATTTGACTCAACGAATTCAAGCTGTTTTACAATTGCTTGAAGATTAAAATACGTGCTAGACACCTGCTGTTTAATATCCTGCTGCATCAAACGTTCCTGAGCCGCGACAATTTTTTGATTAATATCCAAAGCAGCAAACCCATAATTCAATTGAGGATTGTACAGGATTTGCGTAAGCTGAATGCTATTTGAAAGATTATATGGGACACCAAACTGTACTGTTGAGTAGGTACCTGGAGGTCCACCAAAAAATTCAGCAGGAACAACCTGCCCAGCGATAATCGCATTGTACCTGTAGTCGCCTGTTGCTGTAAGTTTTGGGAGTCGAGATGCTAAATATACTTTTTTCTGAATCACATTGATATCGATATCTAATCGAGCGTTACGAATGTTGGTATTGGCAGTATCTGCCATTTTTAAACAAGTAGCTAAATCAAGTACTTGAGAAAAGAAACTAAAAGAACTTAAAAATACTGCGGCAATAAGGAGATTATATTTCATATTTTATTTTTTAATCGGTTTTGGTGATGGAGGAAATAAATAGCTGATAATCATTTCTGATACCATTTCTTTATGCAACTCAATGTGCTGTTGGTATTGCTCATCGCTTAAGTTGTGAAGGTTTTTAATCAGCGGTTTGGCCATAAAGGGATATTGACAATTGGAAATAACCAATAAGGTGATGCCCACCATATCCACTCGTCTCATCTCTCCTTTTTTCTGGGCTTCTATGGCCTGCTCAATGATGCCGGTGTTATAAATCACGGGTAAAACATGTGTCAACTCAATCAATTCGGTATCCTTCCTAGATAATTCGTTGATGATAAAGCGTGGAATTTCAGGGTGTTTCGATAAAAAGGCATATTCACGCTCAATTAGAAATTTCAACTTTTCTTTTAAGGGTAAATCCGAAGAGAATACACTCACCATCGACTCAAAAAACTCCTCCATGACCGTTTGAAAGATCAGCTGAAATAATTTATTTTTCGATCGGAAATAATAGTTGACAAGCGCCACATTCATCCCGGATGCCTTTGCTAACTCACGCGAGGTACATCCCGAAAAACCTTTCGAAATAAAAACCTGCTTCGCTGCAGCTTTAATTTTCTCTTCAGTGGATAAACTAGATGTCATTTAGTCAATTTAGGACACAAAGTTAAACACTTATATTAAACAATTGTTTAAAACAATAAATTAAAAATAAATTATGCGGATTTAATTCCCTTAAAAGAGTGTATTATTCCTCCTCTTCCTCCCAGAGTTTAATTTGTTTTTCGTTGGTCACATTAATGACCGGGAGACCATTTTTATCCATTTCAACAAGACCTGTAACGACAATATACTTTCCGTTCAAATCATCTTCAGGTTTATAGCTAAAATTTCGTCTAGCATCTTTCCAAATCGTAACGGTAAAGAGTTGGTGAGGAAAGGACTGATCTAGGTTAAGAAATGTAGCTTGCGATTTAGCTGCGAATTTAGCACTGACTACCTTTCCGATTATAGACACTTTGCTTCCCACTTTTGACATGGCTTGCGCGGTATTGAAATACCCTTTCGGTAAATCAAAAACATACAAGGGTTCCACATCGCCCTCTTTTGTTTGCGCGTTCCAAAGCGAGAAATTTGCTTTTGATTCAATGCCAGCTGCTACACTTTGATCCAGTTTAGAAAAGAAGTCAAGGCCAGTCAGTTTTTCAATACTATCAATAGAAACAACATAAGCGCTTGGTGGCATATCGCATTTTTTATTCGGCATAAGAAAAGCCATTCCTTTTTGATTGTCTGGTGTTAAATCGATAATAATTTTATAATGAAAAGCAGGGATAGGTAATTTGTTAGTCCCTTTTTCAACTTTCGGAAGATTTTTATCTAAAATTGGTCCTGTGACAATATAATATGTCTTAGGATTATTAGCCATTATTCTTCGCATTAAATCTTCCACCTCAGCCCAAGATTCTCGGTTAAACCCGGGGGCTTGTGGCGTCATATTGCTATAAAAATAGGATTCACTCAATGCTTTTTGCGACCATCTAAAATCGGCAGAAGGTGCTAAATGTCCACGATCAAAGCCAAAGTTTTCATACGTTACCGTTCCATCATCCTTGGGAATCCTACGAAAATAATCCTGCTCAATACCATCTCCGCATTCGATTAAACTATCTTTTCTAAAATCATTTGTCCTCGAAACACCACCAACTAAAACATCAGGACTTAAGACATGAAATGACCAAGCTGCCAATTTTAGATCACAATTAAATCCAATAATCATGGCTGAATGTTCGGCAATATCTAATGGCGACTGACTAAGAGGAATACCAATTTGATTTAATTTTAATACACAATCTTGGAGTTTTAAGGCTTCGATTTCATCAGAAATCGCGCGTTCTTTAATTTGAATTTCCCTTAACTGTGCTTCTTTAATTTCCAAAGGAGTTTGGCTAAAGGCTACACTTAAGTTAGCCAATAAAACGAGAAAAAGAAATAAGCGCAGGAACATTACAGGATACGAACTCGTTGTTTACTTTTTTTCTTTAGTTAGCATGGCTTGGATTTGCTGCATTGTTTTATGCATTCCTTCGGCACTACCATCTAAGAAAATGGTATTTCCTTTTCCATATTCAGCAAAGTTTTTAATCGCCTCTGTCCACATAGAAAAAAGAATAACATTGGTATCCAAATTTGCTTGTTGCATTTGTTCAGCCGCTTCAGACATACCTTTTGCGACCTCTTGACGGAATAAAGCAACCCCTTGTCCACGCAACATAGCCGCTTCTTTTTCGGCGAGTGCTGCAATTTTAATTGCATTTCCATCAGCTTCAGCTGCTTTCGTTTTAGTAATTAAAAGCGCTTGACCTTCATTTTCTGCTGCTGCTTTTAAGTTGTTTGAAGCAACCACACGGCTCATGCTTTCAATAATCGCTTGATCAAACGTAATATCATTGATTTGAAGGTCAATTAAATGGTAACCCCACATTTCTAAGGTATTATCGATTTGATTTTTTACACTATCCACTAGCTCGTGGCGTAAACCAAGTATTTCGGCTTGTTTTTGGCTCGCCACATACGATCGTATCGATCCTTCGATGGTTCGAATAAGCGCCTGCATAAAATCCCTATTACCAATAAATTTAAACGCGACTTTCTTGATGGTTTCTTCTTGCTCATCCATTACACTGTAGAGCAACATACTTTTGAAATAAACATTTGCTTGATCAATGGTAATGGCTTGAAATTCCATTTCTATACTCTGATTTTGTACTGAAATCTGTCGATACACTTTTTCAAAAATCGGAATTTTCATTCGAAGTCCAGGCGATAAAATACGCTGATATTTTCCGAAAAGTGTAATCACGGCAATACTACCTTGCGAAACAGTTAAGAAGGAAGTAAAAACAACAACTACAATAATACCCACGACAATGTAAAATGTTCCCATAATTAGTTAGTTAGTTAGTTAGTTAGTTAGTTAGTTTATTTATGTTGAGCTAAAACCTGAGCGCAAGTACACGATTTACTCGAAGAGCAGGACGAAAATAGCAATGAAATCATTAGAGCAGCGCTAAAAAAAAGGATGGTCATTTTCATAGTGTAAATGTACTATAAAATTACTGGATTATAAAAGAATAAAAACACCTTTAATTTTATTAATTTTACCACGTGAAAGTTATCTATATCCTGCCTTTATTTTTGCTCTTGAGTCAATCATTTTTATTTTCTCAGGCAGTAGATTCCCCCAAAAAAGAAACGCAGGGAGAAAAAGGAAGATTCTACTTTTACTGGGGATGGAACAGAGGCGCTTACTCAAAAAGCGACATTACCTTTTCTGGAGCAGACTACAATTTCACCTTAAGTAATGTAATTGCGAATGACCGCCAATCGCCTTTTGATCCCAATGTTTATTTGAGTTTAACGAAATTTACGATTCCTCAATATAACTTTCGCGTAGGATATTTCATCAACGCGCATTACCAAATTTCGTTAGGAGTCGACCACATGAAATACGTAATGAAAACAAATCAAGTTTCCACCATTGACGGTTACATCTCGAACAGTGGAACAGCATACGATGGGGTCTACGACCAGCAATCGTTTGTTATTGCGCCCAACTTTTTACTTTTTGAACATACAGACGGCTTAAATTACCTCAACACAGAAATTAGACGATCCGATATTTTATTCGATAGAAAATATTTCCAGCTAAGCGTAAATGAAGGTTTGGGAACAGGAATAGTTTTACCTCGAACAAACACCACCTTATTAAATAACCCAAGATACGATGAGTTTCATTTAGCTGGTTATGGATTTGGAGCCGTAGTAGCTTTAAAATTTGCGTTTTTTAAGTATTTTATTATTCAGAGTGAACTTAAAGGCGGATTTATCCATTTACCAGATATTCGAACAACGATAAACGAAGCTGATCGGGCCGCCCAACATTTTTGGTGGACACAATACAATGTGGTATTTGGGCTACAGTTTCCCATAATCAAGAAAAGCGTTAAAAAAGCAGGTGTTATTTTTGATTGAAAAGAGCTTAGCCTCACTTCAACCACGAGCCGCCCACAGAAATAACATTTTCCAAGGCTAAATAATCGCGATAAGTTGCTTCGGTAAGTCCACCGGTTGGGCAAAACTTCAGGTTCGGAAAAACCTGTCCGTATGTTTTCAGTGCTTCTACTCCACCAAACAAAAATGCAGGAAAAAACTTGAAGGTATCCCATTCATATTGCAAGCCAGTAATAATATCGCTAGGCGTGGCTACACCCGGAATAAATGCAATTTTACTCGCCATTAATTGTTCGGCCAAGCCACCATGCAAACCGGGACTTACCATGAAATCAACCTGTAATTCAATTGCTTTGCGAATTTGAGCTTCCATCACTACTGTTCCCATACCGACCGTGATTTCAGACCCGTAATTCTCTTTCACTTTTTGAATCGCATCATACGCTACAGGAGTTCGCAAGGTAATTTCGATACACTTAACATTGTTTCGCAATAACATCTCGATTTTTGCATCAACCTCCTCTAAATTCGAAAAGGTTACCACTGGTATTATGGGATGCATTGCCAATACTTCACGTATGTTATTTTGTTTCGTCATGTTGTTTCAATTACAATATTAATATCAGAATTAGTTGGGTTGATGGCCTTATAAATGTCATGCAATTTTTCACTCACATTTCCTTCAGGACAAATTTGAAAAAAATTCATTGATCGTTCTTGCATGTTACCATTGGGAAATAGCTTTTCTTTTACCTGTTCAATTACCTTTATTGACTTTTCATGCTTTAGCTTCTCCGCTCGCCATGATTTATCTTTGATGGATTGAAGAACGTTTTGCATTTTAGATAAATCGGCCCCCACGGTACTTGCCAAAGAGGCCTCATGGTCGGAAATTAAGGTAGACACTTGTTCTTTTATCGAATCAAATAATCCATCTATTGCAGAAAAATCAAGCGCTGAGGAATCTTGTCGCTTAATAAATTCTTTACTAATTTTATGACTATCAGCAAAAAAATCCCTCCAAGTTAATCCCAAGGAAGCTATTTTATTTGCCAAGGCATGGTCAATATAAATTAGGCTAGAACGTGCCTGAATGAGCGGGTAAACGACATTTACTTTTTCAAAAACACCTTTCAATTGCAGCCAATAATTCAACTCACCAAGCCCACCGACATAACAGATGTTTGGTAAAATGAACTCTTGATAAACAGGACGTAAAATCACATTGGGGGAAAAATCCGCTGGGTTTTCCGTCAATTTATTTTTTAATTGAGCAAAAGTATAGGTCTGTTCGCCAATCTGGTAGTCTTCCCCTTTCTTTTGAATGCGTTCACGACTATTCGGACTCAGGTAGAATAAATTAATCTCCCGAGGATTCACTTGCGTTTTCAGCCCCAGTTCATTTAGAGATTGAGAAGCTTGCTGAACCGACGGAAAAGAGAACTGTTCCACCAATTCTTTTTCAATTATTGGCGCGAAAGCAGCTTTAAAAACAACATTGTCTCCATCCACCACCACCAAGCCAAAATCTGCAAATAAAGTATGTATAAAGCGAAAAAATGCTTGTCCGTAGCGTGGACCTGTGTAAGCATCTATTAAGTCAAGAACCTCATTCGATCGACTATTTCCAAAGATCGATTTTAAGTTGTTTTTGACATCTTGCAAACCACTTGTAGAAAAGCGACCAACAGCCCCTTTGTGAGTAGAATCCCACCTCAGCACTTGATTAAAAAGAACCGTTTCTTTTACCTCATCAAAATCATGATCTTCTGAGGCCATCCAAAAAACAGGGACAAAATCAGCAGTCGGAAACGATACTTTTAATGCTTCACATAGTTTAATCACATGAAGAATTTTGTATATGAAATAGATTGGGCCTGTTAAAAGACTAAGCTGATGTCCGGTACAAACGGTGAAAGTGTTTACATTTGATAGAGACTTTAAGGCATTGCTTACCTTATCATTGCATTTTATTCCATGATATTGCTCTTCTAATCCACGCACTAATATTTCACGTTGCCCATTAGAAAAAGCCGCCTTTTTATCTTTCATTTGCGCAGGAACATTTCCTATATCAAAAGGGCGATTAATAAAATTGACTAATTGATCTTGATTTTCGGCAAGTTGAATTTGTTGCTTAGAAAAACAAGCGGATTCAGTACGAGAAATGGATTCAACGAGCATAAAGCAGTTTTGTAGTTGCGTTCACCTTAGTTATCCAATAATTGCAAGCTCACTAAATTAGCGTAATTTCCCTTGAGCTGCATTAATTCTTGATGCGTACCTGTTTCCACGATTGCGCCATTTTGCATGACTAAAATTTTATCAACTTTACGAATTGTGGCTAAACGATGAGCAATTACGAGGGATGTTCTATTTTTCATTAAATTCTGAAGGGCATCTTGCACTAATTTTTCAGATTCAGAATCCAATGCTGAAGTCGCTTCATCTAAAATTAAAATACTAGGATTTTTCAGCAAAGCGCGTGCAATAGCCACACGTTGCTTTTGCCCGCCCGACAATTGAATTCCCCTATCCCCTACTTCAGTTTGCATTCCATCTGGGAAGGACTCAATAAACTCCCAAGCATTCGCTTGCTGAGCAGCAAGAACTACTTGTTCATCGGTTGCATCAGTTTGGCCAAAGCGAATATTTTCTTGAATTGTTCCTGAAAACAACATTACTTCCTGCGGCACAATGGCCATATTTTCGCGAAGGTGATTTAAATCGTAATCAGTAACAGAAACGCCATCAACGAGAACTTGTCCAACATCAGACTTATAAAATCCGAGTAGTAAATTAGTAATGGTTGTTTTTCCTGAACCACTCGCGCCAACAATAGCAAAGGTTTGATTGGGTTGAATATTGAATGAAACCGACTTCAAGACCTCCATATCATTTCGTTGTGGGTAGGAAAATTTAACATCTTTAAATTCGATTTCACCTGTGATTTTATTTTTTTTCGTCCCAGGATGTAAGTCTAATTCAGATTGACCGTTCACAATATCCATTAAGTTTTCAGTTGCACCAATCGCTTTTTGAATATTCGCATACAAATCGGGCAAAGAACCAACCGAAGCACCCATCATTATCGTAAATAAAACAAACTGATAGAAACCTTCTTTGGATAATTCAGGATGAGCACCTTGCGTCATGAGAAGTCCTTGCCAAACGATAAATACAATTGCACCAAAGAGACAAAAGATAATAAAAGAGACAAACAAGCCTCGCCAAACACCACTACGAACGTTTAGATCGCGCATTTCCTGGGTATTTTTACGAAAGCGATTAATATTAAAGTATTCATTCGTAAAAGCCTTCACATTAGCGATTCCAGTTAATGCTTCTTCGACAATCGCATTAGAATTAGCAGAGAAATTTTGAGCTTCTTTGCTTAATCGACGGATATAACGTCCAAAAAATACAGCAATAAGCGCCATAACAGGAACGGTTGCCAACATTATTAAGGCCAATTTCCAGGAAATAAAAAATAAGAAAGAAATTCCGCCAACAATAATTACAATTTGCCTAAAAAACTCAGCGATGGTGGTTCGCAATGTCTCTTGAATTTGAGTTATATCAGAAGAAACCCTGCTAGTAAGCTCCCCCACTTTATTTGTATTAAAAAAATCCATTGGCATAAAAACCATTTTGGAAAAGGCATCATTTCTAAGATCGCGCAGTGAATTTTCGGTAACGTTATTGAAAATAACCACCCTGAAAAATGAAAATAAGGCTTGAACACCAAACAAAATGAATAAAGCAGTGGCAACACTAGTGACAGACGTTAGTGTTAAGAAGCCTGTTGGAGCAGCGACATCAGAAGGACTAACCGTTGAGCCCAAGAGTTTTCCCATCAAGTAGGGAAATACTAATCCTGCCGTAGTTGATAGAACCAAAAACAACCAACCAACAAAATACAACAATGCGTATGGCCTCAAGTATTGAAAAATTCCCTTGGCTTTTCGAATGCTATCCTTGTTTAATTTAGGTCTTTTTACCTCGTCTTTTTTCCCTTCAGACATTTTAAATATTTGGTACAAAATTAACTTGCTTTATCGTTTAATTTGAAATTTTTGTTTTTTTTAATAAAAGAATTTGATTTGTTCAAAAAATACCTATCTTTGCATTCCTAAATTTGAAAGTTTTTAAGGTTACTATACAATGAAAAGAACATTCCAACCCTCCGTAAGAAAAAGAAGAAACAAGCATGGTTTCCGAAGTAGAATGGCTACCAAAAATGGCCGTCGAGTAATCACTTCTCGAAGGAGAAAAGGAAGAAAGAAATTAACTGTTTCAGACGAAGGTCTGCACAAAAGATAAGTATTAACCTCGGTTTACCGGGGTTTTTTTTTGACCTAACAAATAATTCCTGCTGCAAGCGTAGCGTAATTAGAAGGGTCAATTAAGATAAAACTTCCGCTTGCTTTCGCTTCTTCATATCGATCAAATACGATTTTAGATTCCGTTTCGATTACTACCCTTGCGATATCATTGAGCAATAAATTTTCCGAATTATTATTATTTTCAAGAAGTTTTTGTTGAACAGTACTAATTTTTACTCCAACAGATATAGCACCTATTTGGAGTAAATACTCCGTTTTCAAATCACTGCATTTATCAGACATCCAACAAATAGTAGTTGTGAAGCGATTTCCAACAGTTGGTGCAAAAGCAACAGCTGACAATATATCTCCTCTTTTTAGTTCGGTTTGATTGTCAAAATAAAAAGAAACGCACATTCCTTCCTCTGCGAAAGACACGGATTGAGTATTGTGAACAATGTTCTGAATGCATTTTAGTTGACCTGTTGACCCTACTAATACTTCTTGTCCGACACGAAAAACGCCATGCTCTATTCGTCCAGCATAGCCAATAGTATGATCAGCATGAATAAGGTACTGCACTTGAAAGCGCAGCAATTTATTTTCATGCACATTATGATGAATGCTATTTTCCAAATAATCAAACAAGGTAGGTCCCTTAAACCAAGATAGAAAAGTAGACTTTTCCACCACATTATCGCCTTTCAATGCACTCATCGGCAGAACCGTTGGTGCATCAATCTTCAGCTCCTTGCACAGCTCAAGTAAGTTCGTTTTAATATCTTCAAAAATAGGTTCAGCATACTGCTTCAGATCCATTTTATTAATGGCAAAAATAACGTGTTTTATACCCAGTAAGGATACTATCAAGCAATGACGTTTCGTCTGTTCTGTAATGCCAATAGTAACATCTACAAGAATAATGGCCACATCACAACGTGAAGCACCGGTAAACATATTTCTAGTGTATTCGAAGTGCCCGGGTGTATCTGCAATGATGTATTTATTCTTTTGAGTAGAAAAAAACTTGTACGCCACATCTATGGTAATGCCTAAGGCTCGTTCTGCTCTGAGACCATCTGTTAGAAAAGCCAAATCAATTTCCGGATTCTCCTGACCAAGTTCATTGATCTTTGTCAAGCCTTGAATAATATCGGTAGATACTGCACCGGAGTCAAGGAGCAAGCGACCGATTAAGGTACTTTTACCATCATCAACATTTCCAGCAGTAAATAATCGAATTAGTTTCATAATTTAACAAAGTGCTTAAAAGTACCCTTCTCTTTTTCTATCTTCCATTCCCGCATCACTAATCCGGTCATCAATTCGAGTTGCCCCCCGCTCGGAAATTTTTGTTCTTTTTAATTCGTTAATGATTTCCTCCACCGTCGTTGCAGTACTTCTTACCGCAGCGGTGCAGGTCATATCACCAATTGTACGATAGCGAACCTTTTCAGTAAGGATGTTATCGGCAGGACTTAAAGAAACAAATTCATTTACATTCATAAGGTGCCCATCAGATGTTTCAATACATGCTCGTTCGTGCGAAAAATACAAGGAGGGTAAAGCAATTTTTTCGCGTTGAATATAAGCCCACACATCCAATTCTGTCCAATTAGAAAGCGGAAACACACGCATATTCTCACCCTCATTCAAATGGGCATTCACGACATTCCAAACTTCAGGGCGCTGATTATCTGGATCCCATTTACCTGTTTTATCACGTAAGGAAAACATCCTTTCTTTGGCGCGAGATTTTTCCTCGTCCCGTCTAGCACCACCAATACATGCGTCGAATTTGAATTCTTTAATAGCATCCAATAAAGTAAGGGATTGAAAAGCATTTCGAGAAGGAAATTTTCCTTCCGCATCCTTAATTCCTTTTTGAATCATGGTCTCCTCCACCAGGCGAACGATTAAGGTCTCTTTCAATTCCTTTACCAAATCATCGCGAAATTCGAGTGTTTCAGGAAAATTATGTCCTGTATCTATGTGCATAAGGGGGAAAGGGAATTTAGCGGGATAAAATGCTTTTTTGCAAAGATGAACCATACAGATACTATCTTTTCCACCACTGAACAATAATACTGGTCTTTTGAATTGAGCGGCTACTTCTCGAAGAGAAAAAATTGCTTCCGACTCTAAAAAATCCAAATAATTCATATGCAAATAAAAGAATTAAATACCTTACTCGTGGGATAAGAAATAGAAAAAGCAAGCAATTATATGAAACTATGCCAATACTTTCGGAGCAGCATTAAGAATTTTAAGGTCCGTTTCCGCGGCAAATTTCTCAAAGTTCTTAACAAACTTAGCGGCGAGATTATTGGCTGTTTCATCGTAAAGCGATGGGGACGACCAAGTATTTCTTGGATTCAACAATTCGGAAGGAACCCCTTCACAAGTGCTAGGAAATTCCAAGTCAAAAACTGGCAACGTTTCAAAAACGACATGGTCAAATTTCCCAGTTAATGCTGCAGTTATGAGTGCGCGTGTGTAGGCCAATTTGATTCTTGAACCTGTTCCATACGCTCCACCTGTCCAACCGGTATTAATTAGCCAAACCTTACAACTTGATTTTTCTAATTTATCGCCAAGTAATTTAGCATATTTTGCTGGGTGCAGGGGTAAAAAAGCAGCGCCAAAACCAGCAGAAAAGGTAGTGGTAGGCTCTGTAACACCAACTTCAGTACCAGCGACTTTTGCTGTATATCCCGACATAAAGTGATACATCGCTTGCTCATGAGTAAGCTTGGATATTGGAGGCAATACTCCAAAAGCATCTGCGGTTAGAAAAAAGATATTCTTAGGTTCTTTGCCAATAGATGGAACAACAATATTTTCTATATGATGGATTGGATAAGATACGCGGGTATTTTCTGTAATCGATCCATCGGTATAATCAGGCTCAGAGGTTCCATCAACAAACCCTATGTTTTCAAGCAAGGCGCCAAATCGAATTGCATCATAAATTTGCGGTTCTTTTTCCCGAGATAAATCGATCGTTTTTGCATAACAACCACCTTCAAAGTTAAAAACAGCATGATCAGACCAACCATGTTCATCATCACCAATCAAACGCCTGTTGGGATCGGAAGATAGGGTTGTTTTTCCCGTTCCAGATAAACCAAAAAATATTGCTGTGTCGCCATCTTCACCAATATTGGCAGAACAGTGCATTGAGAGAACCTTCTTTTCGTATGGGAGAATGAAATTTAGAGCAGAAAATATTCCTTTCTTTATTTCTCCGGTATATCCGGTGCCGCCGATAAGAATTATTTTTTTTGTGAAATTTAATATTGCAAAATTGGATTGCCGCGTTCCATCTTCTTCAGGAATAGCCATAAAACTTGGAACACATAGGATGTGCCAATCTGGGATAAGCTGTGATAATTCATCGTTTAATGGTCTCAAAAACATGTTGTATGCAAATAAATTGGACCATGGCGTTTCTGTCACCACCCTAATGTTCATGCGGTATTCATTATCAGCGCAGGCAAAAACATCGCGAACATAAATGTCTTGTTTTTCTAAATGGCTTACCATTTTTTGATGCAGCGCATCAAACTTATCAGGAGAATAGGCAATATTTACATCACCCCACCATACCTCCGATTCCGTTATCGCGTCCGAAACAATGTACCTATCTTTTGGTGAACGACCTGTAAATTCTCCAGTTTCAATCGCCAATGCACCTGTATCAGTAAGCATTCCATCACCCTGTAAAATACAATCTTCAATTAATTCAGCTGGAGAGAGGTTCCAAAATTCATTTGCTAAATTCTTAAGCCCAATAGAACGAGATAAATCACCTGCGCCTATAAAATTTCCGATTTTTGCCATTGTATTTTCTAGGTTATACGACTCATTAAAAGAACAAAATTAAGCTCAAGTTACTGAAATGCATGCCTTTTTTTTAAGTTTTTACGAACAATTAATAAATAGGGTGTTAAGAAATAAATTAGCGATATTTAAATATTATTTGTAAATTGAGAAAGTGTAAATGTGACACTTTAATTTATTTTTTTTGAATTAAACTAAATAATGTTCTAAACACGTAGAATCCATTAATTTTGTTTTAAACTGATTTTAATAATGAAAAAGTTAATTCCTGCCTCTTTACTCTTTTTTCTAGCTTTATTTATTTTTTCATTTTGCATTAACACGCTAACCGACAAAAGAAAACTATTACTGAAAGAAGGTCCAAAAAATTGGTATAGTGAAGAACTATCGTATTTAAATAATAAGAGCGAAGCGGAACAAGCAATTACGATTGAAAAATCAATCGTTATCTTGAAAAACAAGGACTTAATCTTACCCTTAGGAAGATTGAATCGGAAAATTGCCGCAATCAGTATCGGTGGCTCTTCACAAGATTTTCATCAAACTATGGGTTTATTTGCAGACTTCGAAAGCCATCAAGTACTTTCCTCCAATGAATTGGCAGATAGCACGATAAACAGGATAAAATTAAATGACATATGTATAATTTCACTGCATGCTGAGGGATTAAAAGGTCAAGAGAACACCATAAATGCAGAACATTTAAAGGTGATCAATAGGCTGCCAGCAAATCAAATCAAAATAGTAATACTGTTTGGCAATGAGGCTATATTTGAAAAGTTAGATTCAACAAAAGTTGACGTTATTATTTGGGCAAAGGAGAATCATTATTTAGCGCAAGATAGAGTGGCTCAGCTTCTTTTTGGCGCAACTGCAGCGGAAGGAAAGTTGACAAAAGCAATGAGCAATTTTAAAATAGGTGATGGAATAAGCACAAAAGTAAATGGGCGCTTAAAATTTGGATTACCTGAAGAACTCGGAATTGACGCTGCACGCTTAAAAAAAATTGATGAAATTGCTTTAAATGGAATAGCAAGTGGAGCCTATCCGGGTTGTCAAGTAGTGGTTTCGGTTAAAGGGAGCATCATTTACAGAAAAAGTTTTGGGGAGCAAACAAAAGATGGAAATAAGGTAAAAGACACCGATTTATATGATATTGCCTCGATTACAAAAATTGCGGCTTCTACTTTACTCACGATGCATTTGTGCGATGAAGGTTTGCTCAACATCGACAAAAAATTGGGGGATTACATCCCAGAAGTAACGGGCAATGGTCCATATTCACAAATCAATATCCGAGAAATGTTAGCGCATCAAGCAGGTTTGACACCGTTTATTAAATTTTACAGCAAATCGATGAGCAATGGAACCCTACTTCCGTCTATTTACGCTACTGATAAAAAAGCAGGCTACGAATTAAAGGTTGCTGACGGTATTTATATGAGAAACGATTATGTTGATACCATTTATAAGCAGATTATAAATACACCCTTAGGGATCAAGAAATATGTGTATTCGGATTTATGCTTTTATTTTATTCAAAAAATAAATGAAAAGATTGTCCAACAGAAACAAAACGATTATTTACTTTCTAACATTTACATGCCAATGGGCCTTAGGTATGCGCGCTACCTACCCTTAAATTTTTTCTCTAAGGCACAAATAGCACCAACAGAAAATGATAAGGCTTTTAGAAAACAATTGATTCATGGATATGTACACGATCCAGGGGCAGCAATGCTTGGCGGAGTAGCTGGACATGCCGGAATTTTTTCTAATGCAACTGATTTAGCCAGTATTATGCAATTGTTTTTAAATAAGGGAGAATATGCTGGCCTGAAATTTTTCAGTGAAAAAACCATAAACGATTTTACACGAGTTCAATTTCCGGGCAATAAAAGGGGGGCCGGTTTCGATAGACCAAATGCTAGCGGCGGTGGCACCTGTGATGAATTAGCATCTTCCGTAAGTTTTGGACATTCTGGATTTACCGGCACCTTAGCTTGGGCAGATCCAAAAGACGATGTCATTGTCGTATTTTTATCAAATAGAGTGAATCCAGATCAAGAAAATTGGAAATTAAGGGACATGGGGATTCGTACTAAAATACAGCATGTTGTTTACGAAGCAGTAAATTCAAGGATTAAATAAGCATTATTTAACGCGATTCATTCCCATAGCCAAGAGTATCCAGCGCGGCAATGACTTTCCTTTCGGTTTATTTTTCAAATGAATATACCACCCAAGTTTCTTAAGAACGGGAACCTTGTGCGTTTCTACAAATTCAATAAGCGCGCCATCAGGATCTTCAACATACGAAAATCGTCCTCCTGCTTCACCCATATCAAATGTTTCTGCACTATCAACAGTAAAAGAGTAGCCCATAGCACTACATTCTTCTTTGAGCGAATCCATACCTTGCACATCAAAACACAGGTGAATGAAGCCCCAATCTCCCCACATTCTATCCTGAAAAATGCGTTTGGATCCTGTTAAGTCTGACAATTGAACAAGTTCAATTTGCGAAGGCCCCAACAAGCGAGAGAAAGGCCCGCGTCGGGCTTGATTATGAAAAATCCGCACACGGCGCATTGCTCTATTTCCTCCATCTAGCATTGAAAAATCATCAAAAGTATCCGTCTGATCCAACTCAACTCCATCATAATCTAATATACCTTGGTAAAAAGCCAAGGATTTCTCCATATTAGAAACGCCAATAATTGCACCAGCAACGCCACCACAATAGGATGGGTGTTTCGTATTACTGAACCACTCAGCGCTTTCAACCACTTGAAATAAATTTCCATTTGGATCCTTTAGAAAGAAAGACCAACTCCCAGAACTATCTTTCTGAGGTGCGCTCAAAATATTCACCTTATTATTGGTCATATAGGCGAAAGATTTTGCCACATCTCGTGATTTAATTTTGCAGGCAAAAAGACCAAAATCGCCCATGCGTATATCAAAAGAAGCTTTAGTTGTTACCCTTGATGTATATTGCCAGATTTCAAATCCGCCACCGCCATCCATGCTTAACGCAAGTGTAGCAGTTCTAGCTTGCACTTTATCTCCTGTGTATTTAACCATTAATGGTGCTTCAGCCGCCTCTTCAAATATTTTGATGTCCATGCCAAATTGCATTCGATACCAAGCCCATATTTCTTTAACATCCGGTACCCCAATTCCCATTTGTTGAATACCACAGATTATTTTTTCCATATAAAATATTTGTGCAAATATAAATAATCAGATTAGCGTACAGCCCTCTCATTAAATAAAACATATCCAAAACTAACTTGGAATGCTAAGGGATTAATTTGCTGAGGGAAATAATTAACGGTTGCTCTGAGCGGACCGAGAAGCGAATGATAGATCAAAGAAGAGGATGCGATATAAGAACTTCCTTCAAAAGGCTGCGAGTATTCAATTGTACCATCGTTATTTTTCTGTAAAATTAAAAGTGGCTGGTAATAATACGCATCAATCCTCAACTCCATATGCTTACTTAGCTTACCCACTAAATTTAATCCTAAGCCAAAGTGCTGCGGAGAACGATATTCAGGAAGAAAATAGGTCTCCATATCTGGCAGAACAGAAAACGAAGGCAAGGAGAGTAAACTTGCTGTGTAATTCGCAAAAAGCGACTGACTATTTAACATTCCCTTAAAATGAAGTCCGAAATGAATTGGCGACTTTGGGAAAAAATAATGTTGAAATTCTGCGCTTAGGTTAAGCCAATTATGTGGCATTCTTACAATTGAATCAAAAACAGCTGTAGATCCTGGTGTAGTGCGCTCTTGAGAGCGAACATAGCGAATTTTGACATTGATTAGCGTTCCGGCTGAGGCAAATTGTTTTCTATTCAAGGTATTATTGAGAAATTCGTAGCTAATATTATTGCCCAATAAAATCGTTTCATCTGTCGTATCTTTATTATTAAACTGAGTGGTTTGATAATATTCATCAATTAATTTAAATCGCCTAAATTCAAACGTTCCTTTAGCATTATTTGAGATGGGGTGTTTTAATTTCGCCCCAAAATATAACTCATTCTGAACTAAGAAAGAGGGTTGTACATCTTCAAAAAATGTGGCGAAACTTCGAAAATAATCCCACCTATTTAAAACAAAATAGGTAGCAATAGAGACCGGAAAAACAGACGGGAAATCGATTTTCGCTTCCATTTTTGCTGAGCCATAAAACTTACCAAAATACGTTTCAGCTTGTATGGAACTAGCAGCTTTGCCCAATCGGCGATACGTTAGACCGATATACCCCGTATTTACAGATCGAGAGCAAAGGTGTCCGCCAATATCAACCTTAAAATCATTCGATTTACGAACAAACAAATTCAGGTTAAAGCTTGAATCTTCCTTTAAACCAAATGTAGGATACATGAATTCTATTTGAGGATTTGAGGACAAACGAAAATACCTTTTCTGAAGTAAATCGGCAGACAATCCACCCACCTTGTTTTTAGAATAAAGTGATTTGCCAGCAAAGCTAAGGTTTCTCTTCTCATTGCTATCAATAGTGATGGAGCTCACTACTAAGGGGCGAGTTTTCTGCTTAAAAACGGCTCTTTTATGCCTTAGTTCCTCGGCGCTAACCCTACTTTTTATCTGCATCTCTATGGAATCTATAACAAGAATTGTAGCACGATAACCATCTTCTATTGCCTGTTTCACCTCATCAAACTCAAAAGTGCCAACCGCAGTATTTGTTCGAATTATGATGCCTTGCGTACAAGGCAATTTATACTCTGTTGGGGTTTCCATCATGTGCTGAATTAAGCCAATAAAGTCTTTTTCGTTTGGCTTGGAGGCACTTACTGCACAATTGCTACCAATGATATAATCGGGGTTAAACTCAGAATACATGACATTAACAGGAAAGTTGTTATATAAACCTCCATCAAAATAAATAATACCATTGACCTTAATCGGATTTAGATAAAAGGGGAAAGTCATGGATGCTCGGATGGCTTCGTTTAAATTACCAGCTTTAAAAACAGTGCTTTTTTTATTGACAATATCCGATGCTACACAACGGAATGGAACAAATAAAGAATCAAAATATGACCCATTGCATGCGCTAACGACGCCGAAAGTTCGAGCCATTTCAAAATCTAATAATGCTGGGTTCACGAAATTTAGCGGAATGGACTTCCGTAATATGGAATCTTTTGAAACGTTAAAACTAAAAAGTCCGGCATTGAAATCCTCTTCATTAAATAAAAATCGCTTTTCTGAATTTATCTTGCCAGTACTCATTAATTGAAATTCTTCACTTAACACAAACTCCTCAATTTCTTTCGGAGAATAGCCCGCAACATATAATCCACCAACCAAAGCACCCGCTGAAGTACCTGAAATATAATCAATTGGAATACCGCGTTCTTCGAGCGCTTTTAGAACTCCAATATGTGTTAAACCCGATGCGCCACCACCACTTAAAACCAAGCCTACACCCCGTTGAGCGAAACAGAAATGGCCCTTTAAAAAAAATAGTATCAGTAATAACCCTAAAAACGCTTTCAATTTTGTTCTTTTGTACAAATTTAGGCGCTTAATTTATAAAAATGATAACTCTCAATAATTTAACAAAAGATTCTATTTCTATCACCCTAAAATGCTTCTTTGGCTTTGAAGATACTTTGACTGAAGAATTAACTGAATTAGGGTACAAAGACATCACTAAATTAAATCGTGCCGTTCAGATTAAGGGCACATGGGAAGATGTGTATTATTTGAACCTACACTCGCGTTGCGCCATCTCCATATTAGTTGAAATCGCACAATTTAGAATTCATGACGAACAAGATGTTTACAAAAAAGCGGCTCAGATTGATTGGACTAGCTTTTTTAGAAGCAATCAAACCTTTGCCATAAAAGGCGCTATTAATTCAAGTTTATTTAAAAATACGCATTATCCTTTTTTATTGGTAAAAGATGCGATAATAGATTGTTTCCGAGATAGTAATATGGATCGACCATCTATTGAATTAAAGACCCCGAACATATTAATTGACTTGTATATTCGGGAAAACATGTTAACCCTTTCTATTAATACAAGCGGAGCGCCACTCTTTCACAGAGGTTATCGCACAGAAACAGGATCAGCGCCCTTAAATGAAGTGGTAGCAGCCTGCTTGATAAGGTTATCTGGTTGGGATAAAAAGACAACTTTTTTAGATCCTTTTTGTGGTTCAGGAACTATTTTAATTGAAGCAGCGCTTCTTGCAGCCGGAGTGCCTTCGTCCATTGAAAGACAACACTATGCTTTTAAGAACCTCAAAAACTTTGATCAGAAATTATGGGATAAAATTTATAATGATGCTCCTAAAAATGCGCGGGTTCTTCCGTGCCGAATTTTTGGGTCCGACATCGCCGACGAAATGGTCCTAAAAACTAGGGCTAATCTTCGCGCCATGAGTTTTGGAAAATTAATTGCCATTTCAGCCTTAGATTACAGCGAGATTCAAAAACAAGAGGAAGATATTTTTATTTTAACAAATCCGCCTTACGGACAACGCCTAGAAGCAGATGTATTGGATTTATATTCAGGAATTGGCGACTGGCTTAAAAACACCATGAATCCCTCTACTACTTGGATTATTACCTCCAATGAAGATGGCCCTAAATCAATTGGTCTTCGTCCAGGAAAAAAATACAATATCTACAATGGTGATATTCCATGCACCTTTAGATCTTACGAAACATTTTCAGGCAGCCTGAAAGAATATAAAAGTAAGGCCAACGAAAACACAAAGTCGTAAGGGCTAGCTATTATCTTTTAGAAATGTCGATATATTCTCGGGAGGTATGCCCTACATATACTTGTCTTGGTCGACCAATTGGCTCTTTGTTTTCGGTCATTTCTTTCCACTGAGCAACCCATCCCGGAAGGCGACCTAGCGCAAACATTACCGTAAACATTTCAGTTGGAATCCCAAGTGCTTTATAAATAATACCTGAATAGAAATCAACATTTGGGTATAAGTTTCGCTCTTTGAAATACTCATCTTCTAGCGCAACCTTTTCTAATTTCTTTGCAATAGCTAGCAAAGGATCGTTGATGTTTAATTTTTCCAACACATCATCACAGGCTTTCTTAATGATATTTGCACGCGGATCAAAGTTTTTGTAAACACGATGCCCAAAGCCCATTAATCTAAAAGGATCAGCTTTATCTTTCGCTTTTGCTACCCATTTATCGACATTCCCTCCATCATTGTTAATTTGTTCAAGCATTTCGATAACTTCTTGATTTGCCCCACCATGCAATGGTCCCCAAAGAGCTGAAATACCAGCGGATACTGTTGAATATAAGTTTGCTTGAGAGGAACCAACGATACGAACCGTAGATGTTGAACAATTTTGTTCGTGATCAGCATGTAAAATTAATAAGGTATTTAATGCTTCAACAACCACTGGATGCACCTTGTATTCTTCCGTCGGCATTGCGAACATCATGTAAAGAAAATTCTCACAATAATCGTATTCGTTTCTTGGATACATGAAGGGGTGGCTCAAAGAATTTTTAAAAGACCATGCTGCCAAGGTTGGTAATTTAGCAATCAATCGATGTATTGTTAAATTTTTCGCCTCTTTGCTTCTATTTGGATCCAAGGATTCAGGATAAAATGTAGAAAGAGAGGATATCATTGACGACAAAACGCCCATCGGATGTGCTTTCGCTGGGTATGCTTCAAAAAATTGCTTCATATCTTCGCTCACCAAGGTGTGCTTCTTTATGCTCTTTTCAAAATCGTTTAATTCATTTTGAGTTGGTAATTCGCCATAAATAAGCAAATAGGACACTTCCATAAAACTTGCTTTAGAGGCCAACTGTTCGATTGAATAACCACGGTAATGCAAAATACCCTCTTCACCATCTAAAAAGGTAATAGCACTTTTGGTGGCTCCGGTATTCTTGTAACCAGAGTCAAGAGTAATATACCCCGACAAATCCCTTAGTTTTGAAATATCGATCGCTTTTTCATTTTCCGATCCTGTAATAACTGGCAGCTCATATATTTTCCCGTCCAATTCTAACCTTGCAACTTCACTCATTTTTGAAAATTAATTTTTAATCGCCTTAAAATTACAAAACAAATTTGTTCTATTATCTAAAGAAACTGAAATAAATTTTATGATCGATTTCGAAACCTACCATTTTAAAAAAAATATCCTGTGTGAAGATGAAAAACGATGGTGTTAAAGGTTCTTCTCGATGAAATTCAACATCATGTTAAACAAATGGTTACGTGTATTTCCGCCATAAATACCATGATTTCGGTTAGGATAAATAAATAAATCAAATTGCTTATCCGCTTTTACCATGGCATTAACCAATTCCATTGAATTTTGATAATGCACATTATCATCTGCCGATCCATGAATCAGTAAAAACTTGCCTTTAAATAGATTTACAAAATTAACGGGTGAATTAGCATCATATCCGTCTGGATTTTCCTTTGGAGTTCGCATGAATCGTTCGGTATAAATGTTATCATAATTGCGCCAATTAGTAACAGGGGCAACAGCTATAGCCATTTTAAAAACATCCGCTCCTTTGGTGATGGCTAGGGAAGCCATGAAACCACCATAACTCCAACCCATCACACCAATTCGTTGCGGATCAACGTATGAAAATCCTTGTATCTCTTTTGCTGTTGCAATTAAATCCTCGGTCTCTAATTTACCTAACTGTAAATAAGTGGACTTTTTAAAGGCTGCGCCCCTGTAAAGTGTTCCTCTAGGTTCAATGCAAATAACAATGTACCCTTTTTGTGTGAGTAACTGATGGTACATATAATCTGCATTATCCCACGCATCTACAACCTCGTTGTGCCCAGGACCTCCATATAAAGTCATATAAACTGGGTATTTGTTAGCGGCATTAAAATTAGCTGGCTTCATTATCCAAGCGTTGAGGGTATTGCCATTTACATCAAAAGTAATGAACTCTTTTTTACTCAATGTTAAGGTAGAAAGCGTTCGGTTCAATTCTTCGTTATCTTCTAATATTCTCACAAAACCACCATCATTTTTCATTAAAGAATAAACCGGTGGATTATTGGCCTGAGAATGTGTAAGCACCATGTACTTATAGCCTGAAGTGAATGATGCATCATTCCAGCCAATTGACTTTGAAACGGTGGTTTTATTCGCGCCATCTCGTTGAATAGAATGAATTGTTTTCACCATTGGAGATACTTCCGCGGAAGAATAGTAAACGGTATTACTTAGCTCATCTATTCCGTATAAATCAATTACATCCCAATTTCCCTTCGTTATTTGAGTGCTTTTACCATTAAAATCGAGTTGGTAAATATGATTATACCCATCCATTTCGCTCGTTCTTAATATCGTATTCCCATCTTTAAGCACCAGTAAATTATTGTCAATTTCAACATAGGTAGTAGATGTTTCCTCATAAAATATTTTTTGTGTCATTTTTTTTGCTGTCAAATCAATCAAATGGTATTTAAGGTGATTTTGGTGGCGATTTAAGGTCAGTAAAACGAGTTTATTGGCATTCCCTGCCCATGACAATCTTGGGATATATTCATATTCACCCAAATTAATCGGCGTAATACTTTTCTTTTGAACATTAATCAAATGGGCAGTAACCTCACTGTTGTCTTCTCCAGCTTTTGGGTATTTGTACTTATATTCTTCAGGATACAAGCCTTTATAATAGGTCAAATTAAATTCCTTTACCTCCTTTTCATTAAAGCGCAAGAAACTAATCCATTTAGAATCTGGCGACCATGCGTAGGCTTTTGTAATGCCAAATTCTTCCTCATACACCCAATCGCTTGTACCATTGATGATTTTATTTCTCTTGCCACCTTCCGTCAGTTTAATTGATTTTCCGCTTGCCAATTCCTTTACGAAAATATCATTGCCATGAATAAATGAAACACTCTTTCCGTCGGGAGAATATTCTGCTAATGTTTGTGGCTTATGCTTATCATCTAATGGCACTAATTGCTTAGTTTTGATATCATACAGGTAATAAATTGCCGTATAACTTCTACGGTAAATAGGTTTTATGTTGGTCATAAATAAGACCTTCGTTTCATCGCTATTAAATTCGTAATCTTCATATGCGATTATCGAATCGTTATAAACCAAGGAATTTTTATCAATAAGCACTTCCCCTTTATCATTTGCATCCATTAATTTGTAAATTAATATAGAGCCATCTTCACCAATCCGGGAATAATGTTCTCCGTCTTTCATCGACTTAAAATCTTCTACCCCTTTCGGATAGTATTCATATTTTTTCCAGATTTTCTCGACGGTGATTTGCTGCGCAGTAATCTTTAAACCAACAAGAAATAATAAACAAAAAAAGTGCTTCATTTTACAATATTTAATGTCCGAAATTAATGTATAAAGTTTAATTAGTATTAAGTCTATTAGAAAATTAGATTAAACTTTTTAAAAAGGCGTATTCAAAAAAAAATAAACTTACTTTTGTGAAAATAAAAACAAGATATGAAGACAACATTTACACTCGGGTTTCTCCTTCTTTTAAACACTCTTTCTGCCCAAGGCAATTGTTCGGAACTTTTTATTTCGGAATATGTAGAGGGATGGTCTAACAACAAGGCTTTAGAAATCTACAATCCCACTAGTCAAGCCATTAATCTAAGCGGCTATTTTGTATCCCGATACTCTAATGGCGCTACATCAGCTACTGTAGCCAACTCAGTTCAATTGACAGGAACAATTGCACCTCATAGTGTCTATGTTGGTGTACTTGAGAAATTAGATCCCAACGGAACTGGTCAAGAGGCACCCATTTGGGACTCTTTACAAGCACGTGCAGATGGTTTTTATTGCGCAGTTTACAATACTTCCAATGCTTGGTACTGGAATGGTAACGATGCTATTGTTTTAGCCAAAGGAACTTTACCTTCAACCGCAACCACCGTTATCAATCCAACGAATGTACCTGGTTTTGCTATTGTCGATATATTTGGCAAAATCGGCGAGAATCCGGCCAACGAAACAGGTTCTTCTGCAGGAAACGACGGAGCATGGTCTTCCACTTTTCCTTACAACAACGGTGCAGGAGTATTAATCACTAAAGATCACTCCATGTTGCGCAAAGGAACAGTACAAAAAGGGGCAACAACCATGGTTGGATTTTTTGATCCTTTATTAGAGTGGGACTCCATTCCAGCAGTTATCGAGCGTTTAGATGCCAACGGAAATCCAATCTTAGGAACGAGTGGAAATCCTATTTTAGACGGTAACTGGACATCATTAGGGACACACGAATGTCAATGTAATCCTGCTAGTATTGATGAAACCAGCAATCTCGAAATACTTTTATATCCAAATCCGAGCAGTGGTGTTGTTTATCTGAAAAACTCAGAAAATATAAAGTCTGTTGAAGTGCTAAGTGCATTAGGTCAGCGTCTCTTCACAAATACGTATTCCAATAAGCCTCTCCTTGTTATTGATATCAACGGAAATAATGGGGTGTACTTCTTGAAAATCACCATGAAGAATGGTGCTCAGGAAATTAAAAGAGTAATCGTAAGATAATTAAAAACAAAATAAAAGGTCCGTAAGGGCCTTTTTTATTTTATTGTCGCCATGAAATCCAAGCTGCTCATTATTTTCTGCTTATTAGTTTCCTCTCTATTTGGACAAAATAAGGGTTCAATTACATTTAGCGTTATGGATGTAAATAAGGAGCAAATTGTTGGCGCTAAACTTATTTTAACCAGCGAAACCAATCCGAGTACTATTTTCAAAGGCATTACGAATGCTGAAGGCATTTGCTTGTTTGACAATATAAGTTTTGGAGGGTATATCGCCAATATAAACATGATAGGCTTTGAACCCATTTCGGAGCAAGTAACTATCAATAAATCAACCATTACTCGAACGATCGTCCTTGGAGACAATCAAGAATTTGAAGAAGTCAAGGTGATTGGAAACCTTGTAAATGAAGGCAATGTTCCGGTAGCCGTAACCAAAATATCACTCCAAAAAATTGCAGAAGAATTAGGGTCAAGAGATTTACCGATGTTGTTGAATGGTACAGCCGGCGTTTATGCTACAACACAGGGTGGTGGCGATGGCGATGCTAGGATAAATGTACGCGGTTTTGATCAACGAAATGTGGGCGTAATGATTGACGGTGTGCCAGTAAACGACATGGAGAATGGCGCTGTTTATTGGTCGAACTGGTTTGGATTAGATGCTATTACTGCCCAGATGCAAGTTCAGAGAGGATTAGGCGCTACAAAAATTGCTATGCCTTCGATTGGAGGAACGATCAATATTATTACTCAAGGCATTGGGAATAAAAAAGGCGGCAGTTTTAAGCAAGAATATGGTACAGGAAATTTACTCCGCACAAACTTTTCGTACAATACTGGCATGACCAAAAAAGGCTGGGGATTAACGGTATCAACATCCTATAAGCAAACTGATGGTTGGGTATACGGAACTCCAAGTCAAGGATTTTTTGGATACTTAAAAGTTTCAAAAAAAATAAATTCACATTTAATAACCCTTTCTGGTTTTGCTGCACCACAACAACATGGCCAGCGTTCATATAACCAAGCAATACAATATTGGGATAAAGATGCAGCAAGACAATTGGGAACATCTATTGATACCAATATAAATCTATTTGATATGGGAGTAAGGTATAACCAGCATTGGGGATATCGAACACATAATGGTAAAAAAGAATTACTTAATGAACGATTAAACTTTTACTCCAAACCCCAACTCACCTTAAAAGATTTTTGGAAAGTAAATGAAAAGTTATCCATTTCCAATTTGGCCTATGTATCAATCGGACGAGGTGGCGGAACAAGCATTTATAATTCATCCGCCCTGCTAAGAGATTCGAATAATTTAATCGATTGGGATTTAATGGAGCAATACAATAAAGTCAATTCTTTATTTGGAACGCCTAACACAGATGCACAGTATCACCCTACTGAAATAAAATCTAGTCAAATCCTACTGGCTAGTATCAACAATCATTTTTGGGTAGGATATTTGGGCCAGTTTAACTACGAGTTATCAAAGGAATTTGAATTCTCCGGTGGAATCGATTTTAGATATTATGAAGGCAGACATTACCAAGTTGTGCACGACTTGTTAGGTGGCGATTATTACGTTGACAATGCGAATAAAAATGCAAGTTCTCCAATGAAAAGAGTGGGTGATAAAATTGCTAAAAACAGCTTTAATGCCGACCGAAGTGGATTGGTACAATGGACTGGCGCATTCGGCCAAATGGCCTATACTGGGGACAAATTATCGTTTTTTGTTAACGTAACTGGTATCTTAAACGGATACAAAGGCATTGATTATTTCCAAAAAAGAGTATTGGAAATAGGAGATACTACCTTGCGAATTGGAGCTGGAGATACCGTTCAATATCAAGGTAATACCTACACCTCATCCTCAAAAGGATTGAAAAACGATCAAACAGACTGGATGTTTTTGCCAGGATGTACCGTTAAAGGTGGAGTTGCCTACCGCGTATTTGAAAATGCGAGTGCGTATGTTAATCTCGGTTACTTGAATAGAACACCACAGTTTTCTAATGTGATTGATAATAATACCAATGCTTTTTTTGGAATTTTAACCAACGAACTTATTTTAGCCTTAGAAGGCGGATTAAATTATGCTGATAAAAAATTCGGTATTAATTTAAATGGCTATGCAACGAATTGGAAAAACAAACCATTCCCATATGGCGTTCCCGTACCAGATCCTAATGATCCAACAGAATCTATTCGCGTGAATATTAATGGCATGGATGCCATACATCTTGGAGGCGAACTTGATATAGCATACAACATCACTAAAAAGTTAAGTGCCGAATTCATGGTATCTTATGGTAATTGGTATTGGAATTCAGATAAGACCGTTCTTATCCCACAATACGATTCGTTATTGGTAACTTTTGATGCAAAAGGAGTTCACGTGGGCGATGCCGCACAAACAGCTTTATCCGCTTCTATTCGATACGAACCCTTTAAAAATTTTTATGTTAAAGCTCAATCACAGTATTTTGATCGATACTATTCCAATTTTGACCCTTTTACATTACAAGGCGCTAACGCCGGAAGAGAATCTTGGGTAATGCCTTCTTATTTTCTATTAAATCTATTTGCTGGGTATAAAATTCCACTTAAAACAACCACGCTAATTGCTAGTGGTTCCATCACCAATTTATTAAATACACAATATATTTCGGATGCCACGAACAATGCAAACGATAGTTATGATAACTTTGATGCACAATCTGCACAAGTAATGTTCGGAGGAGGCTTGCGATTTAATGTTTCACTTGGTATACAATTTTAAAACAAAAACAAAAAAATGAAAAAACAACTACTCTTTTTATCGCTCAGCATTAGCTTAATGAGTCAAGCACAAACCATTTCCAATATTCGCAATTTATCCATCGGTACCACGGTAACTGTTCGCGGCGTTGTATCCAATGGTTCAGAATTGGGCGCCATTCGCTATATACAAGACGAAACGGCGGGAATAGCATGCTACGGAACGAGTTTATCCAGCATTGCGGTAGGTGATTCCATTACAGCCACAGGTGTTTTGTTCGATTTCAGCGGTTTATTGGAATTGTCACCAACGAGTAGCTTTACCAATCATGGACCAGTAAGTCCAAATACGCCCCTCATCATTCCCATTACAAGTGCAAATGAATTGCTTGAGGCGCAACTCATTCGTTTTGAAAATGTGACTTTTGTTCAAACAGGAACTTTTGCCACAGGTAACTCAACGGTTCAAATCACCAATGGCACAAATACTTTTGATGTTCGCGTCAATGGTTCAACCAATATAGACGGAACAGCAATCCCAACAGGACCGGTTACCATTACTGGTTTATTGGGGCAATTCAACACAAACTATCAAATTATTCCTCGCTACACTTCAGATATCGTAGCTTATGTAGCTCCACAACGGGAGATCAACGTCAAAATAAATGGAACCACCGTTCTGAATAATGGCACTTACATCATCGGTAATACAAGCAACAATACGCTAACCGTTGAAAATACAGGTACACAACCACTAAGCGTTACCTCCACCACTCTTACTGGTGCGAATGCCTCCGAATTCACCACCACCTTAAATAGTGCTTCAATTTTGGGATTGGGTGCGCAAAGCTTCTCCTTGACCTTTACGCCAACTGCCAATGGATCGCGCTTTGCGACCATCACTATTGCTAACAACGATGCCGATGAGAACCCATACATCATCAGTCTTTTAGCAGTAGGCTTGGATAATTTAGCCACAGAGCCTAGCTCCAATCCAACGAATTTAAACTTTAGCAATATACAAGCCTATACCCTAAATGGAGCATACACCGCAGGTGGAAATACTGAAAAATACTTGGTCCTTTGGAGCAAAGGCGCCCCAGTTTCAGGAACACCAACAGATGCCAGCACATACCTGAGAGGAGATATCATCGGAAATGCGAAAGTGGCCTATGTGGGAGGTGGAACCTCGTTTATTCCACGAGGTGTAAGAGCCAACCAAAACTATCACTTTGCAGTATATGCCTTCAACGGCACTCCGGGATTCGAAAATTATAAAACAACTGGAGCAGCCACTGGCAACTGTACCACAACC
>JBIIOQ010000019.1:0-52000 GCA_044336865.1 Crocinitomicaceae bacterium | reverse complement strand
GTCTTATTTCAAGAGTGGAGTGTATTGAAGAATAATCAGCGACTTGATTTTTTCGTTCTTTTGTATCAAGACAAAAGGACAAAGAAAATAAGGTCCGATTTATATCGGACAAAAGAGTTTATTTAAGATAAATAAAGATTTTGCTCACGAATATTTGGTAGAAAATAATCTAGCATGTACCATAGTTGATAACCCCTGAAAGGGTGCGATACCTTATCATTGGGCCTTGCCCACAATTTAAGCACTATCTTTTTTGACAAACAATCCCATAAATTCTTTATTCCCATTTTCACCAAGTAGAGGAGACAACTTATAATCGCTTAAAACTAACTGGTTCCTCAAGGCAAGTTCAATGCACTGCTCCTTTAAAAAAGGAAAGTATTTACTTTGCGCTATCGTTCCTATTTTGTTAAGTTTGGTCTTATCTAATTCAATTTGAGGCTTAATAATCAGAATAGCAATTCCCTTAGGGCGAAGGAAAGGAGTGATAAATGGAAGAACTTCATTTAGCGGAGTTAGCGTATCGATAATGATTCCGTCTAATGGAGATGGGATCAATTCATTCGATAAGAATCTCAAGGGAGTATTCTGCAGGAGAACAAGGTTTTTTTGATCTTTGAATCGTTCTTTTATTAAAACATTATGTTCGATTAGACAAATGCTCTTTTTTGCGCCTTCGCTAAGAAGAACCTCAGAAGCTGCACATGGCTCCATGGCTATTTCAAACCACGACGTATTTTTTAAGTTTATTTTCCATTTCGTGAGCCCTTCAATTAATTTTTGAGCGTGAATAGAGGACCATCGCTCATCAGAAATCACCAATCTAATTTCGGCATCACTAGGGAATTTCTTTCCAATCTTATTGAAAAGTTTACCATTGACGAGCACCCCGTATGTTGTGATTATTTCTTCCGCTTTCGTCCTATTTTGAGCTAAATCTCGGTCAACTAATAATTTATCAAGCCTAATATCCATCAATTAAGGGTAAGTGTAAAGTAGTTTTTCATCCCAGCCATCTAACTGTAAATAAATGGTGCTTCCGCTCTCTTTTTTGTATGCAAAAGCAGAAATATCAAAAGCCATCTCTTTAATGATAAGGGCTTTGCAGGCATCTTTGTGAGCACGATGAATCAATTGAATCGATCGGATAGGCGGGAGTGATTTTGAAATGTTTGGACTTCCGATTAATTCAAACGAATGATTTTCGCAACCACCACCATAACTTACCTTGATTTCTAACTTGTTCCCAACAATTTTCGCATCTTCTACCTTAATCATATCGGATGAATCACTTAGCATTTCTACTTTGCCGATAATAATCACCTCTTCGTTGTTCATGTTATGTTGTTCTACTATCTTTTTTTGGCATTTACACGCTACAAAAAGGCTACTGCAAATTAAAATGAGAATAAATTTCATTTTCGAATTTTTCATTTATAATTCAAAATTAATACCATTAAGTTTAAAATCGCTAAATAATTTCAATTGTTTCAAAATAGCTATTCTTTTCATTTTGTTGGTTTACCTTTGTGGTAAGATTAATACATGAAAACAAAAACCTTAAAGAAGAATAAAGTTAATGTTGTCACGCTAGGATGCTCGAAGAATCTTTATGATTCAGAGGTTCTAATGGCACAACTGAAAGCAAATAATTTTGATGTGGAACATGAATCGATGCGCGACGATTCGTCTGTTGTGATTATCAACACATGCGGCTTCATTGATAATGCTAAGCAGGAATCTATCGATACCATAATCCGTTTTGCAGAAGCAAAAAAAGAAGGTTTAGTCGATAAAGTATACGTAACGGGCTGTCTCTCTGAACGGTATAAAGAAGATTTAGAAAAGGAAATTCCTGAGGTTGATGCTTATTTTGGCACACGTGATTTACCAAGATTACTAAAAACATTAAAAGCTGATTACAAGCACGAATTAGTGGGCGAGCGTTTATTAACGACACCTTCGCATTATGCTTATTTTAAGATTGCGGAGGGTTGCGATCGCCCTTGTTCTTTTTGCGCCATTCCAATTATGCGGGGCAAGCATCTTTCCACTCCCATTGAAGATTTGATACTTCAAGCGAAATCACTTGCTGCAAAAGGGGTGAAGGAGTTAATGTTGATCGCTCAAGATTTAACGTATTATGGTTTGGATTTGTACAAAAAGCGCGCATTAGCAGATTTGTTAACACAATTGTCAGAAGTGGAAGGAATCGCTTGGATTCGCTTGCATTATGCTTTTCCAAGTGGTTTTCCGATGGAGGTATTGGACGTAATGAGGGAGAAGAAGAATATTTGTAATTATTTAGACATGCCTCTCCAGCACGGATCAACACGTATCTTGCAATCGATGAAGAGGGGAACTACACGAGAGAAAACGGAAGCATTGATTTCGGAGATTCGAGCTAAAGTTCCAGGGATTGCGTTACGAACAACGCTGATTGCTGGATATCCAGGTGAAACGGAGGCTGATTTCCAAGAAATGTATGAGTGGGTTAAACGAAGTAAATTTGATCGTTTAGGGATATTTACTTATTCTCACGAAGAAAATACCTCGGCATACTTATTAGAGGATGATGTTCCAGCAAAGGTTAAAAAAGAACGCGCAGATGCCATAATGGAATTGCAGGCAGGAATAAGTTACGAATTGAATCAGCTTAAAGTTGGGAAAACATTCTCAGTGCTTTTTGATCGTGTTGAGGGAGATTATTTCATTGGACGAACAGAATTTGACTCTCCCGAAGTCGACAATGAAGTTTTGGTAAAGAAAACAGCGGATAATTTTATTCGAATAGGGGATTTTACTGATGTTCAAATTACAAGTGCTGATCATTTCGATTTATATGGCGAAATCGTATCGTAAGAAAGGGCAGTAAGGTTTTATTGAGCGACTTTATTGAGAAACAAAGGTATACGTAATGGTACCAACTTGGCTTGTTGATGCTGTGCTTGAATAATTAAACCGAGATAGTTTAGCATATTTAATCGCTTGTTGTGTCATGCAGTCACTTGCACCACCTGATGATAGCACAATTGCATCAATCACTGATCCATTTTGGTTCACCTTGATTTGTACGGTGATTTTACCTGATGAACCTTGACCACAAGTATAACCTGGATTTCGAACATACCAATTGTTATTTAGATGAGCAGTTCGTTGACTTAAAGACCAACTCACCATAACATTACCAGCATAAACAGTTTTTGCACCACTGCTCTCCTTATTCTCAGGTTTCAAGGGCGCTTGTTTTTTTAAATCATTTTTTCGTTGTTCACTTTCTTTAAGAATTTTTGCTCTTTCGAGTTCACCACCATTATCTTGGTACAAGCTTTTTTCATACTCTTTTATGGATTGCTCAATTTCTTGAGCTGATTTATTTTCTTGCCAATTTTCGCTTGAGCGTTCGCGTGAATCATTTTGATCTCTAGAAATATTTTTTAGATCACCCGAATTTAAATCTTCCTGTATCTGAATTTGTTCTGGTGTAAGCAATAATTCCTCCTTTTGTAATTCAATTAATGGCTCATCATTAAAAGGAATAATTGGAAAATAACGGGTATAAGTTTGCATTTCAAGGTAAATAAAAATGCCAATGTAGACCGCAAAGGCAGTAAGAATTCCTAATTTGTACCGATCGATAAATAGAAACATTTGTATTCTAATCTATTAGTGATAATATTTTCCCTTGGGAAAGTTACAAAGATTATTATTTACTTAAGATTTTACACCACTATAAATTTATAAGGGCGCTGAAATATGAACACATTTATTTAAATCCGTCAAATGGAGAAATTGAATTATTTGAAGAATAATTAAAATACATTGAATTTTATAACACATAAAGAAGACATATGAGCATAAAAAATAATACCTATATTTGAATTATCCCTTTACTAAATAAGGTCGGGATTAAACAATGAAAAAGCTAAATCATGGAACAAAATGCAATAGATCTTTTAAAGAGAATTTCTTTAAAGGTTGACGCTCTTACAGATACAAAGATTAGTAAAGTAACTCATGCTCCTCAAAAAAAACAATGGCTTGCAAAGATTCATCAAGACAAGCCATACTGGGAAGATATTTCATGGCGAGTTCAGGAGCCAAACGATAAAGGCGAAACGGAAGTGCATTTGGGATTTTATTCTGCTGAACCGACTGTTGGATTTAATGAAATCTTAAACAAAGTTGAGGCTTTGTCAAAAGATAATGTAAACCATATAATTAAAAATGAAAATGGAATCCGATTGGTTTGGAAAGTAAACTTGAATGAAAATCCCGCACTTAATCAATTATTTGAGAAGATAAGTGCAATACTTCCTGAATTTATCGCATTAGCTCTTAAAACGGTTTGTGAATTTTCAGCATTAAAATCTAAAATAATAAAGGAACAAGAAATAGCAAAAAATATTACCGAAGAAATTAAAGTAAACAAAACTCAAAGTAAAGAAGATCTGCTAAAAATAAAGGAAGAAGAATTAGCTAAAAAAGAAAATGAACTAAATTTGAAACTAGCAAAAATAGCGGCTCAAGAGGAGGAGGAGAGACTAAAGAATCATATAATTCAAGAGGTCCAGAAAAGAAAAGATGAAGAATTAAAGCAACTTGAAGATAAAAAAAGAAAAGACGCTGAATTACTTGCTGAAATTGAAAGAAAAAGGAAAGAAGATATTTTAAAATCTGTATTAATACCCTATCAAAGTAAGGAAGGTGAAGAGTTATGGGGGTACGTAGATATTAAAATGAATTGGGTAATAAAGCCCAAATATCGAGATGTAGGACCTTTTTTCGACTGTGGTGTAGCATTTGTTGGTATAGAAAGAAAAAACACTATTTTAATTAATAAATTAGGTGAAGAATTGCTGACAGATTTCGAAGTTGATTCTTGGATGGATTATTACTTTATAGAAAAATCTAGAAAAGAGATTTTTAATCAATTAAAATCAAAAGAAAGATTTTATTTTGAGTTTAGCTATCGTGGATTGATACCTGTAGAGGTGCAAAATGAAAAAAAAACATTTATTGATTTAGAAAACAAAACGTTTTATAAATTAAATTTTAACAATATAAGTTACGCCAATTTTGGTTATGGTTTTTTTGAAACAGAAGGAGATAAAAAGCAGCTTTTGTATTTAAATGGTAAAGTTTTATTTGATTCATATAGTTGGTGTTCATATTTGGGTGATAATTGTTTTAAGATAACATTTGATAAAAATACTAATTCTAGATATTTTCGATTTATTGAAAAAACAGAATCACTTGAGGAATTTAAACTTGATTTTACTTTAAAACAAGGCGAAAGTGTTAGAAAAATTTTTAAGGGCTATTTTGAAGTTGATTTTGATACTTATTTTTATGAAATTAAAGATAAAACATTCGTAAAGTATTTTAAGGATGGGAGGCAGATTAGTGAATTTGAACAATATACCAAGCTATTTTGCATTGATACTTTAGGAAATCATATAGTTAAAGACTTTGGGTCTTATGATGAAATTGGAGAAAGATATTTTTGGCTTGATGATGATTACAAAGAGATAGTAAGTCTAAAAAACAACCAAACAATTTATTCACAGGGAAAACCAAAGGGTTATGCTGATAATTACAAGACACTCACCTCTCTATTTATTAAAAATTATAATCATTCAGAATTACTTTTCATAGATTGGTTAACAGGAGATTCGAAAGAATTGAAAGTCAATGAAGATTATGAAGCTATTAGAAACTTTGGTTTTTATTTTGGGCTTCAAAAAGGCTATGGAGATTATTTCGATTATTTGATTGATCAGTCTGGAAATATTGTCTTGGATAATTTCAAGAAAAAAGGATGTTATAGTCAAATTAAAGCTGCAGCAGTTCCTGATTGGTTCTTTGTGATTCAGAGCGGTGAGGAATACTTAGTTGATAATAATGGATTTTGTCATAATATAGGTAAAAATATTGAGGAACTATTTTTAATTAAACAAAATTCATTTTCAGAAAATGATATTGAACCTTTAATTAAAATGGCAAAAGAGGGTAAAATAATTGAAGATCAAGTTTTGGATAAAGTAAAAAACTTAAACCATTTAAAATATCTTCAGCTAAATTATTTAAACTCTAAAAACAAAGGTGATGGCGAACATCCTGCAGCAAGAAATATTTTATTATATTTAGGTATAACTATTCAAACAATAAAATTTGCAGTAAAAATAAAAAGCGATATTATTTCCGAATTTAATAGCAAAAGAATCATAAAAAAGGGCTCAATAGTTGAGTTTAAAGCATATCATTATAGTAAAGAAAAATCTAAATTAAAAAAAGGAGAAGCTACAACTTATTTGGAGTATACTTGGCTACAAAAGGGGGGGGGATTTGATTCTGACGACTCTATCCTTGGAACTTATTATGATTTAGGCTATATTCGTTTTTGGGAAAAAGTTGGTTTCGGTTCTCACATAAAAGGATCTTCCCACATAACTAAACCAGAAATTCTTGAAATAATTTAAGGCCTTTTAACAGCATGTAAGTTCAACCCATCGGATATGCTCCTACAAGTAAACCTTAGCTGACATTACATAAAATTAACTATATAATATCATGACTCACTTAGAACAACTCGTATATGAATATTATGATTGGCTTGGTTATTTAGTCAAACATAATATTAAAGTAGGCAGACTACAAGGTGGTGGTTGGGAAATGGAGTTAGATATCATTGCATATAATCCAAATACCAATCATTTAATTCACTTCGAGCCATCATTAGATGCTGATAGTTGGGATAAAAGAGAAAAACGGTTTAGTAAAAAATTCGACGCTGGAAAAAAGTACATAAAGGATTCTATCTTTAAATGGCTAAAAGATGATGTCGAGATTGAACAGATAGCTATTCTAATAACTCACCCAAAGACCAGAAATACTATTGGCGGTGGAAAAATAATATCTATCGATGAATTTGTGAAAGAAATCCAAGCTAAAGTTATAGAAAAAGGAATTATGGCTGAAAATGCTATTCCCGAACAATATCCATTACTAAGAACAATGCAGTTGATTACAAAGGGCTATTATAAAAAACTTTAGGCATTGTGTATAATGTCAGCAAAGAATAGATAAAATCCATTGAAACGTTGATAAATCCTGAACTTTAGCATTAATTAATACACGAACTTCAACGAAGTAAAAAGAGAGTAAGAAATCATCGCTCTCGCTATGAAAATAACAACAGAATGAGAAAGAGAATGAGTATGAAGTAAAAAGAGAGCAAGAAATCATCGCTCTCGCTCTGTTTACCTTCGGTGCTCCTGCGCGGTCTCACTCTCTTTTTGTGATCCCTCTGGGAGTATTTCATGAACCCGGTCTTTGGCTCAGTCCAAGCATAGCGTCCACTATGCTACGCATAGTTTGGGCTTTTCTATTTTTCTCGCTTACAGGAACTAGTTCCTGCCCTCTGGGAGTATTTCATGAACCCGGTCTTTGGCTCATTACAAGCATAGCGTCCACTATGCTACGCATAGTTTGGGCTTTTCTATTTTTCTCGCTTACAGGAACAAGTTCCTGCCACTATAAAATAAAAAAGCCCACTTCATAACTGAAGTGGACTCTTTTTGTGATCCCTCTGGGATTCGAACCCAGGGCCCATACATTAAAAGTGTATTGCTCTACCAGCTGAGCTAAGGAATCATTCTTTTTGGGGTGCAAATATACATTGATTATTTTGTTTATCAAATCATTAAATTGGTAAATTCGCTATTTTTTAGGATAATTTTTTTAATTCATTGATTTTCAATTTTTAAACTTTATAGATTGGATTCCCAAAATCGAATATTTCTTATTGGTTTCATGGCTGCTGGTAAAACTACTTTAGGTAAACTTTTAGCAACTCAATTGGCTTGCCCATTTATCGATTCAGATGACGTTATTGAGCGGATTGAAGGGAAATCTGTGGGTGAGATCGTCCAACAGCACTCATGGGACTATTTTCGGCAGAAAGAATCGGATTGGCTAACCTTAGTATCAGCGGAAAGTTCATTTGTTTGTTCTGTAGGTGGGGGTTTACCCTGCCACAATAATAATTTGGAAACCTTATTAAAATTAGGTCTTGTTATCTACTTGGAGTGTAGTCCTACGGTTTTATATTCTCGCTTATTAGAGCAGAAACACAATCGGCCACTAATTTCTGCCGTTCCAAACGAAGAATTAGTAGAAACCATTACCAATTTATTAAACGAGAGGGAAAGCTTTTATCAAAAAGCTCATTTTATTAGCAATGGCGACTTACCCATTGAACAACAAGCCAATCAACTAATTAAGAAAATTAAAGGATCTTAATATAAATCTTTACGATAACCTACATTGAAAGTAAAAATCATTGGGGCGTATAGATTAGTATTTGCAGCTGTTTGATTACTTGGCTTTCCAAATATCGCGTAGCTTCCCGTAAGGTCAGCAAAAATTGTTCCTCTTGCTGGAAAAGTATATTTCAATCCACCTTGTAAACCTAAGGCAATGCTTATAATTTTTCCTTTATCTTCCGTATTTGGGGGAAGCTCATAATTATTCTCCCATTCATATTGGCCTGTATAATCAAATTTTTCGTAGTTGTTTTTAACTGAATTAATGATTAGCATGAAGTTGCTACCACCATAAATTGAAAAACCGTTATCGTAATCATTACCAAGATAATAGCGTGTCCCTCCTTCTATGGTAGCATAGTTAGTGGAGCTTTGGTAATTTACACTTAGGTTATACGGACTAGTCGTTAAATCAATAGCAGTAACATTGGCCGTCATGGCTTCATCTTCATTCCTTGGAAAATAATACCCTAATCTGGCATAAAAGGTAACGTCGTTGTTTTTGGGTAATTCAAATCCACCTTGAAATCCATAAAACGTTTTAGGAACTCCAAATCCCTTCAAAACCCCTGTTCCTAAACTTAAACTTACTTGGCTTTGTAGATTCGAAACTAACAAAACCAACAATGAACTTAAAAATAGTTTTGATCCCATACCTTAAAATTTTATAGTGAATATCTGTACAAAGTTAAGTTAGTTTTTATAGTTAATAAATATTACAAGCAATTTTACAAAAAAAATAGCTGCAATTAGTTGTTTTTGTAGGTTTGAATAAAAAAATCGTACATTTGCTTTGAAATATATAACGCTTGAAAAAACAGTATTTTTTCTCATTTGTCCTTGCAATTCTTTCCGTTATTGCGGCAAAATCTATTGTAAAATTTGGTGCGAAATCCTATTATCATGAAAAAGCGATTTCTTTTCAAAAGGAAGATGGCTATTTTGATTTAGAGCATGCTAATTCGATTCAACAATTACCCATGGGAAATGCTCCATTGACACACCTTTCAATGATTGATAGCGTAAATTATGTTTGTATTCAATCTCAAACTGGCAACGTAGTTTTATACAACATTGATTCCAATCGTGTAAGTAGCCCCTTAAATTTTGGTCAATTAAAGCCATTTAGGGATGTTATAGTGGTTGATTCTAGCTTATTTTTATTTGACGATGACATGTCAGTCTATCGCTCGCAAGCACCCTTTGACTCTATGAGTACTGTTAAGTTAGTGGATGGTAATACCGATTTTAAGAGTGGGGGAATATGTTTGCATGCCATAACTCATCGTTTATTCATCATAAAAGAGGTTCCCTTAAATGATACTGAAAATTCTAAACGATCGGTATATACGTACAATCTGAATAAAACCAAATTTATTGAAGAGCCATTATTTACTTTTGATGTAGAAGATTTAGATGCTTTCGCAGAAAAAAACAATATTAAAATAGGGTTTTTTAAGAAAGATGAATTCGGTGATACCATTCACGGATTATCTTTTATTCCAACAGCGATAGCTGTTCATCCTAAAACAAATGAAATTTATATTTTGTCTTCAGTAGATAAATCCATTGCTGTATTCAATCAATTTGGCGAATTGGTAAACATGGCAATTTTAACCGATAGAGCGTTTTCCAATCCATCAGGTATGACATTTAATGCCTTAGGCGATTTATTCATATCCAACAATGATTTAATTAATAACTCAATTGTGAGGGTAAACTGGAATAAACTATTTCAAAAGAAGTCGACGAATTCTCTTATTTTTGGTTTGTAAGAATCCAATTTCTTGCAAAAGGTCCCTCATTAAAAAGTAAGTCTAGTAAAGAGAGATTCTCCTCAAATGCCTTCGTATAGCTAAATACTTGTTGGTATGGTTTAAACCCTTCCTCTGGAAGAAAAAAATCATAGGAGCGAAAGTCATCTTTCATTTCTTTGGTATAGGCATCTGCTAAGTGATGGCCAAAAGGAAGGTCTAATAACTCACCAAAAAGGGCTAGTATGGCCATATTCTTGCTGCAAAGTAAATCATGATGTTCCATGATGCACTCTTTTACAGCTGGAAAATAATCTTCAAAATACGGGGCGTGGGCATAGGCAGAATGAATGGCTCGGCAATGGATTGTTTGCCATCTTTCAGTGTAGTCGATTTTAATTTCTCCTGAGCTAATTTTTATTAATTTGTTATGCTGAATGGGCACAATTAACTTAAGTCTACCATTAGCACTGACTATTTCGCACCTGTTTCGAATGCTTTGTTTAACAAAGTTTTCTCTTAAATCAATCGTGCAGGGCTGGAATTTGTACAGTAATTTTAAATAACTGATAGAGGGAAAGTAGGCGCAAGGAAAAACCGCCATTAATGAATAAACTTAAACAAACGATCCCATCTTATGCCCTTGTATGGACTTTTGGAAAACCAAACTAAAGATGCCCTTCCCACCACATGATCTTCTGGCACAAATCCCCAAACTCTAGAATCTGCTGAATTATAGCGATTGTCTCCCATTAACCAATAGTAATTCATTCCAAAGGTGTAGCTACTCACTTTCTTTCCGTCAATTAAAATGGAACCATCTTTTTTCTCTTCCAAGGTATGTCCTTCATAGGCTGAAATAATACGCCGATACCATGCAATATTGTTTTTTGATATGGTAATAGTTTGGCCTTTTGTTGGCACTTGAAACTTTTCAAAATCTGTCATCGTGTTGTTGACATAAAAGTCCTTAGGGAAAATATTAAGATTTTCAATCATTTGTTGAACAGTCGGCTTGGCTCCGTATTTATCAGCTCGATCCGTTGGGATATAAATTTCAAATTTCGCTTGAGGAAAAGCTTTTTGAATTTTCTTCTTTTCTGCAAGGGTAAGGTTAAGCAAATAAAATTCTGGGTACCGGTCTTCAAAATCAATTCGAGCACCATTTGGATCATTTTCAAGTCCAAAGCGTTCACACATTTCATTTTGCATTGGAAAAGCAAGGTTACTTTTCATTACTTTGTATTGAATGCATTGGTTTGGAGCTATCCACCCGGGTTTGCCATTTACATATAATATGGATCCTTTCACTTCAAGAAAATCGCCAGGAATACCTACACAGCGCTTGATGTAATTTTCTCTTTTGTCTACTGGACGATAAATTAGTCCCTTGTGCTCAATATAATCGAGTCCTCTTTCGGGCATACCACCTCTTGAGTAGGTTTCGCCATTCTGCATGCCTTGGCGTGCCATTTTTTTCCAATAGCTAATGTTGTCTATAAATTCTTGACCATATTTATTCATGAAATTATAATATGCGGAATCACTGGAAAAAGAGGCGTTTTTCGTTGATCTCCAATAAAAGAGTGCTTCTGAAATTAGAACGCCGTGGTAATCGTGTCCCATTAGTCCTTCGGGCACCCTTGGGTCATAGATTGCTGTATCTCCTGAGGGATAGTTGAATACAACCACATCATCACGATTTACTTTGCCAAATCCTGGTAGTCGAAAATAGCTTCCTTTTTCTAAGGTGGTGTAGGATTGAATATTTATCCAAGGAACATTATTGTGTACTAGTGGGTAGGAGAGTGGGGTAACGGGTACTTTAGGTCCGTAGGCTAATTTGTTCACGAATAAAAAATCCCCTACCAGCATCGTTTTTTCCATCGATCCCGTTGGAATTTGAAAAGGTTCAAAAACGTAAGTTCTAATAATACTTGCAGCTACTAGGGCAAAAATAATGGAATCGCCCCATTCTTTCACACGAGATTTATTTCCAGGTTTATCGCGGGATACGGCACTAATTGCAATGGTGAGGATGTGTCCAATGATTGGTAAAGAAAGGAATAAAGCAATGTGATCGCTCCATTTTCTAGTTTCAATCTCTTTGGAATTTGACCAATTCGTTTCTTTCCCAAATACAGCTTGATCGCTTGTGGCATTATAGCTCAATAGGTACGGAAAAAAGATGGCCTGCAAGGTATCGGTGAAGGAATAGTAGCCAAATCGTTTTAAATAACTAGCATTTGCAACCATAAGCATAACAAGGTGAACTCCAGGAATAAGCATGAGTAATGCCCAAAAAGGTTTACCGCAAGTGATTTTGAAAACCACATAGTAATTATAACCAGGAATTAATGCTTCCCATTCTTTTCTTCCTGCTTTTGGAAACGATTTCCACCACATGGCGAGGTATGGGTGAACTAAGATTAAGAGATAAAAGAATAAAAAGCTCATATGTTATATAAATTAATGTTGTAAAACATCTTTCATGGTAAAAATACCTTTTTTATTTTGAAGCCATTCAGCAGCGACAATAGCACCAAGAGCAAAACCATCTCTTGTATGTGCAACATGTTCGAAATGAATGCTATCGATCTTTGATTCATAGCTAATTAAATGTGTTCCAGGAACATTTTCCTCTCTAATGGATTGAATGAAAAATTCATTTGAGTTTTTTTCGTGATCCGTTTCTACTAATTTCCAATTAGAATAATGTTCATTATTTTCAATAATTCCTTCTGCTAAACTAAGTGCTGTCCCACTTGGCTTGTCCAATTTTTGGGTGTGATGTGTTTCTTTAATGCTCACATTATACTCTGTATGGTCTTGCATGATTTGGGCAAGTTTATTATTCATTTCAAAGAATAAATTAACACCAATGCTAAAATTACTGGCATGCACTAAGGCCCCATTCTGTTTATTGACCATATCTGTAATAGCAGGAAGATCTTCTTTCCAAGCTGTAGTTCCAACAACAATTGGCACACCAATTTCTAAACAAAATAGCATGTGTTTAGTGGCTACTTCAGGACGTGTAAATTCTATTGCCACATCAACGCCATTAAAATTTGCGTTTTCAATGGACTTTTGGCTATCTACAATCACGAGTATCTGATGCCCTTTTTCGAGGGCAATCTTTTCGATTGCTTTGCCCATTTTACCATATCCGATTAGCGCAATATTCATATTAGCAAAATTAAGCGATTTAAATTAACGAAATGACATTTTAAACGTAAACCCGGGCGAATTTAAGTTCATTAAACTTGGATCAATTGATAAGCTTAATTGGTCACTTACATCAAATTTTATAAAATGTGCTTCTACACCCGCATCAATAATTTGAATAAAGTAAACAGCGCCGAGTGCTAGAATGGACAAGTCGCGCCAATCTAAGTATTGCTGGTAAATAGAAAGTATGGCTTGATCATCATATTGGGCCCAATCTTGACTTCCTCCACCATTTTGCCTTAATGTATATTCTTCTTTCAGTACATTTTTCATTTTCTGATTTGAAATTAAAAAATAACCAGTAGCTCCTAATCCTGCATAGATTAAGGGTACTTTCCAGTAGGCATTTTTTCTTCCATTTTGCATATTGATTGAATTGAATACTTGGCCAGCACCTGGCACACAAGCGGAAAGAAATAGTGCTTTTTTAAAATAATAAGAATTTGTATCGGGCTCGGAGCTAGGTTTTAATTGCCCAAAGGTTAAGAACGGGATAATCGCAATAAGTAGCACTGCATATTTCATTCTCCGTTCAGTAGAGAAATAATTCGTTTGAAATCGTCATCTGATTTGAAAGGAACAATTAATTTACCTTGACCTTTACCATTTTTTTGAATGCTCACATTTGCGGCAAGTCGTTTTTCTAATTCTTCGATAAAGACCATTTGAAGAGACGATAGTTTGCTTGACACATTCAAATTAGTAATAGGTGCTTGGGTTTTGGGTTTTTTCAAAAGCTGTTCAAGTTCCCTAACTGACAAACCATCCTGATGTATCTGATTAAATCGCCTCATCTGTTCTGCTTCATCCGCTACGGAAACTAGCGCTCTGGCGTGTCCCATAGAAATTAAACCATCTCTCACTCCCGCCTGAATCGCAGCAGGCAGCTTTAACAAGCGGAGATGATTCGTAACATTAGATCGTGATTTAGCTATTTTTTCACCTAATTGTTCTTGTGTTAAAGCACATTCTTCTATTAATCGTTGATACGATATTCCTATTTCAATGGCGTTAAGATCTTCACGTTGGATATTTTCAACAAGCGCCATTTCGAGCATTGCTTGATCGTTAGCAACGCGTATATACGCAGGCACTTCGATTAATCCCGCTAATTGGGCGGCCCTAAAGCGTCTTTCTCCGGAAATAAGTTGGTATTTATCACGGCCCAATTTACGAACGGTAAGTGGTTGTATAATGCCATGAGTACCAATAGAAACCGCTAACTCCTCTAGAGCTTCTTTTTGGAAGTATTCACGCGGATTAAACGGATTAGTTTCAATAGAATGAATTGGCAGCAAGGAAATCGATCCAAGTGTGGCACCAGTCAAAGAGGTGATGTCTGTATCAACATTCGTTAAAAGGGCACCCAGTCCTCTTCCGAGTGCCGGCTGTTTTTTTTGATTATTGCTCATTATCGAGTTCAATTATTTTTTCATCATTGCCAATCTTGGTCAGATTATTTTTTTGTAATAATTCACGAGCAAAATTCAGGTAATTTATAGTGCCCCTTGATGAAGCATCGTGCATGATAACGGTTGCGCCATGGCTAGAAGCTTCAGTTAGTGTGGTATTTCTATGGATAATCGTATCGAATACTAATTCTTGAAAGTGGGTTTTCACTTCATCAACTACCTGATTTGCTAAGCGCAATCGAGTATCATACATGGTCAATACCATTCCTTCAATTTCGAGATTTGGTTTTAATCTTGCTTGAACAATTTTAATCGTATTTAGTAATTTACTTAGTCCTTCTAAAGCAAAATATTCACATTGAACAGGGATCATAACAGAATCTGCGGCGACAAGTGCATTGATTGTTATCAGACCAAGGGAAGGGGAACAATCGATTAAAATAAAATCATAATCATCTTTTATTTTCGCGATTGCTTTTTCGAGAAGGTATTCTCTATTCGGTAAGTTAATCATTTCCAATTCAGCTCCAACCAAATCAATATGCGATGGTAAGATATCTAAATTGGGATTTTGAGTACTAAGAATCGCTTCTTTTGGATCCAATTCATTAACGAGGCAATCATAAATATTACGAACTGATTTAGGGTCAAAGCCTGTGCCTGAGGTTGAATTGGCTTGAGGGTCAGCATCAATAATTAATGTTTTATATTCTAATACACCCAAACAGCCGCCTAAATTAATTGCTGTGGTTGTTTTTCCTACGCCCCCTTTTTGGTTTGCTATTGCTATTACCTTCCCCATGTTTTTTTTTAGAGTATAAAATTAATTGAAGTTTGAATGCTTTTTCACTAAATTACTTAAATTTTATTAACTGATTTTAGCTAATTTTGTTTATAATTGTGTAATCAAGGTATATCATCATGATTTAGATCATCGTTATTTATTTATTTTTGAATCAAAGTAAATGAGTGAAAAAATTCAGCTAAAAATAGGCAGGTCAGATAAAAATGATATTGTTGTTCATAACGAGGACGTATCCTTGTTTCATTTGGAATTATTTGGTGATGCATCAGGAAATGTTTTTATTACTGATCTAAATTCGGAAGCTGGCACTTTTGTAAATGGAAAGCGTTTGAAGGGTTACACCTTATTGGGAAGTGGAGATTACGTTCAATTAGGCGCGTCATACGAATTGAAATGGGCACAATATAGAATAACCCCAGTATTAAAAGACGATACATCTGAACAAAAAAATAAGAATAAAACCTCACCTCCGTCAAATTCGGATAAAAATAAGCCATCCATCCCTAAGGGAGGTGGTATTGAAACCAAGCAATTAATTGTGATTTACTCCTTGGTTTTATTCTTTTTGATCCTCTTTGTGTTATTGTCTTGAGAATAATTGCTTTTTTTATCAAATCCGAAATTTTTTCTTTTATTCTTTCTATACTTTAAGATTTATTTTGTAATATTGCACCCCCATTAGAGATTAAGGGATAAAAATAGTTGTCATGAACCTTATTAGTGAAATTCAAAAAGAAATTGTAGCTGCCAATGATTTACCCATTTTTGGTGCAGGCGATACAATCATAGTATCATATAAAATTAAGGAAGGTGTTAAAGAGCGTATTCAGCAATTCCAGGGTGTCGTTTTACAGCGCAGAGGCTCGGGTCTTACCGAAACCTTTACCGTTCGAAAAATGTCTGGAAATATTGGTGTAGAACGTATTTTCCCTATTTCATCACCTTTTTTAGATGCTATATCTATTGTTAAGCGTGGTGCAGTTAGGCGAGCAAGAATATTCTATTTCCGTGAACGAACTGGTAAATCTGCTCGTATCAGAGAGAAGAAAAAGTTTGTTAAATAACTTTTTTTAATCTGCTAACAGCTGAAATTCCGTTCTTCTATTAACGGCTCTATTTTCATCACTATTATTTGAAACTTTGGGTTTAGATTCCCCAAATCCTTCCGCATTTATTCTAGTTATATCTATTCCTTTTTCAACGAGAAAATCTTTTACGGCTTTTGATCTATTTATAGAAAGTGTCAGGTTTTTATTCGCATCGCCAATATCATCGGTATGGCCATGAATAGCTATTTTAAGTTTCGGATTGTCTTTTAAATAGTCTGAAAATCCACTCAATATTGTTTTGGCTCTATTCGGTATATCATACGAATCTGTTTCAAAAAGAATATCATTGATGTTGTATGTTTTACCTTCCTTAAGCTCTTCTATAACAAAGTTTGATGTTGGAATAGCACCCGATGATTCTTTCAACTCTTTAGAATCCAATACTTTTGCATTGAAAGCAAAGCCATCTTTTTTTACCGAAAGAATCAAATCACCGGGTTGATCTACCTTTACGACAACGGCATATTTTCCATCATCGCCATTTACTTTAAAGCTCGTTTTTTCGCCAGTTTCATGATTCGTAATTTCAACTTCAGCGTCTGTTATTCCTTGATTATTTTCGTTTAAGATCTCTCCTTTTAAAATGACTACTTCTTTCGGCCTAGCTTCGGGATACAATTCAAATGAATAGATGTTCCAATTTCCATCTTTAAGGCTTGAATAATAGGCTAATTTTCCATTGGTGGAAACGAAAAGCCCTAATTCATCATATGTTGTATTTATCGGAAAGCCAATATTTTTTGGTTTAGACCATGTGTTCTGTTCTTTTCGGATGTAGAAGATATCCAATCCACCAATCCCTCTTCGCTCATCTGTGCTGGCCGAAACAAAATACAAGGTTTCTCCATCTTGATGAAAGAAAGGGCTTTTATCCTTTCCTGCTGTATTTACAATGTCAAATGGCTTGCCAATAGACCACGTTCCGTTTGATTGGCGCTCGCAATAATAGATATCATTATCTCTAGATCCTTTTCTTAATGTAGTATAAAATAATAATTTTCCGTCAGCAGAAAGTGCAGGCTGTGCTTCCCATCCATCTTTTGTATTGATACCTGGCCCCATATTGATTAAAGGTGACCAAGTGAAATCATTTCCACCTTTACCACTTCGAGAATACGTGGTTGTATATAAATCGCAATTCAGGTAATTTTGTTTATAAACGACTTCGTTTTTACAGGCGCAAATTATCATTTCTTTATTATCAACGGATAAACTGGCGGTCCCATAATTTTCAAAACTTCCGTCGTTAAAAGGCTTGGGTAGTGGATCTCCAAATGAAAAATCACTTAATATTCCATCTCTTGACGCCACAGTAAATTCTTCTTTGATGTAACTATCAAGATCTCCAAGGTTAGTACGATCTACTTTACGGGTAAAAAACAATAAATCATTATCTGGCGAAATCATTGGGAAGTATTCATCAACCTCTGAACTTACATTTGCAATCATTTTTGGATCAAATGGAACAGGATTATCAAATAAGGCCTTTTCATCAGCATATTCAGCAAGAAATTTTTGGACTTGACTTCTTTTTGTATCATTATCAAAGGGTAATCGTGTAAAATCATCTTGTGGAAAATCGAGAAATTCTTGAAGTGCTTGTGCCGCTTTAACTTTGTCACCATTCGATAAAAATATGGAGCCAATATAATAGGCGCAATCTGCATGGTAATTTTGACATTTTTTTTGTGAAAGTTGATAAAGGACCAATGCTAATTTTAAGTTTTGTTCTCCTTTTGATATTGTTTCTTGCTTATCGAAGCAAAGCATGGAATACGCATATGCTCTCTTAGCGTAGATAAATAATAGCTCGGCATTATCAGGGAATAATCGTATGCTTTCTTTTAAAAGTAAACTTGCTTTGTCAAAATCTTGAACCTTATTTATTTCCTCAATCGATTTTTTTTGTTTTTTATCCGTTGTAATGCAAGGATCTAATTGGGCCTTAGCTTTTGTGAACGAAAAAAATACGATAATAATTACTGGTAAAATTTTACGCATAAACTATAAAGAATAATTAATGTGACGTTTAAGTAAAAATACGTGTAAAAGTTACAAACGTTACGGTGATTAGTTGATCAATAGATGAATTACTTTGCAATATCAATTTTCAACTTTCTACCTTTCACTTTTTCATGCCTAATTTTATCCAAAAGTATAGAAACCTGTTTTTCTTTTACAGCAACATACGAACTAAAGTCTTGTACAATTATTAATCCAATATCATCTTTTGCTAAGGCTCCTTTTTGACTAAGAAATCCAACAATGTCAATTTTATTGATTTTGTCTTTCTTCCCGCCGCTGAAATAGAGTGTTATCCACGGACTTTTAACTGGCGCACTAGTTTTATTAGAAATGACGAATTCTGGATGTGAAGAGATGATATAATCAGGTGTTCTTTCTTCCTTGTTGACAAATAAATAGGAAGATCCCGTTGCGGTCATTCTAGCAGTTCGTCCATTTCGATGTATAAATGCTTCTTCGTTTTGTGGGAATTGAAAATGCACCACATGTTGAATTTCAGGAATATCTAATCCTCTCGATCCTAGGTCAGTGCAAATTAGCGTGTGGTGGGTGCCATTCCTAAACTTTATGAGTGCTTTTTCACGCTCATCTTGTTCCATACCACCATGGTAAACAATGGATTCGTAGCCTTCGTCATGTAAGTAATCGCAAACACGTTCAGTGGCCTCCCTAAAATTACAGAATACGATCGTTAATTCTCCATTAAATGAGCATAATAGTTTGAATAGGCGCTCTAATTTGTTAGCGTTTCGAACGGGTAACTGCCAAAACACAATATCCGGATCATGTGAATTGGAAAGATGGTTAATTATTTTAGGAGAGCGAAATTCAATATAAGAAGGAAATTCTTTGTGTTCTGTTGCTGAAACGAGCGTTGTATATTTTAAATTATTAAATTGTTGATAGATGAATTTTAGTTGTTCCTCGAAGCCAAATTCTAGGCTTTTATCATATTCATCCACCACAAATTGCGTAACATTTGATAAATCAACTGTGTTTCTTGATATGTGATCACAAATTCTTCCAGGCGTTCCTATTAAAACGCTAGGAGCTTGGTTTAAACTTTTCTTTTCAACGTTTATTGAATGTCCACCATAACAAGTTAGCACTTTAAAATTGGTTTTCATAGCGCGAAAAACTTGTTCGATTTGAATTGATAATTCACGTGAAGGTGCTAAAATAACAGCTTGAATTTGATTCGTGTTTGCTTCTAAGCGAAGGAAAAGGGGCAATAAAAAAGCAAAGGTTTTACCAGACCCCGTTTGTGATAAAATTAGTAGTTGATTATTGGTTTTGCTATGTTCAAGCGTTTCTTCTTGTAAGGCATTTAAAGCTGAGAATCCTATGGATGATAAAATCTGAGCAACTCTTGTATCGTTTAACATCATGTTGCAAAGATAGCTTTAGCTAGCAAAATAAGTTGAAACTATTTTTTACGAGTCGTGCTATCTAAGGTTTATTGCTAATTATAGCGATTAATTAATAGCTGCTTTTAGCCCAATTTGAATGGCTCTAGGCATTCCTGGTCTAAGTCCTGCTGGACGAGAGGAAACAATGTAGATGTGATTCGTTAGATTAATGACACTAGCGAATACGCTAATATTTTTATTGACCTTGTAATTTGCGCTTGCATCTAAAATAAAATAGGATGGAATAAGGGAATTTTCATCGATATTTCCTTGTCCAGCAATTGCCCTCATTGGGCTATTATATTTTGCATTAAGGTTTAGATTAACTTTTTTAATTTCAAGAGAAATACTTGTATTCAATTGGTGTTTAGATAAATAGGGTAGTTCATCGCCATAATTTACATTCCCCCAATCTTCAAAGGTACTATTGAAATTTGATAAGAATCGAGCATCTGTATACGTGTAACTGAGCGTAAGTGGTAGTTGTATTTTTTTCGATATAAGGCTACCAAAGTTGTAGGTAGCTAATAATTCAATTCCTTGTGCTTTAGATTTACCACCATTATATAATTCACCACTTCCAGCTCCTCCTGAGGCCGCTAAATCAGCGCCTAATAAATTTTCATAGGCATTAAGATAGGCGACAAGTTGTCCAGACCATTCTTTTTTATAAATTTTCAATCCAGCTTCTATGTTTACGCTTTCTTCTGCCTTTGATTCAGCTTGAGCTGATGGCGGAGCAAAGCCCTTATGAACTCCAATAAATGATGACAAGTACGGATTTATTTTTAGGTCAAGAGCTACCCCTGGAATAAATATATTAATGTTATTTTCTTTTATGATTAATGCTGTGCCGTTCCTTTCGGGGTCATTTTTACCATAATCTTTTTCTTGAAGGAATATGTTTTCATTTCTGAGGCCTGCAGTTACCGTCAACTTTTTCCAATTTAGTTTATATTGTATATACGTAGCTAGCGCGCTTGCAAAAGCAAGTTTATTACTTTCACGACCTAAATCACCTGCAGTAGTTTGCAGCATAACATTATTAGTCATCTTATACTTGTCTTCATTTTGGAACCTATCCATTCCATCTTGATGGTACCTAATGCCTAAATCAATATCATGTGATATGTTTTTTGATTTAAAATCAAACCCTATGATGGATTGAATTCCTTGACCGTAATATGTTCTATTATTACCTTTTACATATAATGCATCATCATTTAAACTGGTTTGACCTTTGATGATTGCAAATTGTTCTGCATATTGATCGGGGTTTTGAAGAATATCAGCGATTCCAATCTTTGAGCCGAGACTATCTTTAACGGCCTCTAATTTATACCAGTTTCGATGAAAGTTATTTCGATAAAGAATTGAAGTGATGGATAGCCATTTTTTCGCTTGGACATAGTGCATTGCAGAAAATTGTGATTGTACTGCGTTCATAACATCCTTCTGGGAACCAGCATACCTACGATAGGCATGTTCAGAAAAATCTTCTTTTGAAAGCCCTAAATATGTTTCATTTGCCATTTCATTTACCAAACCGGCTTTAAATGTTATAGATTGTTGAATTTTAGCACTTTTTTTAGTGTTTAGTTGCAGTTTGCCAATATAATCTGACTTTTGAAATCCTGTTTTTCCACCGCCATCCAAGACTTTAAATCCGTTTGATCCGTAGTTAAAAACTTCAATGGAATATGCTATTCGTTCGTGTGAGTTTCCAATAAAAGCATGCACATTCTTAGACCAAAAGCTTCCTCCAATTGCATTAATCTTTACCTGAAAATCTTTAGGTAATTGTGTTGATATTAAATTAATAGCACCTCCTGTTGTGTATGGGCCATATTTAATTTGTGCACTTCCTTTTAAAATTTCAACTCCTTGCATTCTTCCAATGCTTGGAAAATAATAAGCAGACGGAGCCGAGTAAGGTGCTGGGGCCATTAGAATTCCATCTTCCATGATGGTAATTTTACTTGATCGTTGCACTCCAGAGCCACGAAGTCCTATATTTGGGCGTAAACCAAATCCATCTTCCTCTTGAATATTAACACCTGGAACCGTTTTTAAAAGTCTATTTGGATCGGAGTAAGAAAATTTCTGAAGTTCTTTTGGCGATAAGTAGTAGGCCGAACCGGGTAAATCTTTAATGCCTTTATCACCGCCAGTTAACGAAAGGTGCAAAAGAATAACTTCTGGGAAATTCATGAGTGATTCGTCCATCATAAAATTGACCTTTTTATTAGAATCAGCAAGGGTAACAGTAGAAATTTGGCTTTTATATCCAGTGTAAGAGACTTTTATACGGTATATTCCTTTGGAAAGTCCATCAATTTCGAATTTACCTTCCTGGTCAGAATATACTACTTTATTTAGGCTGTCAATTTCAATTTTAGCTTTGGAAAAATAGGTTGATTCGTTTCCGAAAATCACCCCATATATCTTGAAAGTTTGTGCATAAAATAGATCGCAATAAAACGTACAAAAAAATAAAAAAAGTAGGGAAATGGTTTTCATTGTATCTATATGATTGCAAAATTAGCTACGCTTACGTGATTTATCAATACCATAAAAATGGTATATTGATTCAACTCATTTACGGATTAATCAAAACTAATTTCTTACTCTTTTTGTAACTTTTAAATTCTATTTCTTTATAGCAATAATGAAATACAGGATTGCTTTTTTATTTTTTCTCTTTGGTAGCGTTTCTTCTGCCCAGCAATTAATGCTTACACAAATTGATTTACAGACCTGGGCTACTACGAATTTGAATGTAGTCACTTTCCGAAATGGAGATCCAATTCGATACGTAACAAATAATGACGAATGGATTCGTTGTCATTCCAATGGAGTACCGGCTTATTGCTATTACAATAATGACCCACGAAATGGGGAAACATATGGTGCAATATACAATTGGTTTGCAATGGCAGATCCGAGAGGCTTAGCTCCAGAAGGATTTAGAGTAGCCAATGATATAGATTGGGCTATTCTCTATAATTTTTTAAAACGCGGCATTTACAACTATCAGGATTTAGGAGTATCAGGTATCAAGTTAAAAAGCACTCATTCATGGACAGATAATGGTGTGGGGGAAGATCAATATGGCATGTCTATTTTACCCGGCGGTTCGCGTATGCTAAATGGCTCCTATGCTGGTTTAGGTAATTCGGTTGGTCTTTGGTCAAGGGATACGATTACCTATTACGGTTATTCCAAAAGCAATGCGTATTCAAGTTATTCAATTTATTTCCAATCTCAGATGAATGATATGTTGTTTAAAAAAGAAAATAAGCGCACCGGTTTTTATGTTCGTTGTATTTATGGAATTGAACCAGTTATTATTACTGATTCAGATGCAGTAAAGTCCGAATATGAGCTGTATCAAGAAAAATTAAAATACAACCATTAAGGTAGCTGTACTTTATACCTACTAAATCAAAAATGAGCGCGTTAATTACCTTTCTTTTATCAATTAATGTTAGCAGGAGAATCTATGATTAAAGCATCATATCGCCAGAATGAATCCGCCACCAAGGATGCCAATGGCACAAATACTCAAGACAAGGTACTGCCAGAAATTTAGTGTGATCGTTTTCTCACTTTCATCTTTTGTTAGCGAAAGAACAATCAAACGCAGGTAAAGAAAAGCTCCAATCGCTGAGCTGATTAATGCTAAAATAACAAGCCAAAGATGATTGCTATAAGCATTCATGAGTAAGGAGAATTTCCCAAAGAAGCCAGTTAGAGGTGGGATTCCCGCCAATGACAATAATGAAATAAGCATAATAAATCCGATAAACGGATGTTTATATCCAATTCCTTTAAAAGCAGTAATTTCATCGTCGTCATTACTAATGGCCATGCTAATTGTGAGCAGTGCAATAGTAGAAAATCCATATCCCACTAAGAAAATCCATAGGCTACCGAGGGAAGAATGGGAGGTGGATAGCAATGCAAACAAGGCATAACCGGTATTACTAATGCTTGAATATGCAAGAAGTCTTTTGAATTTCGTTTGTTTTAATGCGCCCAGATAACCTAAGAATAACGATAAGGCAATGGCAAAATAAAGCGCTCCAATCCAAAAATGACCTAGCTCCTGAAAAGTTATATTAAATAATGAATAAAACGCATACAAGGCGGCTAACTTTACCACTGTTGCCATAAATGCAGTTACAATTTCTGGTGCGCCTTGATATACATCTGGTCCCCAAAAATGAAAAGGTACTGCGCCAACTTTGAATAAAAAAGCGCCTAGCATAAATAGCATACCAATCAATAAATAACTAGTATGATATTCCCCGGATTGAATAACCGTTCGGATTTCAACTAGATTGAATGATCCTGTTGCTCCATAAAGTAAAGCAATACCGAATAATAAAATGGCAGTAGCAAAAGCCCCAGTGAAAAAATACTTAATCGATGCCTCTGCCGAAAGCACATCCTGTTTTTTTATTCCAACCATTACATAAATTGGAATGGATAATATTTCCAATCCTAAGAAGAACATAAATAAATCAGTAAATCCAATTAAACAGATTGCACCACAAAGCGAAAACAATAATAAGCCATAATAATCGCCAGTATGACTTGCGTCGCGCTTAAAATAACCAAATCCACCAACTACAATAATAGCGGTGAAAAGAATGGCAAGAAGGCTAAAATAAAGTTGGTGAACATTAAATTCAAGGACTTGATAATTCGCAAAGGGAGATTGATAAAAACTAAAATTTAATTGAAGGGCAAAGGCTACCGCTAAACCACAAAGGGTAATAATTAAATTAAGCGTAGGTTTCTTAAGCAGGCCTGTAAATAAACCAATTAATCCTGTAATAAATATCACAATTAAAGCATCCATATTATTCTATGATAAGTTGATTAAATGGTGTAATAGCAGTCAATACTCGAATTGCGGGCGCTGTATAATCTATTATATAAGAAGAAAATAACCCAATCATTAGAATGGATATAGATAAAACGACAAATACTGCCGTTTCATTCCACGTTAAGTCTTGAAAACTTGTCAATTTTGGAGGGCCAAACATACTTAATTGATACGATCGAAGCATGTAAACAGCACCCAATATTAGTGATGATACAGCGAGAATACCGATAAGAGCATGAAAACTAAAAAGTTCTTTAATTAAGATAAACTCTCCGATAAAGCCCGCCGAAAAAGGAATCGATAAGGCTGCAAATACAATTGCTGCAAACCAAAAGCCAAAGCGAGGTGCAATTTTAGCAATTCCCCCAAGTTCGTCTAGTTTTCTGGTGCCAGTTCTTTTTTCAAGAATATCAGCTGCTAAGAATAAGCCAATAGAAATCAAGCTATGGTTGATGATTTGAATAATTGCACCGCTCCACGCTGCTGTGTTAAATACCATTATTCCCGCTGCAATTAGGCCAAGATGGCTAATGGAAGCAAAAGCAAACAAGGTTTTAATATCATTTTGTTTTATCGCAATAACGGCTCCGTAAACAATACCAATGGCACCAAGAATAATCACAGGCCATTTCATTACTTCAATACCCTCAGATGTAAGTGGAAGCATCCATTTCATCATTCCATAAAGTGCCATTTTCAACATTAAGGCTGAAAGCAACATTGTTCCGGCCATTGGTGAAGAGGTGTAGGTAGCTGGCTGCCAAGTATGAAAAGGGAAAAGAGGAATTTTAATCGCGAATGCTAATAAGAAACCGCTCATTATCCAACAAGCCATTTTTTGAGAGAGCTGCACATTGACTAAATCTTGGTAAGCAAATGATTCCGCATTGATTCCTAAAGCAATAAAAGATAATAACATGGCTAGTGATCCCACTAGGGTGTAGATAAAGAATTTGAAAAGCACTTTATTATTTTCTTTAGCACCAAACCAATATAAAATAAGGAAAATAGGCAGTAGCGTAAATTCCCAGAATATATAAAACATAATGCCATCTTGTGCTGTAAAGACACCTAGTAAACCTAGTTGCATGAAAAACACAAGTGCTGTAAATAATTTATTTCCGGCTAATTCTCGATTCCAATTGCTTAGTAAAATAAGAGGGATAATGGCATTTGTTAGCATAATCATGACTAATCCTAAGGAATCATACCCAAAATTTAAGGTGAGTCCAAAGGCCATTTTGTCAATAGAGCTGTTCAAAACGGTTTGCGTTAATGGATCAAAGCCTATCATGTGATAGCAGGCTATTCCTAGGGATGCTAATGAACCCAAACCACCAACTAGTTTGCACCAACCCGAGGGAAGGATGAGCATAACCAATCCTAAAATCAATGGTAATATTAAAAGTTCCAAAATTGTAATTTTATTATGTAGTAACTAATCAATCCAATTAAACCAAAAACCATCCAAAAAAGATAATTAGACAGGAGTCCTGTCTGCCAATTTCGAATCAATGATCCTGTTTTACCGAACAAGTTGGCTAAGCCAAAAACACCTTGATTCAATACTTTAATCTCAACGATAGCGTAGCATGTTTTTGATAACCATTCTATTGGTTTTACAAAAAGTAAGTCATACAATTCATCAAGATACAATTTTGAATTGGACCATAATTGCCAACCCACTAATTCATTATCGGCAAGGGCTATTTTCTTTTTCTTTGCGTAATTGTTATAAGCCCAAATAAGAATCAGAATGGTCATGGTGCTAGCAACCGCCATTAAAGCCATCGTTGTATTGGGTTCAGCATGCGCTTCTTTTATTTTTTCTAGTCCAGCGGTATGTGAATTTAAAAAATGACTTAGCCAATGCGTTCCTTTCGATAAGAAGATACCCGGTAAGTTCAGCAAACCACCGAATACGGATAATATTGCTAATACAACCAAGGGCATTGTCATTATAGGTTTGCTTTCATGGACGTGCGATCCAAGTGTTGCCCCACCTCTAAATTCACCATGAAAGACAAGGAAATAAAGTCGAAACATATACGCAGCAGTTAAGGCAACTGAAATCATCAGTGTGCCATAAAGTATAGGACTTTGTTCAAGGGCATGACCTAAGATTTCATCTTTAGAATAAAAGCCTGAAAGCAATGGAAAGCCGGCAATGGCGAGTGTTCCGATTAAAAAAGTAAGGTGTGTAATGGGAAGTTTTTTTCTAAGTCCACCCATTAGGCGAATATCTTGTTCATCAGACATAGCATGAATAACACTTCCAGATCCTAAGAAAAGAAGGGCTTTAAAAAAGGCATGCGTTGTAACGTGAAAAATAGCAACAGTATAAGCGCCCATTCCTAGGGCAACAAACATTAAACCTAATTGTGATACAGTAGAGTAGGCGAGCACTTTTTTAATATCATTTTGACGCATAGCAATAAAAGCAGCGACCATAGAAGTAGCGAAACCAATCCAAAGAATAATATCTTTTGTTAGCGGAGCCAATTCGAATAAGAAATTTGACCGTACAACCAAGTAAATACCTGCAGTTACCATTGTTGCCGCATGGATTAAAGCGGAAACAGGTGTCGGTCCTGCCATGGCATCTGGCAACCACGTAAAGAGAGGAATTTGCGCACTTTTTCCTGTAGCGGCAATGAACAAACAGATTGTTATGCCTATTATACTTCCATTAATCAGCGAAGGATCGACCGCTATTTTCTCAGCAATTGCGGTAAATTCTAGGGTGTGAAATTGCGCAAGAATCAAAAATAAACCAATGAGTAGCCCAGCATCACCAATTCGATTCATAATAAATGCTTTACGGGCAGCAATGCTATTTGCGATTCCTTTTTCAGCATCGCTGTAATGGAAACCGATGAGTAGGTATGAGCAGATTCCAACGCCTTCCCAACCAAAGAAAAGCACGAAATAGTTACTGCCTAAAATAAGGAGTAACATGGCAAAAATAAAGAGATTCAGGTAGGTAAAGAACTTGTAAAAACCTTTGTCATGGCTCATGTATCCAATAGAAAATACATGAATCAAGGTCCCCACACCGGTAACGATTAAGGTCATCCAAATCGATAAAGCATCTACCTGTAGGCTAGCATTAATTACAAAATCATCTAGTGACAATAAGGTAAACAATTGAATGATCTTGGTGTCGTTTGTTTGATTAAAAACCAGTAGTGCACATACAAAAGAAAGAAGCATAACACCAGTAGCAATTCCACCAACAAGCAAATTCGGAAGTTTTTTCCCAATGGTTCCATTGACCAATGCTCCTAACAAAGGCAAGGCTAATAAAATCAGTATTAATTTATCTACTGCCATTTAGTTAACCGTTTAAATTTGTAAATAATCCTGCATCCGTTGACTTTTGATTTCGGTAGGCCATAATAAGAATTGATAGTCCAATTGTAGCTTCTGCTGCCGCTACTACAATGATAAAAAAGACAAATATTTGTGCATCACCTTTTCCATAATAGGTAGAAAATGCTACTAAAAGTAAATTTACAGCATTGAGCATTAGTTCAATACACATTAATAAAACAATCATATTTCTTCGTATCAAAACCCCAAATGCGCCAATAGTGAATAAAATACTAGCTAATATCACATAGAAATCAATGGAGGTTCCGAAGGTTGGATCAGTAGTATTCATATTAATCAATAATTGGTTTTTCGCGTTTTGCCAACAAAATGGCTCCCACCATTGAAGCAATAAATAAAATCGAAGAAACTTCGAATGGAACTATGTATTCATCAAAAAGTAATTTACCTAAATTTTCAACCAATCCAATTTGTTTCTGCTGAGGCAATCGCACATGCTGCAATCTAAGGCTATCTTTAAATGCTGCAATGAGCACTAATAAAAGTATTCCACTTGCTAGAACTGATGAAAAGAGGGCTAATTTGGGTGTTTTTGGCTCACTTTCTTTGTTAAGGTTTAAGAGCATAAGTACAAATAGGAATAAAACCATAATTGCTCCTGCATAAACGATGATATTGACGATGGCTAAGAATTGCGCATTCATCAAAATGTAGAGGGAAGAAATAAGGAAAAATGTAACGACAAGGAATAGCACACTTCGAATGGGGTGTTTACTAATCACCACCATTAGCGCTGCTCCAATAGTCAGGCCTCCAATAATTATAGTTAGTAATTCAATACTCATATTTCGCTTCTTGTGCCAGTATGTTGGCGTTTAGTAACATCAATTCGATCATTCAAGGGTTCAACCAATACGTCTTTACCATAAATAAATTCGTTTCGTTCGAATTCAGTTGGTACAATTCTATCGGTTAAAAATACTGCTTCTTTGGGGCATGCTTCTTCACATAATCCACAAAAAATGCAACGCAACATATTAATTTCATAGATTTCCGCATACTTTTCTTCTCGATAAAGTCCCTCTTCACCTTTTTGTCGTTCGCCTGCCACCATGGTAATTGCTTCAGCAGGGCATGCTACGGCGCATAATCCACAAGCGGTGCAATTTTCTCGTCCTTGTTCATCTCTTTTCAGGACATGCATCCCACGATAAACGGGTGCAAATACACGTTGTTCTTCAGGATATTTTATAGTATTGTTTTTCTTGAACATGTGTTTCAAGGTAATAAACATTCCTTTAAAAATGGCTGGGAGGTATAACTTTTCCATAAAAGTCATTGGCTTATCCGACACCACTTTTTTTCTATTTGTTAAGCTCTCCATTTTATTAAAATTTTATCCATCCCTCATTGAATGCAATGACAATTCCAGTTACCAACATATTGATGATTGAAATTGGAATCAGTACCTTCCATCCTAAATGCATTAATTGATCAAACCTAAAACGAGGTATTGTCCACCGAATCCACATAAATAAGAAAATCATTAATAATGTTTTGGTAAAAAATGCAGCAACACTTAAAATCGCTAATGTGTTCCCGCTAAAGCTATCCATGCCTGGGAAATTATAGCCTCCAAAAAACAAGATGGAAATAAGGGCTGATGACACAAACATGGCAACATATTCTGCAAATAGGAACAAGCCAAGTTTCATCGAACTATATTCGGTATGATAACCGCCAATTAATTCTGATTCGCACTCAGGAAGGTCAAAAGGTGCACGATTAGTTTCAGCTAAGGCACAAATAAAGAAGACTAAGAAACAAACTGGTTGATAAAATATATTCCAATTCATCCCATGCTGTGCTTTAACGATGTCATTAAGTCCAAGACCACCGGATAACATGATGATGGTAATCGCTGAAATTCCCATAGCTAATTCATAGGAAATCATTTGTGACGATGCACGAATAGCACCAAATCGAGAATATTTATTATTAGAAGCCCATCCACCGATCATGATGCCATAAACTCCAATGGAGATGATTCCAAAGATAAAGAGAATACCAATATTTAGGTTTGCTACTTGTAAGGCTATTGTGCGTCCGAAGAGTGTTATATCAGTTCCCCAAGGAATAACGGCACTTGTCATCAATGCGGTAAACATGGCAATTCCTGGACCAAGAATAAAGAGCCAACGATCAGCATTTGTTGGTGTAAAATCTTCTTTCATGAACATTTTAACACCATCAGCAATAGGCTGTAGGATACCAAATGGTCCGGCACGATCTGGCCCAACACGGTCTTGAATCCACGCCGCTAATTTTCGTTCAAAATAGGTAGAGTAGGCAGCAATACCTAATGAAACTACAAAAAGTAGAATGGCTAATATCAGTTTTTCAATTAATAACCCTGTATCCATTAATTGATTTTTTTAATAGGAGTATTGATACTAGTTTCATATTTTCCTTGAGAAATGACAGAATGTCTATCAATCACTCTTGGACCAATCACTTTCCACTTTGCAAGGTCTTTTTTATCGTATCGACATTCGTTGCAAATCCATGCTGTTTTACCATCGATGGTTTCAATCTCACCGTACTGATCTTTGCGACCTGTTACCCGATAAATTTCTTGTCCAAACATCCACAATACTACTTTTCCTGCACATTTAGTACAATCGCATTCTGCTTCCATTGGTTTTAGGAACCACACACGACTTTTAAACCTAAAGGTACGATCAGTTAATGCCCCAACCGGACAAACATCAATCATATTTCCCGAAAATTCATTGTCTATCGCGTGTTCAATATAGGTGCTTATTTCGGCATGTTCGCCACGATGTAGCACGCCATGCACTCGTTTTTCAGTCAGCTGATTGGCTATTTCTACACATCGATAACACAGAATACAGCGATTCATGTGTAATTTAATTTTGTCTCCAATATCTATTGGGTCGAAAGTTCTCCGTTCTTCTTCGTAGCGTGTTTTTACAGATCCATGCTCGTAGCCAAGATCCTGTAGATTACATTCTCCAGCTTGGTCACAAACGGGGCAATCTAAGGGATGATTAATTAATAAAAATTCTACAACAGCGCTACGTCCTTCATGAACACGCTGACTTGTTTTGTTTTTAACAATCATTCCGTCCATTACTGGTGTAGAACAAGAAGCGACTAATTTTGGCATCGGTCTTGGATCTGCTGTTGATCCAGCAGCAACTTCCACCAGGCATGTTCTACATTTACCACCAGTTCCGGGTAATTTACTGTAGAAGCACATCGCTGGGGGCACCACTTCGCCACCTATTTTTCGTGCGGCATTTAAGATGGTGGTTCCAGCTTCAACTTCAATCTCAATATCGTCAATTGTAACTTTCATCATAATTAATTTCTATGCTAACATTGGTTCTTTAGACAAACCATAATTTCTTTTTTGTGCCTCTTCTTTATGACTAACATGCCATTCAAATTCGTCTCTAAAATGACGGATAGCAGCAGCCACAGGCCATGCAGCAGCATCACCAAGCGGACAGATTGTATTCCCTTCAATTTTCTTATTAATTTCAGCTAATAGATCAATATCTCGCAGATTACCATTTCCTGTTTCCAGTCGATAAAGCACTTTTTCCATCCAACCAGTTCCTTCCCTGCACGGCGAACATTGTCCACACGACTCATGGGCATAGAAACGCGTAAAATTCCACGTATTTCTGACAATGCATTGGTCTTCATCAAAAACAATAAATCCACCTGATCCAAGCATAGAACCTGATGCGAATGCTCCTTCAGCCAAACTTTCATATGACATTAATCGATCATCGCCATTAGCTGTTTTGGTAACAAGATAGTGGGGCAAAATCGGCACTGAAGAACCTCCTGGAACACATGCTTTTAGTTTTTTGTTATTCGCTATTCCTTGGCAATAGTCATCACCATAGATAAATTCTTCTATTGACAGTCCGAGATCAATTTCATAAACCCCAGGTTTTACAAGATTTCCACAGGCAGAAATTAATTTAGTGCCTGTACTTTTACCGATTCCTATTGCTGCATATGCTTCACCGCCATCATTTACAATTGGAACGACAGCAGCTATTGTTTCCACATTATTTACTACGGTTGGTGCTCCCCAAAGGCCTTTGACAGCCGGAAACGGAGGTTTTATTCTTGGATTGCCTCTTTTACCTTCTAACGATTCCAATAAAGCCGTTTCTTCTCCGCAGATGTAAGCGCCTCCACCGGGCACAACAAATAAGTCTAAATCGTAGCCTTTTCCAAGTATATTTTTCCCTAAGAATCCGTTATCGTACGCTTCAGCAATTGCTTTTTCAAGGATATGAAGAATGTACATAAATTCACCTCGAATATAGATGTATGACGTATTCGCACCGAGTGCATAACTTGCGGTAATCATACCCTCCACTAGCAAGTGAGGTATTTTCTCCATTAAATAACGATCTTTAAACGTACCAGGTTCGGATTCATCGGCATTACAAACTAAGTAACGAGGAATACCTTCTGGTTTGGCTAAAAACGACCATTTCATTCCAGTAGGAAATCCTGCTCCACCTCTTCCGCGCAGTCCAGATTTTTTTACTTCTTCCACCACTTCGTCTGGTGTCAAGCTTTTTAAAGCTTTTTCAACAGATCGGTAGCCTCCATTTTTTCGATAGATATCGTATGTTTCTATCCCAGGGATATGCACATTTTCAAGAAGTAATTTCCTGTTTTTCATTCCTTTTAATTTTCAATTATTCCTGAACGGTAAGCTTCAATTAATTCGTCTACCTTATCTTTTGTAAGGTTTTCATGAAATTTATACTTGCATTGTAATACAGGAGCATAGCCACAAGCGCCAAGACATTCTACCGTTTTTAAGGTAAATTCTCCATCAGCTGTTGTTTCTCCGACTTTAATATTTAATTTTTCCGAAATATAGTCAATGATTTGATCACTTCCGACCAACATACAAGGGCCTGTCCTACACACTTCAAATACATGTTTTCCTACTGGATTAACATGGAACATGGTATAGAATGTGGCTACTTCGTACACTTCAATGGTTTGAATATTAAGGAACGCAGCTACCGCATCCATTGTCTCAGTACTCAACCAACCCACTTCAGTTTGCGCTAAATGCAACATTCGAATAATGGCGCTTTTTTCTTTTCCGGTAGGAAAATGATTTTTAATTTCGTTAAATTTTGCTATCGTTTCTTTACTAAATCCATTGAATTCAGCGGTAGTTTGAGCTATGTTATTTTCTCTTTTCATATTAGGCATCTAATTCTCCTGCAATTACATTCATACTACTTAAGGTAATAACAGCATCGCTTATGGTTTGACCAGTAATCATTTCCGGATAAGCTTGGTAATAAATGAAGCAAGGTCTTCTAAATTGCAATCTGTATGGTGTTCTTCCTCCATCGCTGATGAGGTAGTAACCTAGTTCACCATTTCCTCCTTCTACACTGTGATATATTTCTCCACTAGGAATTTCCATTTCTCCCATCACAATTTTAAAATGGTAGATAAGTGCTTCCATATTGTTGTAAACATCGGCTTTATCCGGTAGATAAAAGTCAGGAACATCAGCTTTATAATTACCTTCAGGCAGGTTACCATAGGCTTGTTCAATGATTCGAATACTTTGACGTATTTCTTCTTGTCGTACCATGAATCGATCGTAGGTATCGCCATTTACCCCTACAGGAATGATAAAGTCAAAATCTTCATATGAGGAGTAGGGATGCATAACGCGCACATCATAATCTACCCCAGCAGCGCGAAGGTTAGGTCCTGTAAAACCGTATGCGAGAGCTCTTTCGGGGGAAATAGGTCCTGTTCCGCGCGTTCTATCCATGAATATTCTATTTCGTGCAAGCATAGAATCCCATTCGCTAAATGCCTTTGGAAATGTTTTCAAAAACGATTTTAGTTTCGTGTGAAAAGCCGGAGTGAAATCTCGTTCAAATCCTCCGATACGACCAATATTAGTTGTTAGCCGTGCGCCACAGATTTCCTCATACAACTCATAAATTTTCTCTCTCTCTTGAAAAGGATAGAAAAAGCTAGTAAGTGCACCAGTATCAACACCAACAACAGAATCGCAAATAAGGTGGTCTGCTATTCTTGCTAATTCCATTATGATGACCCTCATGTAATCAACACGCTTGGGAATTTCCGCTTGAATTAATTTTTCTACCGTCATGTGCCAACCCAAATTGTTGATAGGCGATGAACAATAGTTTAATCGGTCTGTAATTGGGGTGATTTGGTTGTAAGGTCTACGTTCAGCTAATTTTTCAAATGCTCGGTGAATATAACCAACAGTTTGTTCTGAGGAAATGATTTTTTCACCATCAACTTTTAGAATATTTTGAAAAATACCGTGAGTTGCGGGGTGCGTAGGGCCAAAATTAATTGTGGCAATATCACCATCGATTGTTTCTTTTGAATTATAGAATTCAGTAGCACTATTCGATACCTTTTCTTTTTCTTTACTCATTGTATTTAATTAAAAACGCCCAAAAAAGCGATCATCTTTATCTTCTCTAGTTGCATCCTCTAAGGCGTATTCTTTTCTTAAAGGAAAATAGTCCATCGAGTCTTCATTCAATATTCTCCTTAAATCCGGGTGATTATTAAAAGAAATCCCATAAAAATCGTAGGTTTCTCTTTCCATCCAATTGGCACAAGGATAAAGATCGGTTATGCTATCAATTGAGGGATTGCTTAAGGGCAAAAATGCTTTCAATCTTACCCGTATTTTATGTTTCCAGCTATGGAGATGATAAACAACGGCAAATTCGCGTTCAATATGTTCAGGGTAATGCACGCCTCCAAGTAAGGTTAAAAACTCAAATCGTAGCATTTCATTTTTTTGCAGTTGCGCAATAATGGAATGGATTTTATCAGCAGCTACCTCGATCGAAAGGATATCAAAGTTAATCTCACTATGAAGAATATCAGCACCTAAAAGCGCTTCTACTTGCGATTGAAGATCTTCGTTACTTAGCACCATTATCTTTTATTTCAATTTTAAAATCGCTCATTAAGTCCTTGTATTCAGAACTATACCTGCGTCTCAATGATTCTTTTTTAACAAGTTTGTGTATATTCATTACGCCATCGATAATTTGTTCAGGGCGAGGTGGACAACCAGGAACGTAAACATCCACTGGGATAATTCTATCAATTCCTTGAAGGACACTATACGTATCAAATATGCCACCTGATGAGGCACAAGCTCCAACAGAAAGCACCCATTTCGGCTCTGCCATTTGTTCGTAAACTTGTTTCAGAATAGGGCCTAATTTTTTAGATATTGTTCCGGCAACTATCAATAAATCAGCCTGACGAGGCGAGAACGATAAACGTTCCATTCCAAACCTCGACATATCGTAAGCGCTTCCCATAGTGGCCATAAACTCAATTCCGCAACATGAAGTTGCGAAAGGAAGGGGCCAAACTGAGTTTGATCTTGCAAGACCAACAGCTTTGTCAAGGGTAGTTAATTGATATCCTTCCCCATTAATAACCTTATCATTATCTATTTTTCCCATTCTAGAGCACCTTTTTTAAGAACGTAAATAAATCCAATTAAAAAGAAGCTAACAAACATGATAACTGCTAGAAGCCCTTCCAACTTTAAATGGTAAAAATTAACTGCATATGGATAAAAGAAAATTACTTCCACATCAAAAAGAACAAACAATATGGCGGTCATGAAATAACGAATTGATACAGGGAATCGAGCATTTCCTTGAGATTCTATACCACATTCAAAGTTTTCATCTTTCTTTTTGGCATTCAATCGAGGCATTAAGATGTGGGTAACAAACAAAGTAAAAATAACAAAGGCAAGTGCAACTGCCGCTTGAAGCAATAATGGAATGTAATCTACATTGGAGGATTGCTCTGGCATTTTTTTAGCTTAAATTGGAACTTAACCTTCTCATTAACAATACTCTTTGTTTATAAACAAATTTTATTTTTTTTAGTTCGATTCTGTTGAATAAAAAAAACTTGTACAAATTTAATTTTTCCTTGTGTTACAGCAAGTAAAATAATGATTTATTTACTGATTATTTTTAAAAGATTAAAAGAATCTGCGATAATTACTGACTTCTGAAATAAGCATTTTTCAGATTTAAGAATCTTGGCGACACCTTGGAAATCACAATATAGTTATCAAGTGCCTATGTTTAGCCAGTGAAAACCTTGATTAGTGCTTTGCCGCCAAATATCTTTCTGCATCTAATGCAGCCATGCATCCTGTTCCAGCAGCCGTTATAGCTTGCCTGTAGGTTTTGTCAGCAGCATCTCCAGATACAAATACACCTGCAACATTTGTTTTACTTGTTCCAGGTTGAGCATATTTTATGTAGCCAGTTTCATCTAAATCAATAAAGTCTTGAAATATGGCTGTATTAGGTTGGTGTCCAATAGCCACAAAAAATCCTGTGCAAGGGATGATCTTTTCTTCCTTACTAACAGAATTAATTACTCTAGCACCGGTCACGCCAACATCATCGCCCATAACCTCCAAAGTTTCTGTATTGAATAAGATTTCAATATTTGGTGTTTTCCGAACGCGTTCCGCCATAATTTTTGAGGCCCGAAATTCACTTTTACGCACCAGCATGGTTACCTTCTTGCAGAGCTTTGATAGGTAGTGAGCCTCTTCACATGCTGAATCACCTGCACCCACAATCACCGTTTCTTGACCTCGGTAGAAAAATCCATCACAAACGGCGCATGCAGAAACACCACCTCCCATTTTCAAGTATTTTTGTTCACTCTCTAAACCGATATATTTTGCTGCTGCACCTGTAGAAATAATGACTGTTTCAGCATGAATTTCTGTTCCATCATCTGCCCAACATTTATGAATTTCCGATCCAAAATCTACTTTAGTAATAAAACCTGGCCGAACATCAGTTTCAAAACGTAAGGCTTGGTCTTTCAATTGTACCATCATTTCCGGTCCAGTTACGCCATCAGGATAACCAGGGAAATTCTCAACTTCATTGGTGGTAGTAAGTTGGCCACCGGGCTGTAATCCTTCATATAATAATGGTTTCATGTCTGCTCTTGCGGCGTAGATTGCTGCGGTATAACCAGCAGGGCCTGAACCAATAATTAAGCATTGTACTTTTTTAATATCGCTCATTTAATTTCTTTAAGTGCAAAAATAATTGATTGCTTTATATCTCGTGCATTAAAGTTTAATTTCAATAAAAAATATCCTTAGTTTTTTCTAATAATTGACTATTTTTGATTTCTAAAAAAAAATCAAATGATTAAATATATTTTTCTACTTTCTGCATTATTCACTTTTTCATTCTTGTTTGGACAAGGTAAAGCTCCAGCTAATTGGTATTTAAAAGATCCTATTAAGGATAAAATTTATGGCGTTGGTGCTGAAGAGGCATACAAACTTTTAATAGGTAAAAAAGCCCAAGAAGTAATTGTTGCCGTAATTGATAGTGGAGTTGATACCGAGCATCCTGATTTAAAGGAAGTTCTTTGGGTGAATAAAGGTGAGATTCCAGGAAATGGAATTGATGATGATAAGAATGGGTATATTGATGATGTTCATGGATGGTCATTTTTAGGAGGGCCTGGAGGTGATATTGGTGAAGAATCATCAGAATTAAGTAGAATGTATTATGCTGATAAAGCATATTTTATGGATGTTGATACCAATTCTTTACCTGCATCTGAAATGGTAAGATATAAGAAATTTAAGCAAATAGAGGCTATATTTTTAGCGGAAAAAATTAGTGCTCAACGTCAAATGGAAGGAATTACCGCTCTTTCTAATTATATGGAGGCTGTGAAACTAGAAAAAGGTTCTTTTACTAAATCAACTAACAAATCGTATAAGCCTAAGAATGAAATCGAGAAAAAAATAAAATCAAGAATGAAGGTTATTCTAATGGCTTATAAACCTGAATTTTTGGAAAAGGAAATAGGTACTATGGTGGCGAATAGTCAACAGAATACTGATAAAGTTGTTAATGACAGTTTGCGTATAGCCTTAGTTGGTGATAACCCACGCGACATGACAGAAAAGTATTATGGATGCAATAGGTACAAAGGTCCAGATGCTATGCACGGGACCCATGTATCTGGTATCATCGCTGCTAAAAGGGGAAATGGTATTGGAATAGAGGGAATTGCTGAAAATGCTAAGATTATGGTTGTTCGAGTTGTTCCGAATGGTGATGAGCGCGATAAAGACATTGCCAACGGTATTTATTATGCGGTTGATAATGGCGCAAAAGTGATTAATATGTCATTTGGTAAATATTATTCCCCCAATCAAGAGGTCATAGATGCTGCCGTTCGTTATGCTAATGAGCACGACGTATTACTTTTGCATGCAGCAGGAAATGAATCAAAAAACAAAGATGTTCAAGATTCTTACCCGACACGTAAATTTATGAATGGTGAAATTGCAACTAACTGGATTGAGGTTGGTGCAAGCAGTTCCTCAAAGGATTCCAAAAAGTTACTTGCTGAGTTTTCTAATTATGGTGCAACTACAGTTGATCTTTTTGCTCCTGGTGTTGATCTTTATTCTACAATACCTGACGCTAATTACGGCGATGCCTCTGGAACAAGTATGGCTTGTCCTGCAGCTGCTGGTGTTGCGGCAATGATTCGAGGCTATTTCCCATCTTTAACGGCAACGCAAGTTAGGGAGGTATTGATGAAAACATCTATTCTAAATGATAAAGTCATAACCATACCTGGAGGCGCAACCTTAGGTAAGATGACCGATGTTTCCATAAGTGGCGGTTTTATCAATGCCGCTAGTGCTGTACGCTTTCTTTTGCAAGAACAAAAATAAGCTAAAGCTTATAAATTTTTGAGCCTCCCGCTAATGAATGTGGGTGTTGAAACCATGGCATAAACAAAACTATTTCTTTTTTTGAAGGACTGTTATTTTCTTTAAACTCTTTGTTGTAAACGATCGTATAAATTTGATTATTCACAAGAACTGAACGGCCAAACTTTTCTTTTTTTACGTCAATCACAGTCGTACCAAATTTTACCTGTACATTTTCTTTTTTAAGTGGAATGAAAGTTAGTTTACCAGGATAACATTTCGAATAATTGGAAATTAAACTTTCTATTTGCTTGTTTTTTTTATCATTTTTATGGTCGTAGATGACCACGATTTGAGATTTTATCTTTACTGCCATTACAAATTGATTATTGTTAAAAAAGATAAGGTGGGAAGTATGCTGTTGCTTATATCTTCCGTACGATACTACGCCTAGTAGCACAATAAAAATACTAGCTGAAAATTTCCATAATCCGGTTGATCTTTTAGTAGCGATAATTAGGTAGGTAAATAGCATGAGGATTGGAACCAAGTAGTAAGGAATATTGAAGCCATATTCAACAGCGCCAGGAAGGTGCTCTACCCACTGTAAAAAGTGTAACATCGTCCATAGCGAAAAAGATAAAATAAGGCTCGCAATTTTACCTATTATCGGAATATAATGAAGAATAAATATGCCCATTCCAAATCCCATTGCCACAGTTGAAATCCCCATAATACCAAGGTTTGTTAAAGCAAAGTAATTGGGGAATTGGTGAAAATAGTAGAGTGTTAATGGAATGGTCATGGCTTGAGCAGCAAAACCTATTGCAGAACCTTGCCATAGGTAATTCATTATTTTATTCTTGGGTGTATACCATGCGGCAATCGATTGATATAAACTAAAAATGCCAAGCATCGCCAAATAGGATAATTGAAAACCAATATCGTAGATCACTAATGGATTGATTAGTAATAAAATAAAGGCAGTGAAAAACAAGGTGTTGATTGGTGAATAATTTCCACCGGCTTCTTGTGCAAGAATCAAAACCGAAAACATAAATACGGCTCGTACTACACTTGGTGAAAAGCCTGTTAATAAGGCATAAATCCAAAGAAGTATGACAATAAAAATTACGGCATTTCGGCGCCTTATGAGTTTACTAAAAAACTGAAAGAGAAAAAGTAATACTTGTGCTATTATTCCAATGTGCAATCCTGAAACGGCTAACACATGCATTGCACCTGTAGCGCCAAAGCTCGTTCGAATTTCCTGATCCAATAACGATTTATCTCCAAGAATTAGGGCTTGAGCTATTGCTAAATTTGATCCATCCAGTTCTTTTTCAAGAATAAGACTCAAGCTTTTTCTTATTTGTGCTAGCTTTTGATCCAACCAATTGGCATGATTATGCTGCAGTGGAAGAATATCGTAGTCGCTTAAAAAGCTCATGTTTACGACGCCTTTAGCTTTCCAATAATTACATGCATTAAATTCGCCAGGATTATTGCTATTTGAAATAGTTTGTCGTTTCGCTATGCTCAGAATAATGTCATTTTGATTGAGTTTTTTGGCTTTTTCACCCTTAATATACAGTAAGATTTTTTGACCTGTTAGCTCCCAATTTTTACCATTCAAGGCTAAAATACTTCCGATAGCTTTTGCATGAATAGAATCTTTTAATTCGATTTCATTTATTTGTAAAACTGTATTTTTTTCAAGGTTAAAAGCGTTTGGAGGATTACGTAGAAATTCATTCTTACTTTGTGCTAATTGCACTTGACCCAGTGAAAAAAATAAAATGAAAATCACGAACAAGGGGATAGGGTTTCGCTCTTTATTGTTCCGTTTCAGTACATAAATAAAGAAAATAAACAATCCAAGGATTAGAATAAAGCCGAGTATGCCCTTATTTTCAAAACCAAACTCTTTAATCAGTATTCCGAGGGAATAAAAAGAAAATAACCACGTAAATGGCGATGAATGAAAACTAGGAGTTTTTATATTTTCTCCTAAAAACGATTTAATCATGTATGAATCTACAAACTGAAAAGACCCTCATTAAACGTTAATTTTCCTTCATGTTGTAAAAGCCGAATAGTATTTTTTAATTGTTCTATGTCAAAAGGAAACTGAGCACACAATTCAAGGTAAGTTTTAGGACTTTTTATGAACGATAATACTTCATTGCTCAAGCTTTCTGATTGTTCATCACCATTTTTTTTAAGGCAGTTATCACAATGTCCACAGGGGCTTATTTCTTGTCCAAAATAACGGAGTAATTCGATTGATCGACAGGTATTAGATTCAATAAATTGTTGAACTTTAGTTAGTTTTTCTAAGGCATTTTCTTTTCTTTCACCATAGATTTCAAAGGATAAGTTAAGATAATCATCAGGTAGTCTTTCACGAATAAAGGTTATTGTCGGCAAAGTGGTCTGCCAATTTATTTCCAATATTCCCTGTTTTTCCATGCTGCTTAATTGTTCAACTAGATCCTTCTTTGAGATTTTCAGTAGTTTACAAATTTGTCCCTCATTAATCACTTTGAATGATTCAAATATACCACTGTGATTTCTTGAAAGTAGGGTGATAAGTGGTGAATATTTATCATGCTGAAGTTGGAAATTATACAATTCTAAATTGCCGATGGTGAATTTCATATTGCTCGGCTTGAAAAATGATTCTGAAAAAGTTACATCACCATTTAATGCTAGAAGTTGTAATGCGTTGTAGGTACTAATTAAATCATATTTATATAGCTTTTTAAATGCTATTAAATCGATGGGATAGGTTTCGTCTTTTCCTGAACCAATTGCAATTTTGAGGTAGCTACAGATTGATTTGTAGATTGCTTTGACGACCTCTGCACTTGGAAATTTTAAATTAAACGAATCCATCAAATGGCCCATATCTTCTTTTTCTAAGTAGCTAATCGCTCGAGAAAATTCGCCATCTCTTCCAACCCGACCTGCTTCTTGAAAATAGGCCTCGATGGTTTCAGGGAAATCATGGTGTAGTACAAATCGAACATTTGGCTTGTCGATGCCCATTCCAAACGCATTAGTTGCAATCATTATTTTTTTCTTTCCACTCATCCATTCTTCTAAGGCTATTTTTCGTTCTTCATGCTGCAAGCCGCCATGGTAAATAGCACAAGATATTTCTATGCCTAATAAAATAGCAGCTATGTCTTTAACTTTTTTTCGAGTGTTGCAATAGATGATACCGGTTAATTCTTTGTGCTCCTGACAAAAATAAATGATTGACTTTACCTTATTATCGACCTCGTAAATTTCATAAGCAACGTTACTGCGTTCAAAAGAAGCTTCGTGAATTTTAGGTGTTTTTAAATTTAATTTGGTGATGATGTCTGTCCTAACCTTATCCGTGGCTGTTGCTGTTAGCGCTAGAATAGGGGTGTTTGGCATATATTCTCTAAATTGACCTATTTGGGCATACGATGGACGAAAATCATGTCCCCATTCAGAAATACAGTGTGCTTCATCAACAACCAACAAACCAACATTCATTTTCTTAAGGCGTTCTATAAAAAGAGTGGTGTGAAGTCGCTCTGGTGAGACATATAAAAAATCAATTCCTTGAAATACGGCATTGTCTAACGCAACATCTATTTCACGGTAGGTCATTGCACTGGTTATTGCTGTTGCGCGGAGTCCAAATTTCTTTAGGTTGTTAACTTGGTCCTGCATTAGAGCAATTAAGGGAGAAATTACAATTGTGATTCCTTCACGAATTATACCCGGTACTTGGAAACAAATTGATTTCCCGCCACCTGTTGGTAATAATGCTAAACAATCATGACCAGCGATGGAATCAAGAACAATTTGTTCCTGCAATGGTCTAAATGACGAATACCCCCAATATTTTTCAAGTATTTGTTTTGCGTCCACTTATCAAGATTGAATTTAAACAAATATAAAGTAATTGACTCATTTGCCTGTAATAATATTGTAAGGCTTGCTGATAAAACGTATATTCGCACGATTAAAAAACAATAATGGTATGCACACACATTCAAAAAGTTTCCCAATCCAATTAACTGAAAAATCAACTTTTAATGATATTGATTGGGATAATCTTGCCTTTGGCAAGACTTTTTCTGACCATATGTTTTTGATGGATTATGAAAATGGGGCCTGGGTTAATGGTAAAGTAATGCCGTTTCAACCTATTCCTATGCATCCTGCCATGTCTGCGATTCATTATGGTCAATCTATATTTGAAGGATTAAAAGCATATAAATCTAAGAATGGACAAATAAATATTTTTCGCCCTGAACTTAATGCTAGGCGATTTGCTGAATCGGCGAAACGCATGTGCATGCCTGAAGTACCGGAATCAATTTTCTTGGAAGCAATAAGAACACTTATTGAAGTAGATCGTAATTGGGTGCCCGAAGCTGATGGATATTCCTTATATATTCGTCCTTTTATGTTTGCAACAGATCATTTAATCGGAATTAAACCCTCGGATTCATATAAATTTATGATTTTAACATCGCCTGTTGGTGTTTATTATTCCGAACCGGTTAGGGTTAAGATAGAGGAGTCATACACGCGAGCAGCTATTGGTGGAGTTGGAAGAGCCAAGGCAGCTGGAAATTATGGAGCATCTCTTTACCCAGCGAAGCAATGTCAACTGGAGGGGTTTCATCAATTAGTTTGGACTGATGCAATTGAGCATAAGTACATTGAAGAGTCAGGTACAATGAATATTGTCTTTCAAATTGATGGTAAATTAATTAGCCCTAGCGAGGATGCCGATACAATTTTACGTGGGATTACTAAACGAACCCTCATTGAATTAGCCAAAGAGTGGGGGGTTGAAGTCGAAGAAAGAAGGGTAACCGTGGAAGAAATAATTTCTGCAGTGAAGGCAGGTAAATTAGAGGATGCTTTTGGCGCAGGAACAGCAGCAACGATCGCACAAATTGATATTATTGGATTTAGAGATGAAAAATTACAGCTCCCACCTATCGAAACTAGGCAACTGTCAAACCGCATAAAAGCATATTTAGATGATGTTAAATATGGTAAGATAGAAGATATTTATGGTTGGAATATGACAATCTAATTCAACTCTTATGGAATAATCAAGCTTTGGCATCTATGAAGCTATAGCGACCAATGAAGTTTTTTAAACCACTCCTTTATTTTTTTATTTTTAATGCTCAGTCATTTTCTGCGCAACAGGTTATTCAAATCACTTTTCGCGAAAAAATTGATAATAACATAATTCATAATGTTTCTGTTGCTATTAAGCTAAAGAATAAAGGAGCGCTTGACACCACAATATTTCGGAAATCCAACGAACAAGGGAGTATTTTTTTTACAAATACAGCATTAAATAATTCCATCGCTTTTAGCATAAATACGACACATAGCGTATTCGAAGATTTCACCAAAACCTATTCAATACAATCAAAATTAGATACGATTCGATTGTCTGTTTCGTTGGTTGCGCTTAAAGTACAAGCTATAAATCAAATTACCGTGAAAGCACCTGGAGTTCCAGATACTGTTTTTCAATCTACTAAAATTAGTGTCGCTGATTATGAACTGCTAGATAATGGAATGTATCTATTATTGACGTATGAGAGAACATTAGCAAAGCAAAGTGAATTATTGCTTTTTGATGGTATAAATGTATTATCATCATTCCAACTACCGGAAAAGGCATTATATCTTACCAAAGATTATCGTAATAACACGCATATTATTTGCGAAACTAATGTTTATGGGGTTGTTTTTACTAATAATGAGCTTTCAATTGGCCTAATACCTAAAGAATATTTTTTTAAATATATAGCGCCAATAGTCGATAGTAATACAACTAAATTATACTTTTCTAATTTTAATAAGGATTATCCAGCGTTTGATTATTTCACATATGATTTGTCCGATTCTACTTACAGAAAGATCTTGCATATTGAAGATGATTTAATTATGGAATTATATCGTTCTGAATATAAATGGGTAGATGTGCGAACGAAACTTTGGGCTAAAAATAAAGAACTTCAAACGGGAATTGATGCTGAGATTTGGGTAGGCGCAAATTATTTTACGCAATCGATTTATTATGAAGAGGTTTATGCACCGCTTTTTCAACGAAATGACTCTGTATTTATATTTGATTTTTCCAAAGACCAATTATCCGTATTTAATAAATTGGGAGATTCTTTAAATCTAGTACCGATTTACTTTCATTATTTTAAAAATAAAACGGGTTGGAAACGCCAAATCATTCAAGATAAATCAACCGGAAAAATCTATTGCTTGTTTGAAAAGGATGGTAATGTCTTCTTAGGGCTAATTTCTACCGGTACTGGATTGATAACTAAAAAATACCGCTTGCATTTCAAATACGTGGAAGAAGTAAAAATTGATTTTGGAATAGCTACTTATATCTATCGCCCTTTTGAATCTCCTCAAAAAAAATACTTGTATAAAGAAAAATTACTTGATTAATGTCACGTGACCATTGACATTATAAGGATTCTTACTGAAGTCTTGGTAATAAATAATCCAATTGTAACTGCCTTGTTGACAAATTTTAGACTTATATTTTCCATCCCATCCTGCAGTGAGATCTCCGGTTTCATAAATTAATTGTCCCCAACGATTATATACTTCGAATTTATATTCTTTTACACCACTTTCTGCATTGAATATTGGAAGGAAAACATCATTTAATCCATCTCCGTTAGGTGTAAATGAATTCGGCACATTCAATTTTAAATTATCGTTTAATTCGAATGTCTGAGTAACGGAATCAATGCATCCATTCACATCGATAGCAATTAACGTTACATCATAACTTGCAAAAGTTTGTGCTGGATAGAAATGGGTAGGATCGTCTAAGGTTGATTGAGTATTATCTCCAAATTCCCATAAAACTTGATCTTCATTGATCGAGGTATTTGTGAATGTTATTTCTCCTGTCTCAAAATTAATCTCAGGAGTGCTGGACGTAAAGGATGCGGTAGGACCAGGAACAACGCAGACCACATTACTAATGGTCGTGTCTGCTGTACACCCATTAACATCAGTGATGGTCATCGTTGCATTAATACATCCTAGAGCACTTAACGCTACGTTGAATTGGTTAGAATTATTGCTAACTCCCGTTGATAAATTCCATAAAACGCTTGTAAATGTTCCAATACTAGCATTGGTAAAGGTTACGCTCGAAGGTAAACAAACGACATTGTCACTCACTGTAAATGAGGCAATTAATGCTGGCGGACTGTTTAGGGTAGCACTAGCATTGGATACACAGCCGTTGGCATCCGTTGCTTGTACTGTATATGTTCCTGGTCCTAGTAAGCTATTGATACTTCCCACTGCAGCTCCTGGTTGCCAAACATAGCTGTATGGAATCGTTCCTCCTGCTCCATTGGCAGTCAACTGTCCATCGTTATAGCCATAACACGTAATAGGCGCTTGAGAAATCGACACTGAGAGTGGAGCCAGTGGCTGAGTTACTGCAATTGCGGTTGAGGAAACACAATTGTTGGCATCGGTGATGGACACAATGTACTGTCCTGGTGACAAATTCGAAATATCTTGCGATACTTGCGTCGTACTCCAAAAATAGGTGTAAGGTGCTGTACCGCCTACAGGTGTAACGTCAATTGAACCATCGATAAGACCAAAGCAAGAAACATTGGTTACGATATAACTCACCGTGAGCGGTTGGTTTGGTTGTGTTATTGTCACACTTAAAACCGCTTGACAGCCATTGCCATCTGTTACAGATACCGAGTAATTTCCAGCAATTAAGGTGTTGATGTCTTGAGTGGTCGCGGAATTAGACCACAAATAAGTATAAGGTAATACTCCACCAGCTGGTGTTAAATTAATCGATCCAGTATTATTTCCGAAGCACAGTACATTCACATGAGTCTCTTGTAAGGAAATGGCAGCACTTGGTTGTGTGATTATTGTAGAAGCCGTTTTGATACATCCCAACTGGTCTGTAATGATAACAGAATAGGTGCCTGCCAATAAGTTAGATATGGTTTGTGTCGTTTGCCCGTTACTCCATGAGTAGGTGTATGGGGCTTGACCACCCGTAGGGTTTGCGGTAATAGTACCAGTTGCAAATCCATTGCAATTCACATTGATTTGTGACAGCGTTATTGAAAGAACTGGCGGTTGTGTAAGTGTGATGGTTACACTCGCCGTGCACCCACTGGCATCTGTCACATTATATGTATAGGTTCCTGCTAATACTATAAAATTTCCTGTTCCAACAAACGGCGCTGTACCTCCCGAGGTAGATATATTGATTAATCCAGTGCCACCGTTGCAAACCACTGGTGAAGTGATGTTTGCAATAGCTTGGAAAACCGCTGGTTGCGTAACTACAACGGTTGTCGTTCCAGTACACCCATTGGCATCCGTTATGGTATAATTGTAGGTTCCAGCTACAACTGTAAAGGTTCCTTGTCCAGAATAACCAGGTGTTCCTCCTGAACCTGTAACTGTTAAAATTGCATTTCCTCCATTGCATAGAATAGGTGAAGTAATAATGACATTCGCCACCACTGGACTTGGTTGTGTGATGTAAATAGAAGTTGTGTCGGTGCAACCATATGAATCAATGACGGTGTAATTTTGCCAACCAGCTGTTATTGTAAAGTTTCCTGTTCCTGTATATGCTGGTGTTCCGCCAATGGCAGAAACGTTAACGATTCCGCTTCCATTATTACATAATATATTACTTGTTTGGACAACTGAAGCTACCAAAAGGTTTGGTTGGGTGATGGTAATGCTAACCGTGGAAATACAGCCATTCGCATCGGTAACATTGAAGTTCTGAAGGCCTGCTGTTACATTGAAACTACCGGTCCCTGAATACGGTGCCGTACCGCCTGCTGCACTTATAACTACTGTTGCCGTTCCGCCAAAACAAAAAACTGGGGAACTGATCACCGAACTAGAGGTTAAAAGTGTTGGTTGGGTAATATTTACCTGATTCGTAATCAAACATCCGTTGGTATCGGTTACGTTTACCGAATAAATTCCTGGTGAAAGGCCTGTTATGCTGTTAGTCGTGGCACCATTTGACCATAAATATTGGTACCCTGGGGTTCCACCTTGGGCATTTACTGTGGCTGTTCCGTCGTTCAATCCATTGCAGCTTATATTCTGTGACGTTATTGGAGCAGAGAGAATAGGTGGTTGGGTAATAAATAAATTTAGGTTAACTGAACAACCGTTCGCATCGATAACAACAAAAGTTTGGCTTCCCGCACTGACATTTATATTTCCAACTCCAGTGTAGGGCCCAACGCCTCCAGATGCCACGATATTCACTGTGGCCTGACCACCAAAACAAGCGATCGGAGTCACCAATGAAACTGAGGCCACTAACTGGCTTGGTTGGGTAATGGTGATAGTTGCTGTATCTGAGCACCCGTTAGCATCTGTTACGATATAACTGTAGGTTCCTACAACCGGAAAGTAGTTACCAACCCCTGTGTAGGGAAGTGTTCCACCAGTAGCAGAAACATTTACTGTGGCTTGACCATTAAAACATAAAATAGGGGCAGAGAGGGTCGCATTTGCCAATAAGAAATTAGGTTGAGTGATGGTAAATGCATTAGAACTAACGCAACCATTATTGTCTGTGATAGAAACGGTATAGTTGCCTGGAGCTAAATTATTAATAGTATTGGATGTAGCACCAGTACTCCAAAGCACGCTGTAACTTGGAGTTCCACCAGAAAAGAATACAGTTGCTGAACCGTCGTTGGCTCCATTACAAGAAACGTTAATAGGAATAACGGAACTTATTAAAAGTGTTGGTTGGGTAACACTAACGCTAACGCTGCTGTTACAGCCGTTTACATCGCTTACTAAATAGGTGTAGTTCCCTGCAGGAACAGTAAATGTTCCTGTTCCTGAATACGGAATAGTTCCGCCGGTTGCTGTCACGTCAACTGTGGCGTTGTTACCATTGCAAAGAATGGTTTGGCTTATGTTGGCCGAAGCCACTAATATAGCTGGTTGAGTAACAGTTATTGTTGTAATGGCGACACACCCATTGGCATCAATTAAGGTATAGGTATAGGTTCCAGGTGAAACTGTAAATGTTCCCGTTCCTGTGTAAGGTGCAACACCTCCTACGGCCGAGACCACCACTGTAGCTTGACCGCCATTACATGCAATAGGTGTTGTTATTACTGCTGAGGCTAAAAATGCGTTTGGTTGGGAAACAGTTAAGGTGGTAGAGTCGGAGCAACCGTTGATATCCGTTAAGGTATAAGTGTAAGTACCTGCAAATTCTAAAAAAGTTCCATTTCCTGAATAACCTGGCGTTCCACCGGCACCATTGACCAAAACTGATGCTTGGCCTCCAAAACAAACGATTGGTAATATAACATTCGCCGTTGCCACAACTGCAGTTGGTTGGGTAATTGTTGTATTAAATACAAATGGACAGTTATTGGCATCGGTTACAGTTAGAGTGTATGTACCAGCTGCCTGTGAACTGATATTATTGGTGGTTGATCCTGTGTTCCAAAGTAAGTTGAATCCTGGTGTGCCTCCCGTTAAAACGACCGTAGAACTACCGTTTGTTAATCCAAAACAAGTCACATTTGAATTGGTGAAAGTGGCAATTACCGCTGTAGGTTGGGTTATATTAATCGAAGTTGATGCTGGACAATTGTTTGCATCTTGAATGGTAAATGTATTGTTCCCAGCGAAAACATTAAATGATCCAGTTCCTGTATATGCTCCTGTTCCCCCTATTCCAGTTACAGCCACTGATGCTTGGCCTCCAAAGCAAAGTATTGGCGATGTTTGGGTAGCATTAGCAAAAAGTTGAGTGGGTTGTATCAAAGTTAATGTTGACGTTGACACACACCCATTGGCATCAGTAATCGTAAATGTTTGATTTCCTGCTGGAACTGCGAAATTACCCACTCCTGTATAAGGTGTCGTACCGCCAGTTGCACTTACGAACACATTGCCCGTTCCACCGAAACATGCAATATTTGAGGTTTGAGTTGCAGAGCTGCTCAACCCTGTGGGTTGGGTTATGGTTGCACTGATGTTGGAAACACATCCATTCGAATCGGTAACCAATACGGTATAAGTCCCTGGCGCTAAGTTTGAAGCAGTTGCATTTGTAATACCATTACTCCATAAATAGGTATAATTAGGTGTTCCTCCGAGAGCTGAAACCGTTGCGGAACCATTATTCAATCCATTGCAAGAGACATTTTGAACACTCACACTCGACGTTAAAAGACTAGGCTGTACTACATTGATACTAACTGAGGATGAACAATTGTTCAAATCTAAAACTGTATAGTTTTGAATACCTGCATTGGCTGTGAAATTCCCTGTTCCTGTATATGTCGGTGTTCCTCCTGTCGCACTGATTGAAATGGTCGCTGTACCCCCATTACAAGGTATTGGATTAATAATTGTTGCTGTTGGTGTTAGTTGGGAAGGTTGGGTGATAATAGCAGTGGTATTTGCGGTACATCCATTGGCATCCGTAACGGTATAATTATAGCTGCCTGCATTTACAACAAAACTACCTGTGCTGCTATAGCTAGGAGTTCCTCCTGTGGCTGCTACAAGAATTGTTCCTGTCCCATTAAAGCAATTAATTGGGCTAGAAACTGACGAGCTAGCAACTAAAAGTGTTGGTTCTGGAACATTAATATTGGCAATACTAACACATCCATTAGCATCGGTTACGGTGAAATTACTGAGTCCTGCCAGAACGGTAAATGTTCCAGTACCAGAATATGGAGAGATGCCTCCAACACCTGAAACTGTTACCTGACCGGTACCACCATTACATAATATTGGTGAACTCACTACGCTGCTAGAACCTAAGGTATTCGGTTGAGTTAAATTAATGGTGCCAATAACGGAACATCCATTAGTATCTGTGACGGTAACCGAATAGTTTCCTGCAATGAGATTTAAGTTGTTGGAAGTATTTCCTCCATTACTCCAACTATAGCTATAAGGAGCTGTTCCACCACTTACCGTAGCTACAGCAGAACCTGTATTTCCTGCATTACACAAGGGATTCACACCAGTAACATTCACAGCTAATTGGGTTGGTTGGGTTACTAAAATACTATCTGAACTAGGACATCCATTGACATCTGTGATTGAAAAAGTAGTTGTTCCCGCGGATACGTTAAAACTTCCAGTTGAAAAATAAGGAGCTGTACCACCCGATGCAGAAACCGATACTTGTCCGAGGCCACCAAAACATAGGATTGGGCTCGTTTGTGCAATATTGGTTACCAATACACCTGGTTGAGTTACGTTGATGTTGGCATTAGAAATACAACCGTTAAAATCTGTTACGTTGTAAGTATAAGATCCCGAAACCACTATAAATGTTCCAATTCCTGTATATGGTGCTGTTCCTCCAGTAGCAGTTATTGCGAGAGTAGCATTGCCTCCGTTACATAGGATTGGAGAACTTACGACAGCGCTAACTAACAACGGACTCGGTTCGGTAATGATAATTGAATCCAAATTTTGGCATCCGTTGCCATCAGTTACTAAAATGGTATACGTTCCTGGATTTAGCGCAGTAGTATTTATAGTGGTTGCACCGTTTGACCATAAATAGCTGTAAGTAGGTGTCCCTCCCGAAGCAATTACATTACCAGTTCCATTAGCTGCACCACTGCAAGTAACAGGAGTTGAAGCGGTCACAAGAATTAGTGCTGTTGGTTCAATAAGGGTGGTACTCGCTGTTGCCGTACATCCATTCGTATCGGTAACGGTAACTGAATAAGTTCCTGCTACTAGATTTAAAGGATCTTGGATAGTAGCATTATTTGACCA
>JBIIOQ010000040.1:0-15306 GCA_044336865.1 Crocinitomicaceae bacterium | reverse complement strand
TGCTCATCATTTGAGAATTGTCAAAGGTAATAAGTGCATTGATACCAGGTTGGGCGCAAGTTGTTTGATTAACCGTTCCGGCAGTAGTAATTAAACTCGCCTGAAAATCTGCTAAAGCATAACAATTGGTATTTAATACATAATGCAACCAATGATCTAAAATGTCAAAGGTTTTTTGCTGTTGTTGTGCACGCGTTATTGAAATCCCTTGCGAAGAGGTGCTTTCTCCAAAGTCGCAATTGAAATTTGAATTTGCGAAATAACAATGAGCCCCACCAGTTATGCTCACGTATGATTTACACGTTGATGCCAATCCTTGGTACATGGGAAGGTGATTGTCAATCGGGGGCGTTACACCATCATTACTTCCTGAAAAAATAAGCGCGGGAACATTGATGTTCCCACACACCGAAACAGCGGAAGGATTCGTTTCTGCTGGAGCTAGGCCCACAATTCCGGCAATCGAAGTGTTGTTTTCAGCGGCAAGCATGGTGGCTCCTCCTCCCATGGAGTGGCCCATAATTACGACTTTCTGCTTTACTTTTCCATTAAAAGGAGAACCAGCAGCTCCATTCAAGGCCAACATTTTTGTAGCAACCAGTGCCAAATCATCTCCGAAATCTCCATGACTTGGAGCAGGAATTAAACTTCCTTCGGTACGCACAAACGCTAGTATATATCCTTGAGGGGCCAAGTGTTGCCAAATGTTAGCGTAGGCATCCCATCCCATCGCGAAACCATGTCCAAATACAATGACAGGAAAATTGGGAAAGGTGGCCACTGCGGTGTTCTCTCCAGCGGTATAACTGGGATAATAAATTTCCGTTTGAATTTGTCGGCCAGGCCCACCACCCGAGCCAAAACCCCCACTGCGCGAAGGATCATTGAAGGTAATGATGCTATGCCCGATTTGATATTGTCCAATTATGCAAAAAGGAAGCAAGAGTAGAAGCAGTAAAATATTCTTCATGGATTGGATTTAAACTCAAATGTAATGAGAAAAATCCAATTTAATTTTAATGTTCTTTCTGGAGCAATACATAGCAAGACTAACTATTGACAAAGGCGATAGCATTTTTTTATTGGTGATCATTAGCATAAAAAACGAATGCTTCTGTAAAGCACTTTTCTCTGTTGGGATACCTGCTAGGGTGCTATTATAGATCGGTCACTGCCATTTTTTGATTGAACGTTTGGACAATCGTAAGGTCGTAATAATCGTCATACCATTGATATACGAATAGATTTTTAGAGGTGTCTACCGTAAATTTTGTCATTAATATTGTTCCGTCGTATATATTTTTATCTTTAATGGTAATAACATATTCATTCCCATTTTTTTCGATGGTATTAAATTTCAGCGTATTAATTTTAATGCCGTCCATGAATACAGTGGAGGTTTTTTTATTTAAATCTAACAGATACTTTACATCAGTAGCTTCCTCTTTAGTAGTGTCTTGGGCTTTGAGAATCTCAAGATAACTAAGCTTACCGTGTTTTTGGAAAGAATAAGTTTTGGTAATGTTAACGCTAATTACCTGTGAATAGATGCTTGAAGTTAACATTAACGACAAAATAAGAAGTGTTTTTTTCATCCCTTGATTTTAGCCTTAATAAACTGTAATGTGGGAAAGGTTACATAGAAGGGAATTTATTGAACAGCGATTGTTTCCCGATGCAAGCCGAGGCCAATAATGGATTCGGCTCCAATGTGCGTGCTGTTCGCACTTTTTAACCAGTTACCTTCCCACATTAATTACTCCCCCAATTCCCTTTATCCAAGCTCCTAAACTGGATCGCTTCGGCGATGTGATTTACTTGAATTTTTTCATGTTCGTCGAGATCGGCAATGGTTCTTGCCACTTTTAAGATGCGTTCGAATGCCCGTGCTGATAAGCCCATTTTTTGCATCGCTTGCTTAATCATTAGGTGTCCTTGCTCATCCGCCTTACAATGCAATTCAAATTCTGCTTGTGTCATTTGTGCGTTGCAATGGGTTTCGGTCGTTTCTAGGTAACGTTTTTCTTGAATGCCCCGCGCTTTTATGACCCTGGTTCGTATCGATGCGCTATTTTCATTTGGAATGGTCGACGTTAATTCATCGTAGCTTACCGGCGTCACCTCCACGTGTAAATCGATGCGGTCTAATAAGGGTCCGGATATTTTGTTAAGGTAGCGCTGCACCACGCCGGGTCCGCAAACGCACTCTTTTTCTGGGTGGTTAAAGTAACCACAGGGACAAGGATTCATGGCGGCAATTAGCATAAAGCTTGCTGGAAAATCGACTGTGAATTTCGCACGGGAAATCGTGATGAACCGATCTTCCAATGGCTGTCTCAAAACTTCCAGCACACCTCTTTTGTATTCGGGTAACTCGTCTAAAAATAATACGCCGTTGTGCGCCAATGAAATCTCTCCTGGTTGTGGATATGTTCCTCCTCCAACTAACGCGATGTCTGATATGGTGTGATGAGGTTTTCGGAACGGCCGCTGGGTAAGCAATCCCCGGTTTATTTTTACTTTGCCTGCCACGCTATGAATTTTGGTCGTTTCTAAGGCTTCTTCCATCGACATCGGCGGTAAAATGGTGGATAATCTTTTGGCAAGCATAGATTTCCCTGCACCTGGAGGGCCAATCAAAATTACATTGTGTCCGCCTGCAGCAGCGATTTCAAAGGCACGCTTAATGCTAAATTGCCCTTTAACGTCCTTAAAGTCAACATCGGAAATCTTTTGTTGCTCATAAAATGTATCGGCCAGATTAAATTTGCTTGGACTAAGTGTTCCTTTGCCATTTAAAAATGAAACAACTTCTTCTATATTCTTTGCGCCTAGCACATCAAGACCAAGTACAACGCTTGCTTCTTTGCAATTTTCTAAGGGAATAATGATTCCCTTGTAGCCTTCTTTCTTGGCTTGCAATGCGATTGGTAAAATTCCTTTTGTTACTTGTATGGATCCGTCTAAAGAGAGTTCACCAATAAGAATGTAATCCTTTAGGAGAGTTGTATCTACTTGTTCGCTCACGGCTAAAATCCCAATAGCAATTGGAAGGTCATAAACGGAGCCCTCTTTTCTAATATCTGCTGGCGCAAGATTAACGGTAATTTCTTTTCCTGGAAATTTATAGTTGTTGTTTTTGAACGAGGCACGAATCCGTTGTTGACTTTCTTTTACCGAATTATCGGGAAGTCCGACCATGAAAAAGTTGATTCCAATGCCCAAATTTACTTCGATGGTTATGGTGGTGGCAGTAATTCCAAAAACACTGCTTGTATAGGTTTTTACTAACATAAAGTTGATTTATTTCTTATTTTTCTTATTAAGTTAGCGAAATAGAATCAATGCAAAAACAAAAAAAATGTTAATATTTCACCTTAATATTGTCTGAGCTGCAGGAGAATAAGCACCTTGATTTAAGGGCTCTGTTATATGTAATTGATCTTCCGGAATCATGGCTAAAGGAAATAGAGAGGCGATGAAAGTATATATCCGTAGAACCTACCGGCCTTCTTTTCTGTCGTCTATTTGTCCAGAGCTTTCCATTGTCCTTTTTTGAAATAAACGTTGTTAAATTTCAGAGAGTAAAATACTAAATAAAAGCTCCAAGCACTGCGATAAGTTGTCGGGTTACTTGTCATAATGTGGTGAGTTGATTGCTCCATTTTTATTATTAGTCGTTCCGAACTATATGGCTGGAGTGTTTATATAAAACTACTGCTCCTTTTTAAATCCAATTTTTTCACGCTGTTTTTGTGTAATTAATTTTTTATCTTTTTGAATAAGGTAATTCAGAGCTTGATGAATATCACTGAATTTCTGATTGTATAGTATTTCTATCTCGTTTAATCTTATAATTAATTCTTGATTCGAAAGTGTAAATTTCTTTAATGCAATAAATGCTCTAACTATTTCTATACTTATCAATCTAGCTTTTATACTTTTTAAGACATTTGATAACATGGCAACTCCATGCTCGGTAAATGCAAACGGCAATGCAGAATTTGGACGTTTTGTTTTTGATGTCATCACAATTTGTGATGACATATTTTCATATTCTTCTTTCGTTAATTGAAACATGAAATCACTCGGAAATAATTCTTTATTTCTTTTTACAGACTGATTTAATACGCGTGTCTCAACTTCATACAATTCTGCCAAATCCCTGTCAAGCATTATTTTTATACTCCTTACTGTATAGATTTTTTTATTAATTATTGCTAATTCCATAACTTAATTTTTCTTATTAAGTTAGCGAAATAGAATGAATGCAAAAACAAAAAAAATGTTAATATTTCACCTTAACCAAGCTTAATTATCTTCAATACAATCAATGGACTGGCTTCAAATTCATACACAATACCCTAGCATTCAACTTTCTCAAAACGAGTTGTTAGCTGAAATTCAAGTCCAACTCCGCAAAGATCTTGAGCTTAGCGCTTGCAGTATTTCTTTTCCTGCAGCGTTATTTCTTGATCCTTCAGTGTTAGTGGCTTTTTTATTGTCTGAGCTGCAGGAGAATAAGCACCTTGATTTAAGGGCTCTGTTATATGTAATTGATCTTCCCGAATCATGGCTAAAGGAAATAGAGGGCAGTCCAGATTACTTAGTCTTGCTCACGGATGCCATTCTAAAAAGAGAGGCGATGAAAGTATATATCCGAAGAACCTACCGTCCATAGGGGGTTGTCGTGTAAGCGATGTCCCGAGAGGAACGATTCGCATGGCGCCAGACCGCACTTAATTGCAGTTATATCTTCATGTCATATCTGTCAAGATCTTCACCATATCCAGATTTCAGTATTGCAGTAACAGTCAATCCCATTTTCATATAAAACGAATATGTATGTTGACTTGTCCCCAGTGTAAGAACATGATTTGGCCAGGCGCTCTTAATAATGTCATTACGGTAATTATAAAGTGCTGTCCCAAATCCTTGTCTATGAAATTTAGCGTCAATCATTCCCCAAGCAAGTCTGGCCTCGTTGAGTTCTTTAACAATGTAAAATCCACCACAACCAATAATTCCGAATTCTGGAACCTCAATAACGTAGTAAGCATCTCTCTCGGAATTCGTATACGCTGGACTTTGGTAAACAGGATTTTCACTTATCTGATGGTCAAGCCATTTGTCGAACATTTCAAGCTCGCTCTTGTCAAAAAATTTTGGGCAATTGCTCTTAAATACTTCAAGGCATTTGTCCTTGTCCTCAAGTTTATATTCTCGTATTGTCATTTTTAATAATTGCAGCCTAACGTTTTCCGCTAGCGTGTATTTTAGTAAGGATCAATTAATATCTTTTTTTGTTACTCCCCAAGATTTCATATAATCACAATTGATTTTAATAAAAGATGAAGCGTATTCGGGGTGATTTATTATGTATTGCTCCATGGGAACAGCAATTTTTTTATTAATTTTTCCAAAGCTTTTAGACCAGAAATACAAAACGTAATATTTCGATACTGGAAATTCTACCTTTCCTCCCTTTGAATATATGTTGTTCTTTAATTTATCAAATTTAGGAGCAATATTTATGATAGTATCACTTCCTAAAAGATGCTTAATAGTGTCATTTACAGCGCTATGGTTACTTTTACTGAAAAACCATTCTAAATCATCAGGGCCTGTTGCAAAACAACTTAAGTGTTGGACTAATTCTCCTGATGAATTATAAATAAAAGCTTTCGGAAAGGCGCCTCGCCAAATTTCTTCAATTTTTGAAGAATCAATAAAATAGAATTGTTCGTTCGTTATATAGCCAACTTTTCGTCCGTACTTAATAACAGAATCGGTAGTTTGGGGCTCTAGATTACGTATTCCAAAAAAAAGGCTGCATCCCGATAAGCTTAAGCCCAAAAAAATCAATAAAAATTTAATTTGCTTCATTCTTTATTCAGCTAATGGTCTATTCATTAATATAACCGTTTCGAGTTTGGCGCCGTTCCGACTTTTTAAATTAATTAGAGTACCGAAGATATTATTTTCTTTTTACAAACGTATCATTTCACCGAAGTAAGATTTGGGCTGGTGCTTGCTTGCTGTTATGGCTATTTTATTATTCTGTAAATCGTCTTTGTTTTATCTCCTTCCTTTTCAAACCAGCCTTTTTCTGCGCCTTGTTTCAAATCACGACTTGCCGTTGCCGAGGAAATTTCTTTGAAAACGCTCATGTAATCTTTTCGACTGAATTCAGATTCACATATTTCAGAAAAATAGGTTAAGCGATCTTCTGTTGACATAACTCTACTTTTGAAATCAAGCATTGTATACAACGAATCATTAAGCACCTTGAGCATATATTCAATGAAAGGGGTTGAGCTGCCCGATTTGTCACTTTGTGAAAGTGCATGATAGTATTCACTTTGGGTTTTATGTATTATATTTTCGAAAGGAATGAATTCAAAGACAGGATATTCTTTCATCAAAATCAAGGTTTGCCATAATCTTCCCATTCTGCCATTACCATCAATGAAGGGATGAATGAATTCCATTTCATAATGGAAAACACAACTCTTTATTAGAGATATCTCTTTTGATTTTTTAAGATAATCGAATAGATCATTCATCAAATATGACACATTATCAGCAGGTGGTGCCATATGTGCAATTCGATCACCGGCCATAATTCCAACCCCTTTATTGCGGTATTTTCCGTTATCTGCCACCAAACCTTTCATAAGGGTCTCGTGAGCTTTTAAGAATGATTTTGAAGAGATTGGATCTAATGTTTTTAGTTGATTATAAACTGCAATAGCGTTCAAAACTTCATTAACCTCCTTTTCTGGACCAATGATTCTCTTATTGTCTATCAATGCAGTGATCTGTTCCTCAGTGAGTGTGTTACCTTCGATACTTAAGGAAGAATGAATAGTTTTTATTCTATTTTCCTTTCGAAGTTTTGGGGATGGTTTATCTAGAAATTTCGCATTTATCTGACCTATTTTTTCAGAAATAGAAGCAATCAGTTTTAATATTTCAGGAGTGATTTGATAAGGAGGGCTCATATATTGATACTATCATTTGATACTATCAAATATATAACAAATTTACAATATGGCTACTCTGGTCATAATTAGCCTAACGTTTTTGCGTGCAGGCACATACCTTTTCGGGTTGCGCTTGCACGCTGTTAGCGATTCGGCTTACTCCTTTATTACCTTAATTGTTTGTGTAAAATTTTCTCCCATTCGGAATAAATAAAGACCTGCCGATAAATTTCCCAATTCAACGCTTGTATTTTCAGTGTTTATTTTTCCTGTTAAAACTAATTTCCCTGTGTTGTCATAAACAGTGTAAACTGAACCAAGCAAATTACTATCTATCATTAAATTTATTTGCTTTGTTGTTGGATTAGGGTAAAGCTCAAATTCACTATCGGAGGTTTCTTTCATACCATTGGTTCCAATCTGAATGGTATAAATACTGGTATCTGCAAAAATACAATCTGATGCAATTAAAGTTATAGTGTATGTTCCACTAGTTGTATACGTATGACTTGGGTTTTGAATACTAGAAGTGTTTCCATCTCCAAAATCCCAAAAATAATTTAGTGTATTATTAATAGAAGTTGATAAATTAGTGAATGTGGCCGTATAGCCTGCTATTGTCTCACTAAAATTAGCGATAGGGTTATTGATGAGAAGGTTCCAATCATTTTGGCTATTAAAGATCGTATTATCAGACATTTGTTGATAATATAGTGCACGAGACTGGGTTAATCCAGCATTGAATGCAATGCCGTTTGAGGGCTGTTTCCAAATCGAACTGTAAATGCTTAACGCTGCAACATAACTACCATCTATAGTTGGATGGCTATTGTCATTGCTATGTAGAATCAATGTTGTGTCATTCAAAATATTTTGCCAAGTAACACCTACGGGTGCACATTGGATATTTAATTGTTCGCTTATTTCAAGATAAGCACTCGTTAGTGAATCCTGCATATGGTTAAAATCAACAAACACTGGACTGCAATAGGTGGCGCCCGGACCGCATTGTTGACCACCATATCGTCTTCCCCATGTCATATAGGTGATTATTTTCGCACAAGGATTGTACTGCTCAATAAGTGATTTTAAATCTGTCATTGCAGGATACATCTCGTTGTATCGATAATAATCAATACTGGGTATTTGGCTTTGTTCCTGAATGACAACATAATCCCAGTTGCCCTGACTTATTTTAGCGATTGAGGTGGCATTATTGACATGACCTGAAATGGTCATTCCACCTGGCATATTGGAATCAATGATTAGTGTTTTTCCAGCAGAACTAGAAAGGCTTTGAACGAGTTGGGGTAGGTTGTTATAGGATGAATAACTATTCCCTAAAAAAAGAACACTTAATGTGTCTTGTGCGAATAATTTATTAATTAAAATTACGGCTAGAAGCAGTAGTGTTAATTTGGTTTTCATAGCTTACTATTTAATTATTTGTTTCGTGATTATCGGCTGCACCGGGATGCAACAACGAAGGTAAAAAAAATAGCATTTACTGTAACGGTTTCAGGGCAGGCGAAGAAAGCGATTTAACAGATTTGCTCCTTTCGTAGCACCAACTTTAAAATTACGAATAAACTTTCTAGCGAAGTGCAATTCTCGCTTTTTGCGCTTGCCCTGTGTTATGTGTATTTATCTTAAAACCTCATTTTTCGTTATTATCAACGAATTCTTTATAAAGTGCCTTTTGTTCGTAGCTAAAAGCCATAGCACGTGTGTGAAAAATGAAAATATCGTTATTCACTATGTAAAAATAAGGCATAGTATTAAAATAAATATTGTCTCCTTGTTTCTGTAATTCTTTATATGCTAGTTGAGCACTTGTGGAGTCATCATAAGACCATTGTTCAATTACTCCATCATATATATAATAAGTTTCATTCTTTTCCCGGTAGTAGTAACCCCAAATTTGTTTTACTTTAGAAATAATTGATTTAGCTTTTTTTTCTTTAGCATCTTCACCATTAATTATATGGCCAACCTGACTCTTCTCATAAGGGATATTGTAGAATAGGTATTTATTATAGTTTTGAACTTTTAATCCCTGCAAGTTATATAATCTTACTTTATTAATTCTAGAAGTATCGCTTACCAAACCTTTTGATTCAATTTCTGTGACTAATTCGATAAATTCGGATGTAGGCTCAATTAGAGTTGAATTATTATTTGTTTCTGTTATATCAGTTCTATGTCCGTCATTTTCACACCCGAAAGTAATACATAGAATAATAAATAGTAGGATTTGTTTAATCTGTATCATCTGTTCTTCATTACACATAACGGTTTGCAGCTAAAAGAAGTTGGCGATTTTTACCACAAATGTTCATACGAAGAACAAATGTTTGTTGAACCACAAAACTGTCTTTGGAACACGAAACCCCGCCTTTTGGGTAGGTGCTGTTATGGGCTGGTTTAGTCATTGATTCTGAGTTCTAAATTGGTTTTTTATGTTTTTGCTGAATTTTAAAAATACCCATCAGTACACATTTTCACCAGAAGACTTATTGCCTTTTAGGGAAGTAGTTTGCTTCAAACGTTTTTTGGTAATTTATTAGGTACTCTTTTATATCTCTTAATATCATTGGTTCTCTAATATCTACAATTGACCAATTTTTGATGAGCATCTCATAAATTAAATTATCTTTTATTTTTGCATAATTTAAACACTCATCGATATCTCTTGAAAAAATTCTATTTTCAATTAAATTAATTAATCCAAAACATCTTGTCAAATTCTTTAAGGCGCAAACTCTGGACCTCAACGTAGAAAGCATTACATCAGGAGTGAAGCTTGGGTTGTATACTTTCCAATGTTGAGTAATCATTTCATGGTTTAATTCTACAGGTTTTATTTGTATTTGTGGTCCACCAATATGTATAGAGCGATTATTGAGCAAAAGTCTATTAGGTATATCATAATCTAACGAATTGAATCGAATTAGGTGCATGTCAACAAAACGATTTATAAGGTAAAGACTGTTAACAATATCCAAAACATTATCACGGCTTATGTATGTTTCCTTGTGGATTAAGTATAAATCAATATCTGAGTTTGGGTGCATTGGTTTATTTTCAATAATGCTTCCTCGTATATAAATTGAGTTTAGCTTGAAATTTTTTAAAGCATTTGCAATTAATTTTACATTTTTATTAGGAGTACAATGGTTCGGTAAAAAAATATTATCCTTAATAATCCAATCCATAGGCTATTTTAAAGTAACATGTAATCATTTAAATTTTCTTTTCCATCCCACCAATCAACATAACTTCTATTTATTTTAATGTCTTGGACAATTGGTTTTGGCAATGTTTGTATAAAATCCTGAAATGAAATTTTGACCCCATAATTATTGTTAGTTAGTTTATGAAATTCTGGTTTTTTTGAATAATAACCAACATCCTCTCCTGTAGAAATAAAAAATATTTCATCTTTTAATATTGCAAAACCTTGAATCCAAAAAACAGAGCTCCATGTACAAACATATCCGCTATTTTTAACTTCAATTTCTTCAATAATTGGAGAACAAATTTTATTATTTTCATCAACCACGTGTAAGTTTCTTAAAGAATAAATTGCAAAATAATCCTGTTCATAAAACACATTATCCTTCCAAATATCATCTTTATTTAACAAATTACCGTCTGGCGAGTAGTAACCCTTTACGATAGGCTCATTATCTGCTACAATTTTGAAATTGCCAATTTGTTTCGAATACATATTTTTATTTTTTTATTTTTTATTCCTACTCAAAAGGCTTTTCGGATTCCACCCCGTTTATTAAAGTTGTTTCTGGTCTCAACTTTTGTTTTTCAATTTTGCAAAATATCTTTTAGGCACTATCAAATTTTTCCTCCAGCGGTTCTCTTGTATGTTTTATTCCGCTGTATCGTTTTTAAAACTTGACCATAACGGTTTGCGCATTGGCGATGGCAGGGCTTAAAAGCACCAAAGCTTTATACAAGCACTAAGTTACAAAAAAGGGCGACAGTTCAATGAAGCTCTGCCGTCCTGCTATTGCTAATGCGCTGTTATGGGATGGCCTACTCCAATGTATTTTCCATAATTATTTCTGTTGGATGATTCCGGTTCTGCCTCATCATAAACCCTTGTATCATTGAATTTGGGAGGAAGGGGTGTTTCAAACTTTTCTTTATCACCGAAGATTGGTTCATGCTGCATATTTGCTTCCACATCCGGAATCGTCGGATCGTAGTTTCTATTCAGAAGTTCTTCCTTCACAAGCAATATGTAAGGTATTTTATACTTCTTTCTGTCAAAACAATATGTCACCACCAAATCATCGGTTATTACATCCTTGAAAATATCTGATGTTGTAATACCTCTTACATGAAGGATTTCAATAACTATTTCAATATAATTCTCGTGATGAAAATTAGATTCAAATAAGTCCTTATGAAGTTCTTCACTGGTCTTTTGAGAAATATCACTTTTGTTGAATTGAATCATAGCAAAATTTTAAAGTTGACTAGTCTCAAATAATTAATCTTTGATACAACGGACAGTAAGACCGGACCCTTTAAATTCTTTAACACCTATTTTGCAATCATTATTATTTGCAATACATATCGAAAATGCTTCTATATCTGATATTTCGGAGGAACTCCACAAATCTGCTCCAACACCAAAAAAATTTCCATTAATACGACGGGATTCTATTGGTAATAATGAGAATCCAGTTATATTCGTAGGCTTTGTGTCATCGTTTTTCCATGAAAATTCACTTTTTATTTTAAAAACTGAACATTCTCCTATACTTTTAAATAGTTTGACCCATTCTAATTCATTTGGTATATGCCATCCTACTGGAGCTAAGCCATGAGTTGACATTACAGCAAACCAATTATATAATTTTCCTAATTCAGCAGAATTAGAAGCATCGTTTTTGTAATAACACCAAACAGGTTTTCCTTCCTGGGCAGCCTTAATCCAATCTTCATTTGTTTTTGCTTCAGGTATTTTAGTGCCATCGCGAAATTTATCCACATTTAAATTTTCTGCCATCCATATTTGATCCTCGATAGCAATAGCATTATAACCATCAATTTTTATTTTTGTGTTTGCTTTTGTAGTCAAGGAGTCATCAACATTATCAATACTAGTTTTTTCATAACTTATCTCATTATTATTTGAACAGGCCGCTAAAAAAGCACATGAGATTAAAACAATTGCTAAATTTTTCATTTCATTCTTCATTTTTCTGTTTTTTAATTTTGCCCCTACTCTTATGGCTTTTCAGAATACTCCCTGTTTTTAGAGTGGTTTTCTTGTCTCCACTATTTTATTTGTCACTTATAGGTGGTCAGCCTGCCTTGAACCGATATGTTGTTTAAACTTGCCCATAACGTTTTGCAGATTTGCGAAGTGGCGGATTTAGAAGCACTTAATTTCAATGTAGCACTAATGTTCATTTGAAAACCAAATGTTCAATTTTGCACTGAACCCGCCATATCCGCCAATGTGCTGTTATGGGCTGGTTAATGTATTATTTTAACACATTGTTATTTATTAAATGGTTCTGAGAAAATAAACCCACCATAAAAACCATTCATAAATTTAAAAATATCTGATTCTGAAAATATAAAATCATTGTTTTCTGTTTTTTTGAATTTCACTAATAAATTGTGTGTTTTTTCCTCCAATGGGTTAAATTCAAAGTTTGTGCATTTTATTATTGCTCTCACTTCATGTAATATCTTTAAATTTAAGGTAAGTAGGTCGCCTAGTTCAGCATCTAAAACTTCATAGGTACCCTTGAATTCACTTTTTTGCTCATAGCTTCTTTCTCCGTGATCAATATTTTCAGAAATTCTTTTCTGATTCATGGTAAATTCAAAGGAACCATCAGGTTTGAAAACTATCATAAAGTTTCCATAATCATCTTTGGGTTCCATTCCCTTCCAAGGACCTGGCGTGTCCCTGTCAATGTGCTTATTTGAATTGATTTTTTGTTCTTTTTCAAAGTGTTTCATTGTAGTTTATTTTATGATTGTTTTTTAGATAACTTGCCCATAACGTTTTGCAGCTACAAGATTTGGCGATTTTGAAGCACTTCACTGTCAACCAAGCACAAACTTTGATAGAAGCACAAAACTTGATTTAACCGCTGAGCCGCCACTTTTGGGTAGGTGCTGTTATGGGCTGGTTTTACATTAATAATAACATCGCTGCACCTGCAGACATTTGACCACCGCCTTCAATTCTTCCGATACAAGATCCACCGTATTCTTTGTCGTAAATTTTACTTCCTTCAATTCTTCCGATACAAGACCCGCCATATTCTTTGTTGTAGATTTTACTTCCTTCAATTCTTCCGATACAAGACCCACCATATTCTTTATTGTAAACTTTACTCCCTTCAAATCTTCCTATGCAAGATCCACCGTATTCTTTGTCGTAAATTTTACTTCCTTCAATTCTTCCGATACAGGATCCACCATATTCTTTGTTGTAAATTTTACTCATTGTATTTATTTTTTAATTTATTCCTACTCTTATGGATTTTCAGATTACTCCCTGTTTTTAGAGTTGTTTTCTTGTCTCAACTTTTTTATCTCTCATATTAGGTGGTCAGCCTGCCTTGAACCGCAATGTAGTTTTAAACTTGCCCATAACGGTTTGCAAGCAGGCGAACGGCCCACTTTTTACAAGATCGCTTCACCGAAGATAAAACTTAATCTTTTAAAACTATTTGTTTTCGAAGTAGTATTTGGGCTGGCGCTTGCTTGCTGTTAGAAATTTATTTAAAACAGTACTCTATATAATGCTATCGCAAAAATAACGCAGCCAATAGTCAACATAATTCTGCCATATTTCCTGGTCGATTCGTTGTAAACGAAGTATTCTTTCCCTTTAACTTTATGCTTAGAATATGCATAACTGTAACCTGCAAAAACAGCCCAAATCCCACCGAAAATTGAACCTATAAAAGCCGCTGTAATCCAGAATTGACTACCTTGTTCTCCAAGTTCTAATTTTGAATCATCTATACTTCCCTGTTCTTCTCTAAATTTTAGAAGTGAATCGATAGGTATGTTTCTATTGGTTAATTCAATTTCCACAAGTCTCATAAATTCTTCTTGATATCCACTATTTTTTATGTAAATATCAGTTAGTTCATTATTTGTTTTTTCTTTGATAATTGTCTCAAAATTATTCATAGCTCATTTTTAATTTATTTCTAACGTTTTCGGGCTTGGCGAAGGTGGCGATTTTACCGCTGTACTTGAATAGAAGCAAAAAGCTCCAAGTTTGCACGTCACCCCGCCTGACGCAAAACCCGTGTTAGCTGTAGTTTTTCTCATTTCATCCTCATTGATAATCCTAAGTTAAAACTAATATTGTCTTCCAAAAACACATTGCCCATCACCCATCCTTTTGTTTTACCTTGTATTTCGATATAAGGATTTAATCTTCCTAAGCTATAGGAACCCTTAAATTCTAACATGCCTCCCAAGCTCCCTTTTGATGTGGTAAAGGAATGCTCGTCTGGTTGCAACCAAATTATTGTCCTACCTGAGAAGAGCAATTTATTACTCATGTATGGTTTTTCAATTATAGCACCTTCGAGTCCTAAGAATGAGCTGTTTAGGTTATTGTAGTTGTGTATTGCAAAGAAAAAATTGTTTCTAGGTGTTTGATAAAATAAGTCAAGACTGATGTCGTTTCCGAAAGGTGTCAACAGATGTCGCACTGCAAAACTCCCATAGTAATTGCCCTTTTCCGTAGATTTCAATTTGATTTTTGGAAACCCGAATAAGTGAGGTGATAATAAATTCAGCCAATGCAAATTACCTTGTTTCTGTAAATAACTTCTTGCTTCAATGGAGAGTTGGGATGGTTTAATATAGCGATTTATACCTATGCCAGATGGGTGTATTCCTCTGTCGGAGTATGGTTTATTAGGGAAAAACAAAGCGTCTGCCCAAGCAGTAAAATCAGGTCCTGTAAAATCTCGTTTACTTATATCTGTTCCGTCTTGTTCGTTAGCTTCATCAACCCTTTCGTTAAAAGCGTCACCAGCTGACTGATTGAGATAACTAATATTAGTCATTGTGCTCATCCAATAAAGAGAAATATGAGGTAAATCTTGATTTAAATAGAAGTTGTTTTTTTGCAATGTTTGAATTTGATAGAATTGCCCTTCGTTTCCAGCTATCATCAGTCGCCTAAAATCATGGTTGAAATTATCTGATAGCATCATTAGGTTTTCATCCGTTACCTTTCTAACATATACCAGCGGTTTACCAAAAGGAAAAGTGTTCATATCATTGAAACTATTTACTCCTC
>JBIIOQ010000002.1:0-154787 GCA_044336865.1 Crocinitomicaceae bacterium | reverse complement strand
CTCCTTGGTTTGATGATCAATAAATGTTTTCTCAATACACAAATATGAAATCCACCTGCGATGCAGGCTTGTATTTTTTTTAATTTCTACCTCATTCAAACAAGTTTGATTCGGGAAATAAAAAAAATCCAGTGTTTAACTACTGGATTTAATATTTGTGCCCACGACTGGATTCGAACCAGCACACCAAATGGCACCACCCCCTCAAGATGGCATGTCTACCAATTTCACCACGTGGGCATTATTAAGTGCAAAGATAATGAAAACATAAAGTATGAGGTCCAAATTAATTTTAAAAACAAGATCAACTTTAAGGAAAATTATTAGTAGGCCAGGATGTTTCTATTCCTGACTTTCTATATAATCCAACTCTTTCCCAAACGTTTCTTTCAATTGACTTAAGCTGTAAAAAGCCACGCCAATAAAGAAAGCTCCGATAAAAAATGCTGAAATTCCAACGGAAAGTTGACTAGCCAACAACAGGGAAAATAATAACATGATTACGTTAACGGATCCTCTAACAAAATTTGGTATCGTATTGGCCGCGGTCGAACGAATATTTGTCCCAAATTGTTCGGCTGCAATGGTAACAAAAATCGCCCAGTAGCCTGTCCCTGTGCCTAGTAAAAAACAAAAGAAATAGTAAGTTGTGGCCGTCATTCCTTTTCCGAAAAATAAAAATAGAAGGGTTAAAATAGCTGTAAAACTTAGGTAAAGGAAGACGACTTTTTTCCTGCTTTTTAGTACTTGACTCAATAAGCCAGAAATTAAATCGCCAAATGATAAGCCGATGTAGGCATACATTACTGCTGTCCCGTTTTCAATGTTTTTCAGACCTACCCATGGACCAAAATCGTCTTTAGAGTTCATGATAATTAAGCCAATAATGAACCAAATTGGAATTCCGATTAGGATACAGTGCACGTATTTTATTCTGTTTGTTTTCGATGAAAAGATTAGCTTAAAACTCCCTTTCTTTATTTCATTTTTTGATTTTATAGCCTTAAAATAATGGGGTTCTATTGTTCCAATTCGTAAAAACAACAATGTAAAACCCATTAAGCCGCCAATAATATAGGCAACTTGCCAACTCGCGAGTTGGACATTAGTAAGATTGAAAATAATTTGTGAGAAATAATCACCTTTTGATCCTACCAGGGATGCGAATACTGCTCCCAATGCACCAAAAGTTACAATAATCATTGTCCCATACCCTCTTTTTTCTTTGGACATCATTTCAGAGACTAAGGTTATTCCTGCGCCGAGTTCTCCCGCTAATCCTATTCCAGCAATTATTCTAATCACGGCATACGTGCTAATATCGCTAACAAATGCATTGGCTATATTTGCTAATGAGTAGAGTAATATAGAGCCAAATAAAACTTGAAGTCGTCCCCTTTTATCGCCCAACACACCCCAAATAACGCCTCCTATTAACATCCCAATCATCTGCATATTGAATAAAAACTTACCCGTAGCTGCTTGCAATGCTGGAGAGGTTCCAATCATTATTTGTTTTAAACTTTCTGCTTTGATGACACCAAATAACACTAAATCGTAGATGTCTACAAAATAACCAAGGGCAGCAACCACCACAATGGCTATTATTTTTCTATTGGAATGTTGGGTGTGATTTTCAATCATGGGCCTAAATTTAGAAAATTTAAAGCAATAGCTTATTTTTAAGGTGAAATGTATTTACCTTTATGCAAAAATAGATATGGTTTATAATTTTTCTGAACATTCGTCGATTATATCTACTTACATGGCTGAAATACGCGATATTTCAATTCAAAAAGATCCCATGCGTTTTCGTTTAAATATGGAACGTATTGCTGAGGTAATGGGGTATGAGATATCTAAAAAAATGACCTATGTTTCTAAAGAAGTGATAACGCCTCTTGGTGTAGCGAATGAAAAGGTATTGGAAGAACAGCCAGTTCTAATCACGATTCTTCGAGCTGGTTTAGCCATGCATCAGGGCTTAGTAAGAACCTTTGATCGTGCAGAAAGCGCATTCGTTTCTGCGTATCGGAAGCATACAACCCCTGAAGATTTTGAAATTTTCGTGGAATATCTTGCCGCTCCCTCTTTAGATAATCGGATCTGGGTAATAAGCGATCCAATGCTTGCTTCGGGAAATTCAATGGTGGCAGTGCTTAATGCACTTAAAAGTCAAGGAAACCCAAAACGTATTGTCATTGCTTCAGCTATCGCAACTCCTGAAGCCATTCGATTGGTTCAACAACATACTCCAAGCAACACAGAAATTTGGGTTGGTGCTATTGATAAGGAATTAACAGCACAATCGTACATTGTTCCAGGTTTAGGAGATGCAGGGGATTTGGCTTTTGGCGTAAAAGTTTAAAAATGGACTGGGCAAGCATTACTAGTATCTTTTTGTTATCAACTGTAAAGTTTTTATTTGCTCCATTTGCAGGTGTTCCGCTTGGTTTGCATTTTTATGAGACTTATTTTGCAGCGGTGATTGGAGGAACCTTAAGTTCTGCTTTTTTTTATTTTGGTAGTGGTCGATTGATGGCGTATTTTAAAAACCGTGCTGAATTAAAAAATAATAAGCTCGCAGCAAGTGGGAAAAAAATTATAGAGAAAAAGAAATTCACCCGATCTAATAAGTTTATTGCTCGGCTTCGACGCAGCCTTGGCAAAGTAGGAATTTGTTTTTGGGCTCCTTTCTTTCTATCGGTTCCTATTGGTAGTATTATCGCGGCTAAATTTTATGGTGAAGATAAAAACACCTTTTTATTTATAGCTTTTGGAATGTTATTCAATGGCGCCATTACTACATTTTTAGCATATGTCATTTTCAAATAAGCATCTTTTTTTTGACCTTGACCGAACGCTGTGGGATTTTGATAGTAACTCTAAATTTGCATTAAGGTATATTCTCGAACAAGAAAAATTACTAGAGAAATGTTTGGGATTTGATTCGTTTTATAAAGTATATCATCAAAAAAATGCGCTCCTTTGGAAAAAATATGGACGAGGTAAATTAACCAAAGACGTGCTTCGCTACGAGCGATTCAGATCAGCGCTAAAAGTTTTTAATGTTCTAGATGAGGAACAAATTCTTCGAATAGGTGATGCATATGTTGAAATATCGCCAAAACAAAAATTGCTTTTTCCTAATGCTTTGAATGTATTAGCTGATTTGAAGTCCATAGGTTTTAATTTACACATCATTACGAATGGTTTTGTTGAGGTGCAATTTGAAAAAATGGAAAATGCGGGTCTCTCCCCGTTTTTTGATGTGGTCGTTTGCTCTGAACACATAGGATTTAGTAAACCTCACCCGAATATTTTTAAGCATGCACTAAAGGAAGCAAATGCGGAAGCATGCAATTCGGTAATGATAGGTGATGATTATCGTGCTGATATTTCTGGAGCAATAAACGCAGGGATGCATGCACTTTGGTTTGAACCAAATGAAAATAACACCTTGAAATTTGAGAATAGAATTACTGATTTAAACGAAATACCGCAGAAGGCTGCCCAATTGTTAAGTGCTTAGTCTTTTTTAAATAGTACTTCAGCTTCTTGGCGCATCTTTTCATACATAACGATTCCAGCTGCAACACTTACATTCAAAGAAGCGATTTCTCCTTTCATTGGTATTTTTAAACGAGCATCCGACATGGATATTAAGTCGGAAGTGATCCCGCTTTCCTCTGATCCGAAAAGCAAGGCCATTGGTCCGCGAAGGTTAATACTTTGAATCGGCACGCTTGCTTTTTCTGTACATGCGACTATTCTCAAGCCTGATTGCTGAAGGTAAAAAAGGGTATTTTTTAATTCGTCTGTTTTACAAACAGTAATTCTATTCAATGCACCCGCAGATGCTTTCATGGCGTCGGCTGTTACCAAAGCTGATCCTTTTGACGGAATTAAGATCGCATCAATCCCCTGACATTCTGCTGTTCGGGCAATGGCTCCGAAATTCCGAACGTCTGTTATGCGATCCAGTACTAAAATACACGGTTTCTCGCCTTTTAGCAACATATCGTCAACAATTACTTGGATGTCGCCATATACAATGGGCGAAACAAAAGCAATAACGCCTTGGTGGTTTCCAGATGTTAGGGCATTCAGCTTTTCAACTGGAACAAATTGTAATTGGTAGTCTTTGTCGGCCAATTCGTTCTTCAGTTCCATGAATAAATCTTTATTCATTCCTTTTTGAATCAATATTTTATTGATTTCTCGCGCAGCTTGTACGGCTTCTATAACGGTGCGAATACCAAAAATAATATCCGACTTTTCTTTCCGTGTGTAGTTCTTTTCTTTTTCCATGTTAACTAAAAATATACGTAATTTCTACGTTTCCATCTAAGGTGAGGTGCACCGGACACGTTTTGCCCGCGGCAATCGCTTTTTTAAGCGTTTTGTCATCCCATTGGTTACCAGAAAAATTAAAATGTATGTTAATTCTTTCTATTTTTCGGGGATTCGAAGCCATTATTTTTTCAACTTTTGCCTTGCAATGTGTAAACGGTATGTCATGTTGTTGGCAATAAATACCCACAATGGTAATAAAGCACGATGCTAAGGAGGTGGCCATTAAATCAGTTGGCGAAAATGCTGCTCCCAATCCGTGATTATCAAGCGGGGCGTCGGTTGTTATTTTGCTTCCCGAGTGATGGATGCATTCAGTACTAAGACTTCCTAGGTAATTAACAGTTGAGATTTCCATGACCTTATTAAAAAACAAAGTTACTGCTTTTTAATAAGGCTTATCTACAATGAAAAAAACTATTCCTTTAAAAGCATTCATAATTCACGAACTTTTACGAATTTTGTACCGACTATGATGGATCAATCAAACGAAATAGAACGTGTAAAGAAACCAAGTTGGCTAAGGGTTAAACTGCCTATTGGAGAAAGCTACCGCAAGGTAAGAAGCTTGGTTGATGAGCATAAATTACATACCATTTGCCAAAGTGGGAGCTGTCCGAATATGGGGGAATGTTGGGGCGAGGGAACGGCTACATTTATGATTTTAGGCAATATTTGTACGCGTTCATGCGGTTTTTGTGCTGTGCAAACAGGTAGGCCGGAAGCAGTTGATGAATTTGAACCTGGACGAGTAGCGAATAGTATTAAGTTAATGGGGGTGAAGCACGCCGTAATTACCTCAGTCGATCGCGATGATCTAAAGGATGGCGGCGCTGCTATTTGGGTGCAAACGGTTAAGGCTATTCGTGCACAATCTCCCCATACGACCATGGAAACGCTTATACCAGATTTTGCCGGAAAATGGGAAAATCTTCAACAAATAATTGACGTTGCTCCAGAAATGGTTTCTCATAATTTAGAAACCGTTCGAAGGTTAACCAAACAAGTAAGAATTCAAGCGAAATACGATCGCAGTTTAGAATTGCTATTCCGCTTAAAAAAAGGAGGCGTTCGAACCAAATCTGGTGTTATGCTTGGATTGGGTGAAAGTGTAGAGGAGGTGCTTGAAACTATTCAAGATTTGGCAAATGTTCATGTGGATGTACTCACCTTAGGTCAATACCTGCAGCCAACCGCAAAGCATCTTCCCGTTGTGGAATTTGTTACGCCAGATCAATTTCAATATTACAAAGAATTCGCACTGAATCTAGGCTTTAAATACGTGGAATCAGGACCTTTGGTAAGGTCTTCTTACCATGCTGAAAAACATTTGTTTTAATAGGGCTCGGCAAATTGTTTTTTTTTCCTAAAAAACTCAATAAAAATATATTTATTAAAAACAATTTTTCATTATATTTGTCATTGAAGTATAAAATAAATTAAATTTTTGTTATGAATAAAAAGTACTTACTTATTGCCACTATTGTTTTAGTTTCTTCAACTGTTGCATTTTTTATATCCCCTTGGGAAACAATTAAATCGTCTTCAGTTTACAAGGCTAAAGGGTTTTCATTTTTAAAAGAAACAACATCAGATGATGCTGCGGAATGGTTAAAAGCTCGGTATATTGATGTTAACACTGGACAAGCTGTAACACCAGAAGTTCTTGCCGAAATCCAAGGCAAAATCGCCAAAATGAAAATCTCCAAAACGATTAGTTTCATGGAGCAAGGTCCTGATAATATTGGTGGTCGTACACGCGCCGTTCAACCGGACAGAACAAACATTAATCGTGTATGGGCTGGTGGTGTTTCTGGTGGTTTATTCGTTTCACTGAATAAAGGAAATATCTGGACGCGTGTTGATGAGTATATTGCTGCAGGAGCAAACCCATATATTTCTAGTATGACGCAAACATTAGACGGAACTTTGTTTGTAGCTACTGGTTCCAATCAAGAAGGCTGGAATGGTAATGGTGTTTGGTATTCAACAGACTTTGGAGCTACTTGGGATAATATTCCTAATATAACAAATTGCACTCAACTGGTTAGTTCAGATGCAGATAACTTTGTTTGGATGGCTACAAGTGCCGGTTTGAAAAAATGGAAGATTGGAGATGCAGCCATGACCTCTGTTGCTGTTACGACTGGAGGATGTTTTTCATTAGAAATGTCGAAAAATGGCCAGGTAATTGTTTGTGCTTTTTCTTCCAATAAAACGTATGTCTCCACTGATGGTGGTACTACTTTCTCCGATAAAACAGGAACTTCTGCCAATAATTTAGTTCCTAACGGAGCGGCAAGAATTGAATATGCTATTTCTCCTATCAAAAATAGTTCGAACAAATATTCTCTGTATGCAGTTCGAACAAACTCAAACTTATTGAGCATGCACGTTTCTCACGATGATGGTCAAACATGGTCGCAGTTTGTTGGTGCTTCAGGTCCTCCAAATGAGTTTGATATTTATAGAAATCAAGGAACTTATAATTCTATTGTGAGTGTTAAACCTACTGATCCAGAACATATTCTTATCGGTGGAATTGACATCTGGAAATGGAAGCAAACGGTAAATAATCCTCCTTCTGGTGGTTTTGAAAAAATAAGTCAGTGGTTTGTTAATCCTAGCAGTCCTATATATGTTCACGCCGACAACCACGAAATGAAATGGGATGCTAATAACCGATTGTATATCGGAAACGATGGAGGTGTGAACGTTTCAAATAATTTCGGCGAAATTTGGTATCCAACCAACAGAGGGTATAACGTAACGCAGTTTTATGGGATTGCTTTCGATAGAGATGGCGCTGTGATGGGAGGAGCACAAGATAATGGTTCCCTTTACAACGACCATACGATGTCAACTTTCCAACAATTTACTGAAGTTACTGGTGGTGATGGATTCGAATGTGAAATTTCTTACTTTAATCCTAAGGTGATGTTCTCATCGAGTCAATATGGTTCAACAATGCGTTCGGGTGACAAAGGGGTTACCTTTACCTCTTTCGAACCAGTTTATCCTGGAACCTATGCTGATCCTGGAACAGAAAATTCTATACACCCTTTCCATACTGAATTTGTATTGGCCGAGCATTATGACTTGAATTCGGAAGATTCAGTTACTTTTATCGCTACTAAAAACTATGATGCAGGTGATATAGTAAGAATATCTAGCGCTTCTTCAGGTGATTCTATAACGCTTATTGCGTCAACTGATTTATATTTCGATGACACCCTTGAGTATAATCCTGCCTTAACTGTTGGAGGAATTAACTATGGTCAAAACCTTGCTACTGGTGAAACAGTCGCTATGGGAACTGATACTGTTATCTACAATGTTGCATGGGATACGCTTCGTGTTCAAGACCCATATCAATCATGGTTTTTATCCTATGTTAATATCAATGGCGGTGAATTATGGGGAACGAGAAATGCATTGCGCTTGTCTACTACCTTCGTGAATTGGGTTTGTGTCGCTAAAGGTATTGGTACAGGGAATGTTGATATAGAATTTTCGAGAGATTTGGAAAATTGTTATGTTTCCGCTGGTAATGGTATATGGCGCATTGATGGTTTAGGAAGCGTGTATACAAGTGACCCTGCTTTCAATACTAAAGTCGCTTACATCGGAACTGGACCAGGTGCAACTTCCCCATCATACACAACAGCTACAAAAATTACGACAACTAGTTATGAGGGCTTAGCGGTTAATCCTAATGATGAAGATGATATCGTGTTGTTCGCAGGATTTAACGGAGTCAACAGAAGGTCATTAAATGCCTCCACAGCCTCACCGACGTTTACTTCTCTAGGAAGCATAATAACTGGTGGACAACCAGCTTGTTATGATGGAATTATTGATAGAGATGATTCTGATATTATTGTGGTTGGTACTTCAAGTGGTGTTTTTGTTACCGAAAATGGTGGTGCTTCTTGGGATAATTCATCAGCAGGTTTTGAAGGTACGCCGGTATTTGAAGTTAGACAATCTTGGAGGACATTTGAAGAAGGAAACAATCGTCCTGGTGAAATTTATATTGGAACTTATGGAAGAGGAATCTGGAGTTCTGCTGCTTATTTAGGTATCGGTGATAACAACGGTAATAATTCAGGATCTAGCTTTAAAACAAAAATGAAAGTATATCCGAATCCAACCAATCATTCAACCACCCTTTCCTTTAATTTAGACAAAGCGGGTAAGGTTACAGCAAATGTTTATTCTGTTACCGGACGATTAATAAAAACAGTAGAGGAAAATAATGTTCCTGCTGGAGAAAGCACCTTGTTTATTGATGGAAATGATATTCCAAATGGTGTTTACATTGTAAAGTTCGTGTCAGGGAAACAAGTTGAATCCGTGAAATTTATTAAAATGTAATTGATATTCCTATAAAACTAAAGGCGGCCATGGTCGCCTTTTTTTATGTCTAAAAATTACCTTTTCGCCTCTTGGGTAAGGCAAATTGTATAAAAATTTTGAAAAATGATCATCCCATTATTCCCAGATATTTCTGGATGAAATTGAACCCCATAAATTGCCTTGGATTCATGTCGCATTATTTCGTTTACACATGCATCAGAAGTACCCAACAAGGTGAAGTGTTGAGGAATAGAGATGCTTTCGCAATGATCTTCCATCATTGAAAATACGCTTGGTAATTTGTCCAATAAGAGGTCGTCTTCAAGTTGCTCTATTTCCTGCCAATCACGATCTTCTCGCATTTTTGATGGATATGCACCATATAACATTCCCAATAGTTGATGCCCAAAACAAATGCCCAAAATAGGAGTGTCAATTTCTTTTATCCATTGAAATTTTTCAAGGTAGCTGGCCATGTTTATCTCTGTAATTAATATAGGAGCCCCTGAAAATATAATGCCCCGATATTCGTCTATACCTTCTTTGGTAAAATCCAATAGATTAATCGTTTTGTGATCATCTAATTCTTCTATGGCTTCTTCAAGAAACTTAATCTTTTGACTCCCACAATCTATAATTAAAATCATCCTATTCGAATAAAATACCTAAGCCTTGTCGAGTAATAATAGGCTCCCCTTGCATACAATCTACCACTGTAGATGGGGTTAAATTTCCAGCGCCGCCTAAAACAATTAAATCAATTTTATCAGAGAAATACTCATATATTTCAGTTGGCTCTGAAAAATATACCCTGATATTATCTTCTGTGTGATGCAATGATGTAGATGCTAAGGGGGCACCTAAGGTATTGATTATCTCGTTGATAATTTTGTTGTCTGGAATACGCATCCCAATTTCTGTCCGGCTAGCTGAAAATAATTTCACTACTTGCTTGTTTGCTTTTAATATGAAGGTGAAAGGCCCCGGCAGTTTACTTTTTAATAAGCGAAATATAGACCGGTCGATTGGAGCTGTATAGGCTGCTAATTGATCGAAATCATTGAATAAGAGTGAAAATTTAACCTTAGCTAATTTTTCCTTTTTGTATAAGGCAAGCTTTTCTAATCCTTTCTGTGAATGAAGATTGCAAACTATGGCATAGATGGTATCTGTTGGAACAATGGCAATACCACCATCTTTTAGATGATTCACAATTTGTTTAATCTTTCGATCGTCGATTGAATTGCGGTCAAGTTCAACTATCATGGTTTGTAAATTTTACATGATATGGCTAAATGATCACTTAATTTTTCTTTTTGAATCTTAAATTCTGCCGATGATAAATTGGGGGTATGAAATATATAATCTATTCTCCCAGCTGGAAGTTTACCAATATACGTTCGGCCAACTCCCCACGACGAATTTCTAAATACATCAACTAAAAATCGGTCGAATTGATTGTAGGTATAGGACAACGGAGTATCGTTAAAATCGCCGCAAATCACAGATGGATAAGGTGAAGCGTTCATGTGAGCGATTACTCTTCTCGATTGGTCAGCTCTTTTTATATAGGCAACTTTAAGTTTTTTTATTATGGTTAAAATAGATTTTTTATCTAAATCATCATTATTTTCATCAATTTCCGCCATCGTGCTCGTTAATTTAATTGACTGAAGATGCACGTTATAAATCCTGAAGGTATCCTTGTTTTTAACAATGTCTACGAAGATACAAAAGTTGAAATCAGCCTTTCCTTGAGATTCGAATATCACATCACCCTTTGCAATCATAGGGTATTTTGAGAACATCGCCACGCCAAAGTTTTTACGTCCCTTTATTTTGTGGGCAGTGCGTTCATGATAATCAATACTTTTTAATGCCTCAACGAGCGAGTCAATAGTTTCAAATTTTGTTGGTTTATCCTGTTTGTAATATTCTTGAAAGCAGGCAACATCTGGATTTTCCGCCCTCAAATAAGCGAAAATAGCATTTCTATTGTTGTAGGAATCTTCTTCATAGATGCCAAAAAGTCGTACATTATAACTCAATATAGACAAAGCGTTTTCAGGAACTATTTCTCCAGGTAATAATTGAAAGGCGAAAGTTCGAAAATGCAATTTTCCGCCGATTAATAGCGTAAAAAGGCAAATAATCGCCCATTTTGAACGAAAAACAGCCCAAAACAGCCCAAAACAGAAAGTTGCGATTGCGAAAATAGGGTAGGCGATTCCGAAAAAAGGTAGTATTGTGATGGTATTTGGATGAAAATATGGAGCAAGGTAGCTGAGCAATAAACAGAGTAAGGTTACAGAGCAAATACCCTTCATGATTAATGATAAAATGGGGTAGTTACGTTTCTTATTTTCCATTTTTACTCTGTTTAAAAAGAAAGTCTTTTTCACTTTGGTTTAAAGATTCATAACCGCCTTTGGAAATTTTATCTAATATACTGTCTGTTTTTTCTTGATGCGTTCTTTTTTCCTGATTATATGCTTCGTCAGATTTAAATCTAGGGGTAACAGTTTTCTTTTTACTTGATTTAAAGAGCTGATTAAAAAACCCTTTGGAATTTGGACTTTTCGCAGGGATAAACTTCGTTGTGACTATTGATAATATGCCAAATAACGCTCCACCTATGTGCGCAAAATGAGCAGTGGTATCTTTTGTCCCAATGCCTATAATATCTTGTATTAAAAAGAATATAGCTAAGAAATAAAGGCGAATGGAAAATTTTCCAAACAATAAAAGTTGAGTTTGGGGACTATGAAATGCTACTGCTATAAATATTGCCATGATAGAACCACTCGCTCCAATTACTAAAGCGCCATTGTTTTCTGTTGAATAAAAGGTAGATTGCACGGCAATTTCAGCAATTCCCCCAAAAATACCTCCTAGTATGTAGGTAATCAATAGTTGCTTTCCACTCCATATCTGCTCGAAAAATTTCCCTGAGAAATAAAGAAAAAGCATATTAGAAAATAAGTGAAACAAGTCAAAATGTACAAATATGCTAGTGATAAGACCCCAAGGTTTATGTAAAAATCCTGTAAGGTTGCTATCTAATGTAAATAGTGTATTAGGAAGGTCTTCAGATACCAAACCCCCCAGTCGAAAGATAGCCAGGTAAATTTGAATCAGTATAAATACAGCTACATTTACGATAATTAAGCGATGCGTCATTTTACCCTGAAGAAATGTCTGTTTTAATTCTTGAAATATATTCCGGTTGTTATTCATGGCTAATAGAAATTTTGCCGATCTTTTTTTCGCCAAATTAATACTAATGCACCTCCGACAATCGCGCCTCCAATGTGAGCAAGATGAGCGGTAGAATCACCTGTTTGATTTTCGAATGCCTGATATATTTCCAATAATAAGTAAGCGCCCACAAAATACTTTGCTTTTATTGGAATCGCGAAGTATAATCTAAATTCAGTATTTGGAAACAAAATAGCGAATGCCGATAGTACGCCAAAGATTGCGCCAGAGGCTCCCACCATTGGAGTAATACATAATTGAAAATAGGAGGTGAAATCTGCATCAATAGCGTAATTGTTTATCTTAAAAAATTCTTCTATAACTGGAATTAAATTACTCCTGTCGGTATTTTTAATGATTGCATCTATTTCATTCATTGGAATCGAGCTACTTGAAAGCTGGTTTCTTAATTCATGTATTTGATAAAACCCAAGGGCATTATGCAAGGCAAATGCGCCTAATGCACAAGCAAGATAGAAAATAAAAAATCGCTTGGGCCCCCATAAATTCTCGAGGTAGGCGCCCAACATGACGAATAACCACATATTCATTAGAATGTGAAAAAATCCAGCATGCATGAAGAAATGCGTTACCACTTGGTAGGGTTCGAAGAGTGGGGAATTCACATAATGCGTTCCTAATTTCGATATTAGGTCGATTCCTTGGCTTTCTAAAATTAAAGTGGCGACAAAAAACATGATGTTTAGTATCAAAATGTTTTTGGTAACTTGGGGTAAATTTGCAAACATTATTTAAATTTTAATTCGATTTCTTCTATTGTTATTGTTTTTAATATCGGTAATCCAGTGCTCGTATATACGTGTTCTTTTAATTCAAATAATTCATTGACTAATGCAATGGCTTGCTCTTGCACTTGTACAGTGGCCAATCTTGCACTCGTTTTTGCGATAATGGCAACAATTTTGTGAGCGATATCTCCTTTATCAATAATCGTATGGATTAATAATTCAAATAATTCACTTATGCAGGCATCAATCTGTTCTTCTCTTAAAAGCCCAGGTGCTGCAATTAATTCTAGATCATTATTACGTAATTCTCCCTTAAATCCAAGTTGCTCCAATAATGATTTATTTTCCTGCCAGATAATTGCCTCTTGTTTGTTAAGTGATTTAAGATGAGGAAATAGTAACATTTGTGCGTTGATGGGAGACTTAATGAAATTACTTATTAATTTCTCGTATTGTATTCTTTCAGTAGCTCGTTTTATATCTATCACTAACACACCTGATTTACAGTTTGTTAACAAGTAATTCCCTCGAATTAAATAATGAGGTACATGAGAATATTCATCGTTTAGTTCAATCTGCTGCTGTTTAGCTTCCGCTGAGGTATTGATAGCATAAAAATTTTCCCAATCGTTTTCGTGGGAACTTAGTTGTCCAAATCCTTGTTTTTCAATTCCTGATGAATTTCCTTGTTTCACCGATGATTTTGGAAATGAATGGAAAGGATTAAAATTTGGATTAATGTCTATTTTAGGTTCAATTACGTCGTTTTTTCGGTATGAAGTGGGGATGTCAAAACTGGTTTCTAGGTCAAAATCTAAGGTCGGACTTATATTGTATTGGCCTAAAGCTTGTTTTATAGAACTTAGTATTATGGCATATATGAAGCGGTCTTCTTCAAATTTTATTTCAGTTTTTGTTGGGTGGATATTTACATCAATCTTACCAGGGTCAACATCCAAAAAAATAAAGTATGAGGGATAAGATTTCTCAGGAATTAATCCTTCGAAAGATTTGTTAATGGCATGATTAAAATAGGCATCCTTAAAATAACGATTATTCACAAAGAGGTATTGCTCTCCTCTTGTTTTACGTGCCGATTCGGGCTTCCCAATATAACCAGATAGTTTGATAATATCACTTTCTGCTTCAATAGGAACTAATTTTTCATTACTATTCCTTCCAAAAATTTCGACTATTCTTTTGCGTAAAACACAAGCGTTAAGTATGTAAATTTCTTGGTTGTTATGTATTAAATGAAATTTACATTCGGGGTGCGCCAACGATATACGGATGAATTCATCTTCGATATGTCCAAATTCAACATAGTCAGATTTAAGGAAGTTCCGACGTGCAGGTACATTAAAAAATAGGTTCTTAATTTCAAAACTACTCCCTTTACTGCATACAATTTCACCTTCTTTTTTTAGTTTACTCGCTTCTATTTCAACCAAGTGGCCAATAGGATCATCTTCGTTTTTCGTTTTTAATACCACTTGTGCGATTGATGCAATCGAAGCCAATGCTTCACCTCGAAATCCTTTGGTTTGTAATTTGAATAAATCGCCAACTTCATTTATTTTACTGGTAGCATGTCGTTCAAAGCAACGAATACTATCCTCTTTATTCATTCCATTTCCATCGTCTATGATGTGAATGAGTGTTCGGCCGGCATCAATAATAATAACTTTAATACTCGTAGCATTGGCATCAATAGCATTTTCCACCAATTCTTTTACAACGGATGCTGGCCGCTGGATTACTTCACCTGCAGCTATTTGATTAGCAATGTGATCTGGCAATAATCGGATGATACTCATGGATTTTGTTGTATTGTTTTATTAACCGCGAAAGATATCCTTCGCTCTTTCCAGGATTTTTGAGTATCTAATTTTGAGAAGTATTGGTATTGTGTTGTCGTTGCCATAAGCATATAAACAAAAATAAGGATTATCTGCGAAAATAATCCTTACTTAAGAAATCTTATTGTCTTTTACAACCGAACTATCGTTCCTTTATATTCTTGCTTTTCTTTTTGCTCAGGATTTGCTATGGTCACTTTCCAAATATAGGCCTTATTTGGAGCCACCATTTTACCATTTCGTTTGTCATTACCATCCCAGGCATTGCTTGCATCGCTAGATGAGAATACAATTCCGCCATCTGAAGGATCAATAATGATCAGCGTAAACGGTGTTTCTCTCTTTAATAAGGCAAAAGGCATGAATGTACTTTTTCTATTGTCATTTGAAAAAGGATCAAAGGCATTCACTGCAAGTAAATTGTAGTCATTTTCAACCGATATTGTTTTTGTAATTGTTGTTTTACATGCTAAATCATTGCTTGAACAAATCATGATTTTATTACTGCCTTTTTCAAAAACATATACATCAAGTTCTTTTTTAGTATTGGTTTGAATAAATTGGTCATTAACATAAAGGCTGTAAGTGGTTTCGGAACTTTTCACACTTAAAGGAAGTGTAGGAATTCCATTCAGGTAATTTAGTTCTTCTATCGCAAAATCTAAAGCAGGCGATTCATTTACCAATTGCTTTGCATTTTCAGAAAATTCACCTTTGGAAGTCATAGTTCCAATTCGATAATATCCTTTTTCATCAATTGATAACGGTAATTCACTTTCAGCTGGTATAGTGTAGGTGATATTACTTGGACTTAATATAACAAGCTCAATCGAATTACTATTTGATATCATTGTTTGATCTCCCACACAATTAAATGATAATGCTGGAAATACCATTTTCACATTTTCAAGTTGTATATCCTCACTAACTTGATTTGCTTTTACCACACCATCAACTTTCTTTTCATCCTTGTGTGTATCTGTATTATCCGAAAGAACATCATTCGATTGATTCTTTGAGGTTTGATTATTTTCTTGCTGTGTGTCATTCTCATTTATATTCGGCAAGATTACACCATTTTTATTATCTTGTTTTGGATCAACTTTTGGCGAATCCTTTTTTTCATCTGTATCTGTAGTTTTAATAGGAGATGTTTGCTTAATTTCTTTTGCGATTTCTTTTTTACTAGTGTTTGGAGCAATTTTCCATATAGCAAGTGAGCAAACGATGAGCATTGCGATACTACCAAGGATCCATCGCCATGTTTTAGGTCGACCAACTAGCGAATTCTGATTCAACTTATTGTTGAGTGAATTCCACGCAGACGCATCGTAGGGTAATTCGTGCCCATCAAGTGCCTGTTTGAAAAGTTCTTCTATATTTTTATTTGTCATTCTTGAATCTTTGAAAATTTAATACTTAATCTATTCTGTAAATTCATTTTTGCCTTTGATAAATTGGATTTTGATGTCCCTTCACTTATGCCTAATATCTCACTTATTTCTTTGTGAGTGTATTCTTCAAATACATATAAATTGAAAACGGTTCGATAAGCAGGAGATAATTTTTCAATTTCATCCATGGCAACTTGCGCTTTTAATTCTATATAAATTTCATTTTCTTTTTTTTCTAATTCATTTTCAGCTAATTGCTTAAAATCATTATCGTTGTCAGTGAGAAAAGGATTCTTTTTTGCTTTTCGAATAGCGTCTATGGCAGTGTTCGAAATAATTCGCCTTAGCCATCCGTCTATTGAGCCGCGGAAATCAAAATGTTCCAATTTGTCAAAGATCTTTATAAATCCATCTTGAAGAACCTCTTGCGCACTGTCTCGATCACTTATGTATCGCAAACATACTGCCATCATTTTTCCATAATACATTTTGAAAAAGGCTTCTTGAGACCTTCGGTCTTTTTGAAGACAACCTTCTACAATTTGTTTTATTTTGTCAATGTTATCCAAAGTTTTTCATTTTAAAAACGCACAGTCTAGTGCAGGGTTGCCTTCTTTATTATTTAATACCGAAAAAGATATTTAAATTAAAGTAAATATCGACAAATGTATTAATTTCGTAATCATTAAAAATAAAATAAATTTTGAAAATGAAAGTAACTGTTGTAGGAGCAGGTAATGTAGGCGCAACTTGTGCTGATGTGCTTGCTTATCGTGAAATTGCCAATGAGATTGTATTGTTGGATATAAAAGAAGGATTTGCCGAGGGAAAAGCCCTAGATATTTGGCAAACATCCCCAGTAAATCAATACGACTCAAAGGTCATTGGATCAACCAATGACTATTCAAAAACAAAGGATTCAGACGTAGTTGTCATTACTTCTGGTTTGCCAAGAAAGCCCGGCATGTCAAGAGATGACTTAATTGCTACGAATGCAGGAATAGTTAAAACAGTAACTGAGAACATTGTTAAATTTTCACCAAATGCTATCATTATTGTCGTTTCTAATCCATTAGACGTCATGACGTACTGCGCTTTTTTACATGCTAAAATAAACCCGAATAAGGTTTTTGGCATGGCTGGAGTATTAGACACTGCACGTTATCGTGCTTTCTTAGCAACAGAATTAAACGTTTCCCCAAAAGATATTCAAGCAGTTTTGATGGGTGGACATGGTGATACCATGGTTCCTCTTCCTCGTTATACTACTGTTGCGGGTATTCCCGTTACCGAGTTAATAGAAGAAAATACCTTAAACGAGATAATTGAACGCACCAAGTTTGGTGGGGGAGAAATTGTAAAATTGCTAGGCACTTCAGCTTGGTATGCTCCTGGAGCTGCTGCAGCGCAAATGGTAGAGGCGATTGTTCGCGATCAACGTAGGATTTTCCCTGTTTGCGCATGGCTTCAAGGTGAATATGGCTTGAGTAATATTTATTTAGGAGTTCCGGTTATTTTAGGTAAAAATGGAATTGAGAAAATCATCGAGTTAGACTTAAATGAAGCGGAGAAAACATTACTTGCAGAATCTGCTGAGGCTGTTAAAAGCGTAATGGATGTTCTGGATAATATGAATGCTAGCGCATAAAATAAATTAAATGCTACCGTTGAAGCGCTTTTTAAGCGCTTTTTTTTTTAATTTAATTCAATCGCACCAATATCAGGTGGATTATTTCTTGGCGAACCCAAAATGTCATTAGTTACTGTGCTTACTATGCCATTTCCATTTAATGTTGAATTTGAAGTAAATAAAAAGTCTCCTTGAGCCGTATCTTCAAATAGGGGATTATCATTCCATAATGTGTTTTGGTAAAATGTATCTTGAAATATAGTTTCGGAACGAATTAAGCAATTCTTAAAATCAAAATTCAGGTTTACTCCACTCATTTGGATGGTATCAATAGCCAATTCACTGTTTAAATTCCCTGAAATAATACAATTATAAAATTTTCCTTCATTAATTGATCCTACGTTGGTTACGCCATTAAAATAATCGTTGTAAAAATTACTTATCCCTACTGCTGGCGATTGAGAATTTCCATATCCTAGTAAATTACAATGGTTAAAATTAACATCACCTCCTTCCAATACAATAAGGGCATGCGTGCCGCATTTAGAAATTATGCAATTCTCGGCCTTGACCTTTCCTCCGGAATAAATGAAAATACCGTAACGGGAATGATTGAATATTTTACTATTGGTAAGTGTAAGGGTATAATTTGGATTGGAAGCATCATTGGAATAAACATGGATGCCGCTAGTACCATTTTTTATTATGGCATAATCAATCGTTGATTCCATTGCTTCATGGAAGTAAATACCATAATATTGACCTTCAACATCTTGATACATTTGCTCGAGTCGGTCGCCTTTAAACATCACTTCATTGCCCAATGTACCTTCAACATGCAAGCTGGATTTATAGACATATAGTAGTGCGTTTTTATGCAAATGAATTTGTGTTCCGGCTGGAATGGTTAAGGTCTTTGAAGAATCAACTGCGGCATAGCCATAAATGACATGTGGTTTATCATTGGGCCAGATTCCCTCGTTTAGGTCTTTGTAATGGAAGTAGGCATCTTGCCCCCAAACGGCTAATTTTATATATTGATCAACGCCATTTGTTCGAAAACGAATTGAATCTTCAATAATTAATGGTAAGGTTTGACCATTCGTATTTAGGGTTACTTCCACAAAAGCAAAAAGGCTATCTCTTCCTAATAGCTTTGTATCTTTAATCATGTTAAGCGCTATTCCATCAACGTTCATTCTAAAGAATGAGTTGGCGCCGCCCATCAATTCAATTTCTTCTATTATGACGCTTTTATTATCGTTGTTGTAAATTTTAAATTGTTGAGTGGTAGAGCCAATTGTTGTAAAGACAGTATCAAATACCAAGGTGTCAACTGAAAAACTCAGGTGCTTTTTTGATAGCGAATTAATTTTCCCACAACTTGTAGTAAGGGATAGAAATCCGAGTACGAAACTAAAGAGAATGAAATAGAATATTTTTTTTTTCATGGTTCTTCAACGGGCAAATCTACGTATTATTAGGGTTTTAATAAACAATTCCCTTTTCTTTTTCTTGACCAATTTTCATTCGGTAATAAATACTTTTATTCTGTAGTTCTAATAAGTGTTGTCCGAGAAAAAAATGAATTGAATTAAAATTCTTATGAATTATAGGATTACTGAAGATTACTATCGATGGGGCTAGCGCTCTTAATCAGTAAGTAAAGTGCTTAGATTATGAAAATCAACGCCATGTTCGTTTTTTCTTCGTCTCGATTGGCAAAGAGAGGGTAAAGAAAATTTTGAGGCGTAAGCGATACCGAAAAGCGCTTGTCGTTTGATAAGCTTTGCTTATCACTCTTTTCGTGTATCGGTCGATGAAAAATTTTAGCCGAACGTCTTCAATTGAGACTTGATTTTTTCGTTCTTTTGTATCAAGACAAAAGGACAAAGAAAATAAAGTCCGATTTTTATCGGACAGTAGTGAGTTTTAATTTAACATTAGATTGAACCTTCCTGCCTTAAGGTTGTAATTGAAAAAAAAATACCATGAAAACTATAATTTTTTGTATTGCGTTTTTTCAAGTTGCGATCTTATTTTCACAACCACCGGAAGAAAATAAGGTAATTAATACAACACTCAATTCTAATTCAGCAAATCCAATAATCGTAATGGATTCCATTCAATTGGAAAATTTGAATGAGGTAGAAATAATCAGCACTAAAAAATCAAGTAAAAACAAGGAGGATGTCTCCAATTCAAAGCAGGAAATTAAATCTATTAGTACTACTTCCGATAAATTTATTCAGAAAAAGAAAGTAGCTTCTAATCAGCCAAGCTCCCGATCTGCCGATGCCCCTTTACAAGAAAAAATGGATGAAGATGTTTCACTCCTAAAAATCGAGTCACCTAATTCGTTTGAATATTATCTATTTTATTATATGTCGGGTAATTACAATGTTGATAGGGAAAAAGAATTGAAATTAGCAGAAGCAATGAAACCCTCAGACCCTGACATTCTAACGCAATGTTTAGCAAATGCCATCGTGAAAGAGGATAAAACTTCCGCATTAGTCTATCTGCAGAAAATAAAAGAAAATAAATTGCTATCGAATGAATCAATCACTTATGCTGCCGACTTACTGGAATCTAGCTCTAATAATCAGGCATTAATTACCCATGGATTTCTTGATTCCTACGGTGTGGCTTACCAACAAATTGTTCAGGGAATTCATCCAGAAATTAAACTTATTTCACTCGATCTATTACAAAGTGAAACATATCGGAATGGATTAGCTCAAGCAGGATATATATTGCCAAGTGAAACTGTAATCAATACCGATTATCTATCTTCTTTTTGTTCATTGAATAATGATAAAAAACTAGCTTTATCAATGACAATTCCTAAAGATTATTTGCTTCCAATACAATCGTTTTTATTTCCTGTTGGTTTGGTTTTTGAATACCGAAAAGAATATTCAATTAGTGAGCCTTCTTTGGTTGTTCGAAATGAGCAATTATGGAATACTTCGTTAGAAAAACAAAATGTTTATCAATATAAATCTATGGAAAGCAATAATTTATCGTCTAATTATTTACCCATGTTGCTTTTTTTGAAATCATCGTATTTGCTGACTAATGAAGCAGATAAATTAATACATATAGATAAGGAAATAGGCACTGTTGCTGAAAAGTCTGGAAAAGTTAGCTTTATCAAGAAACATTAATATGCGATTCTTAAAAAAACGTTTTGATTCTTTTTCTGATGAAGACTTGATGGCTGAGCTATCAAAAGGGGAGAAATTGGCGTTTGATGAGTTGTATAATCGCTATGCGGGAATTCTTTTTGGCTACTTCAATAAAATGCTGTGGCGTGATCGTGAAAAAGCGGAAGATTTAGTTCATGATATTTTCGCCAAAATAATCGTTAATCCTGATGCATTTGATGTTACAAGATCATTTAAAACGTGGTTATTTTCTGTAGCGTGTAACATGTGCAAGAATGAATATAAGCGTAAAGAAGTACGAAAAAACACTGTCTTAGGTGTTGACAATCATCATTCGGTAAAAAGTGATGACAATGTATTTGATGAGGTGCAGAATAATATGTTTATGTCTGCTTTTGATAAGGGAATAGCACAATTAGATGATAAGCACAGAGATGTTTTCGCCTTGCGCCATCTTCAAGGATTTTCCTTAAAAGAAATAGCAGATGTGCTAGAAATCAATGAGGGAACTGTTAAGTCCCGCTTATTTTATGCGACAAAACAATTGGCGGAAAAATTAAAGGAATTTAAATTAGTATTGACGAATTAAATTAATACAAAAAACATGACAACTGAACTTGAGACAATTATTAAATCAAAGTATTTTGATGAATTAACCTTTGAAGAAATATCGGCATTGTCCGAATATTGCTCTAATGAGGGTGAATTTAATGTGTTAAAGGAAATGTTTACTGCTTCGGATTTGTATCTGGAAGAGAATACTCAAGTAGATTCCGCTGTAAAAGAAAAATTAGATGTACTTTTTAATGCTACCTATTCGGAGAAAAATAAGCAGGTATCGCCTATACTACAATTCAAGCGCTATAAACGACCGATATTTTATTTGGCAGCAGCAAGTGTAATTTTTCTTGTTGCCTTTTTGTTTTTACGGTTTAATTCCAACGACCCTAACAAATTAGCTGAAACTCCAAAACAAAAAAAGGAGATTACTCCAAAAAACAATACGAAAGAAAATAAAAATAACGCTCCCATTCCTATTTTTAAAGAGGAGGAAAAAACTCTAGTTGCAACGATAGATTTGCCTAAAACTGTTAATGAGGACAGAAAGTATGTGCCCACGCCTTCCGATGATATGTTGTTGGCAATTCAAGATGATGCGAACCAAGGTAATGGAACATTTGCTTTTGCTGAATCCTCAGAAAAAGAAGAGCGCTACAGAAGCGATATGGAATTTAGAAGTCTTACTGCCTCTCAAATAAATGCTATGCCCGAAATGTTGGAGGTCCTTTTCGCTGCGTATTGAGCTTATTTTTTCACATGAAATTTTCTTAGGATGAAATTAGTTATCCTTCTCATGAATCAAATTTTGTAAAAATTCAACTCCGTATCCCATTCTAAAGGCCTTTAAAAGTTCTTTGTGTTTATCAACTACTGGGATGGTATAGTTAGCCTCGCTTGTTATAAAATTTAATGTGTTTTTCTCACGCCGATTAATATCTCCATCAATCACAATTCCTACTACAAATAGGGTGATGATGTCCTGAGCCATTTCTTCGGGCAATTCATTAATGATCGATTTAAAGGTGAAATTGGGTTTAAAATCAGGAACTACATCAATTTCGAATTGCTTAAATAGTTTATTTGAATAAAAATAATGGGTTTTATTGAAAGATCTTTTGTGTATAGAAATCTGGGCAAGTAACTCATAAATTTGATCTTTAAACAATGGGTTGTCTTTGTATTTATTTCCGAAATGTTGTACACAAAAGTATACCATGCTTTGACCAAAGATATAATACTTAGCTTTCAGGTAAATCGAACGAGTGGTATATGCGTTCCAAAAGAAAAAGACTGGCATACCCATTAAATCAGTATAGATGCGTAATATATATCGACCCAATAATTTATTAAAGACCGATTTAATGATAACATTACTTAAAAATGCTTTCGTTGTATTAAATATAAAAATTCCGGTAATATAAAACTTTGGCAAACCATAATAAGGATTTAATCCCAAAAGTTTTTCGCTAGATTTAGTATTACCTAGTGTTAAATCGATCATTTCTGAAAAATGAAAAGAATAATCATTGGATTTAGGGTCTGGAAATTGGGTTAAAATAATTAATTTTCGAACAGCATTAATATGTAATACACCTAAAATAGAAAGTTCAATAATTAATAATAAAATATTGTATAAAGATGGTAGAACTGCGAAATCAAATTTATAACCAAATAGGCTGATGTTCATCATCCAATAATTAAAAAAATCAGGAGCCCAATTAATCGGGATATAATAAATGAAAATGATTAGTGCTCCAATACTTCCAGAAATAAGCATGGTTTTCCGGTAAATAAATTGTATTTCTTTTAATTCTTGCGAATTTATACTAAAATCAATAAGGTCATTATTGTTTTCAGTTTCCTTGAATTTCCTCTTAGCAATTTTTTTAAGTCTCCAAATCATAACACTAGAAAAGTACTAAAAAAATCCAAAAAGCAGGTGTTTTTGTAGAAAAAATAATATAATGGTTATACTGAATCAGCGATATGGAATATTCATGCCTCGCTGCCAATTGAGCTTATTTTCTCAATATGAAATGTTCTTTGCGTTTATTACTCTGCCTAATTAATACACCCATTTTAAAGAAATCAATACTCAGATGGTACTGCTCATCATTGACTAAGATATTCCAGGCATTGAGCATATCCATGCTCCAGCGGATATCATCAAGGATAAAAATTGTATCGTTATGGGTATGTTTCTCAAGTTTTTTGACGTAATCAATCAAACATTTACCATCATGATGCCCATCAATAAAAACCAAGTCAAATTTCTTATGAATTTCCCCCTCTAAAAAGTCATTAAAAGTGCTGTTAATAAGTTGAATATGATTGCTGATTTGATGTTGCTCCATCGTTTTTTTTGCGAATTCATAGGTTTCTTTACAGGCTTCTATGCTAATCAATTGTGCCTCTGGATTACCCCAGTGTAGTTGTAAAGTTCCACAGCCTATTGAGGTACCAAATTCTAACACATTCATAGGTTTATAGGCTTCCATTAAGCGATATAGCAAATTCCCGTAGTTATTTTTTGTAGAATTGGTAGCAACTATTTGTTTTACACTGCGCTGCTTTTTTAAATGTTTGGAACCCGCACCAAATTCTTTAAAATTGATAATGGTGGCATCATTTTTCAAGGCTTTAAACAATCTATTTTGCCTCGATTTTACCTCCTCGCTGATTGGTTTTCGCAGCACTTGGTCAATTAAGTTGTAAACAAAAGGAGAATGAATTCCGTGTCTTCCTTTCGCAATCAAGCTATATTTTATAAATTCGAACCCAATATTCATATACAAAGTAAAGAAATCGTTTTTAAATGACCGTAAACCAAATTAATTTATTGAAAATTCAGCAGGAAAAAATTTTTGGTGAGCCGCAGCTTTTAACGATCGTTAAGCCTTGCACCATTGGAGAAGGTATTCTGCAGTTTTCAATGTCGGATTTTAATCATTACAAAACAAAATTTGAAGAGGGGCTTCATGAGGTTTGTGTCTTTATTCCTGCCTCTGGATCGGGTTCTAGAATGTTCGAATTTATCCGTGATTATTTATACAGACCTTCAGAGAAGTCCCGATTACTTGTTGAAAAGATGTTTCGTCAGATTCCAGATTTTGCTTTTTTTGATTTATTTTCAGAGGAAATTAAGCAACGAATCTTTGCTGGGGAGGTGGATTGGCGCTTTTTATTATCCTTTTTAATGGAAAAAGAAGGGCTTAATTATGGTGAATTACCAAAGGGCTTATTTCCTTTTCATCGGTATGCTGACGGTGTGAGAAGTGCTATTGCAGAACATATTGAGCAATCGACTTTAATTAATGCACCAGCGATTTCCTTCCATTTTACGATTCAGAAACATTTTCTCAAGGCAATTGCTTTGGAGATTGAGAATATTGAAATAGTTACTCAAAAGAAGTTTGATGTTTCATATTCCGAACAAGACGAAAGCTCTGATGCTTTTGTTTTTAATGTGCGTAAAGAAGCTTTAAAAGATAATCAGGGTAATTTTATTCGCCGACCAGCAGGCCACGGTGCTTTGCTTCCAAATTTGCAATCTATTGATAGTTCAATCATTTTCATAAAAAATATTGATAATATTCAGCACCTTTCTAAATCTTCGCCTTCAATTTTAGCGTGGAGTGCATTAGCTGGTTTACTGGCTGAAATTCGTGCCGCATTAAAAGTATTAAATGATAATCCATCCTTTGAGAAATTAGTCGAAATAAATAATCGGTATGGTTTATATACCGATTCTGAGCTAAGTAAAAATAAAGCGCCTGAACAATTTTTATCATTGATAAATAGACCTTTACGCGTTTGTGGTATGGTTAAGAATGAGGGTTTTCCTGGTGGCGGGCCATTTATGGTTGAAAAAAATGGTGTTATTACAAAGCAGATTATCGAAAAGGTTCAAGTCGTTGATAATGCTGCTGAAAATCTATTGTTTTCAAGCACGCACTTTAATCCCGTAATGATGGTGATTTGTAAAAATGATTTAAATGATATGCCGCTTGAACTTTCTGATTTTGTAAATCATGATACGTATCTCAATAGCACCAAATCATTTGAAGATCAAGAAGTTCGTTTTATTGAATTGCCTGGTTTATGGAATGGCAGTATGTATTTTTGGAATTCAGTTTTTGTTGAAATTCCTAATGAAACGTTTAGCCCAGTAAAATCGGCATTGGATTTATTAGATCCATTGCACATGGCCTCAATCTAATGTTGCTTTTCTGCTTTAAACACAAAAATTCCTTCTCCCTTTCCTGAAATAAATTGAATGGCATATTGATCATTCTTTTCTAGTCCACGAATAAAAATGGAGTCTCCCAATTCTTTTACGATACTGATGGTTTTATGAATCAATACTTCGCCTTTTACAAGGCATATTTTATTTCCTGATACAGCATTTTTAGGTACGATATATCCAGAAACATGTTCTTTTTCATCGAGGTAAGCTACATATTCGATGGTCGTATTTGGTAGCTTATTTAACTTTATTTTATAGTATAAAGGGGTAAATCCATTCGTTTTTTCATTAGCGAAGCCTTGTTTTTGAAAGTTGGCGTTTCCATAATTCGTATTGCCTGATTTTACACTTACTACAGCTGCTTTTGTATATTTATCTACCAAAGAATTGGGAACATGAACCACAAGAGTAGGGGGAGTATTTTTTTCTAATTGAGCAACACTATTCTTTTGGCCAATATATGATCCGAGTTGAAAATTAATAGAGGCTATTTTACCATCATATGGTGCTAAAAAATAATAGTTCTTCATATTTATTTCAAGCTGTTTAATAGCGTAATAAGTAGTTAGAAGACCGGTTTCACTCATAAAAATTCGTTCGGTCTCTGAACTGAACACGGGTAAAGATGGGATTTTCGTTCCAGGTGAAATTTTTTCTAGAAAGGAATACCATTTGTCTTTTTCAGTTGGGAACTTAGCTTCAATTTCTGCGAAAACACTACCGAAATCTTGAATTAAGGCTTGTTTTTTTTCTGTTAAATTGTAATAGGCCGCCTCAGCATTAAGGGAACACACTATTTCATTCGCTTTAAAGTGTTGTCCGATTGCCCAATTGATAGCGCCTGGTTCTAATTTCCCACTGACTTCAAATACGAGGTTGCTAGTGAAAGGTAAGTCCCAATAAGCATTTGAATATATCGGAAAGTCGCGCTCTACGTATTTTGCTTCTGAATACTGAATTAAGGTGCTAAGACTTTTCTTTTCTTTCTTTATCATTTTTGATCCTGAGGGCTTAATCAAATACCAAATCATGACATTAATTCCTAGAACTAGCAGAATAAAATAGATATAGTTTGATTTCTTCATAAAAAAAGTATGTGTAAATTTACAAGAAACTAACAAATGAAATACATGCGGACTTATTTGGTTGTTGCATTTTGTTTCTTCAGCATACATCTCGTACTTTCTCAATTTCAATTTTCATATCAACAATCGATTTCAGTTAACAAATTAGGTGTGGGTTTAACGCTCCCATGGGCTGGTGGATTGAACTATGCTCAGGTATCAGAAATCGATATTGATTACGATAATGACAAAGATCTATTTGTATTCGATAGAAGTAATAATCAAATCCGGGTATTTCAGCATGATGTAGTTGGCATTAATCATCAGTATTCATTTTTACCAAATAGTTATGGATTGTTCCCATCTGATATTCGCTATCGTGCTTTTATGGTAGATTACAACGGTGATGGAAAGAATGATTTATTCACGTATGGTGTAGGAGGTATTACGGTCTATAAAAATACTGGGAATGCAACAACGGGACTCACATGGTCGCTGGCAAAAAGTTTGCTCTATTCTGATTATTGGGGTGCAAATTTAAATTTGTATGTTAGTTCTAGCGATATTCCTGCGATTGTTGATGTAGATTTAGACGGTGATTTGGATGTGTTAACCTATCATATAGGAGGACAGCATGTTCAGTACCATCAAAATCAGAGTGTAGAGTTGTATGGGCACTCTGACTCCCTCGTTTTTACCTTAAAAAATGAATGTTGGGGAGGATTTCGAGAAGATGTTACGTCGAATGCGTTATTTTTAAATGATCAAGATTCTCCGTGTATTTCAGGGAATGTTCCTAATGCCGAACACCCAATTCATAACAAACCGAGTTCTAATGACTCGAAAGCACATTCGGGCTCGACTCTTTTAGCCATCGATATCGATGCTAGTAGTGTAAAGGATTTAATTATTGGCGATGTTTCTTATCCTACTATGAATCTTTTAATCAACGGTGGTACTGCCCCAAATACTAATTCCTTGATGGTTTCTGTTGACCCTGCTTTTCCGAGTAATACTGTTGCAGTAAACATGCAATTATTTCCGGCTGCGTATTCTGTTGATGTCGATTTTGATGGTGTCAAAGATCTATTGGTTGCTCCAAATGCTCGAGGTGTTTCTGAAAATGAAAAGAGCTTATTGTATTATAAAAATACAGGATCAAATGCAGCGAGTAATTTTGTTTATCAGACAAAAGCTTTTCTCCAAGAAGATATGATTGAGCATGGAACGGGTTCCATTCCTATTTTTGAGGATCTAACTGGAGATGGCTTGAAAGACATGTTTATCTGTAATTTTTTTGCCTATAAACCTACTTTAGCAAAGGAAAGTAGAATTGCTTTTTATAAAAACACAGGGACGCTATTACAGCCAGTGTTTACATTTATCGATGATGATTTTTTGAATCTGTCTCAATCTAGTTATGGCTTGAGAATGGTTGCAACCTTCGGCGATGTGGATGGTGATTCTAAACCGGATTTATTCATAGGATTAGAGAATGGTTCGATTATATTTCGTAAAAACATAAGCACTGGTTCAACTCCATTATTTGCTGCCGCTACTGCCTCTTATCAAGATAATAATGGAACACCTATTAATGCAGGTCAATTTGCTTCGCCTCAACTTTTCGATCTAAATAAGGATGGGAAATTAGATTTGCTAATTGGACAGAAAACGGGTGAAATAATGTATTACAAAAATATTGGAACAAGTACGGTTCCATCTTTTCAGTTGGAAACGAATATCTTAGGCAATGTCGATGTTTCTACAACAACACCAGATGGATTTCCATACCCCCATTTTTTTCTTCACAACGACACAACGTATTTATTGGTAGGCGCTTACGACGGACAAATACGCTTTTACGATAGCATTGACGGTTCGCTCAATGGTAGCTTCCATCTTCGAACGGATCATTTTTTGGGCTTAGACCTAGGTGCTTATAGTGCTTGTTCGATTGTTGATATTGATAGTGATGGCAAGTTGGACATGTTTGTAGGGCAAGATTTAGGAGGGGTTTTTCATTTGGAACACGATGCTTCTAGTTCACTTGGAACAACAGCTATTGAAAAAGGAATTGAATTTTCAATACATCCTAATCCGTCGGGGGGAGAGTTTTACATTGAAAGTCAAAAAACAGGGTTCTCAATTTACCTTATGGATCAATTTGGCCGAAAATGCCATACCATTTTTATTGATTCCAACACAACAATTGTTGATGTCTCATTCCTTTCAAATGGTTTGTATTTCCTTCAAGCAGTAGATTATTCGGGTGTGGTGCGCTTGGTTAAACGTTAAGCTTAGCAAACCACGAAATCAAACATTTTTTCCCCGTTTATATTTCCTGAGAGATGATCTCCTATGGCAACAGGTCCAACGCCAGCTGGTGTCCCAGTGAAAATTAAATCACCAGTTTTCAAGGTAACAAACCTTGATAAGTAGGCAATTATTTGGTCGATACTAAATAGCATTTCCCCAGAATTACTTTTTTGTTTGAGTTCATTATTTTGATAAAATTCAAAATGCACAGGAAAAGTCAATTGTGCTACATCGAGCCATTTTTCTGAAATTGGCGCACTATTGTCAAATGCTTTCGCTTTCTCCCAAGGGAGTCCCATTTCCTTGCATTGTGATTGAAGATCACGTGCTGTGAAATCTATCCCTAAACTTATTTGATTATAGTAATTTTTGGCAAATTGTGGCTCGATACATTTTCCTGCTTTGCTAATTTTCACGACGAGTTCACATTCGTAGTGTAGATCTTTGGTAATTGAAGGATAATAAAACTTATTTTCTTTTAGAAGGGCGGTATCGGGTTTCATAAAAAATACCGGTTCGCTTGGGATTGTAGCACCCATTTCTTTTGCGTGATCGCTGTAATTTCTTCCAATACAAATGATTTTCATTTGGTATTAAATTTATTTGTTAAGGAATTTAATTTATCCGAAAGCTCTTGTTCTTTTTTTTGTTCTTTTTCCAATTTTATCTTGTCCATTTCTTTACGAAGGCAAAGCTTGGTATGATTGGTGAAATCAGCTTCAAGCATCCAGCCATAATAGCCAGGCTCGCTTTGGTTTACTTGCTGAATGGTTTTTCCTTTATGTTTCCCAAAATTATAAATGGTTTCTCCGTTTTCATTTTTCGCTAAACGTCCTGCATAATCTACCAACTCAAAATTGCTATGGCGCGAAAAATCAGATAAAAAAGTGACATCACCTTCTAGATTGTCATAGCGTTCTATTTGTGCTTTCAGTACTTCCCAAGTAATTCGGGTATCAAAAAGAGCATTATGTGCATTTTCCATAGGTTTGCCTGTATAAAACATGCAAGCTGCGGAAAGGGTTCTTTGTTCCATTTTATGAAAAATATTTTGCACATCCACAAACGCTTTATTGGAAAAGTCTGCATCAATACCTACCCGAATGAGTTCCTCTACTAAGACAGGAATATCAAATTTATTGGAATTAAATCCGGCTAAATCAGCGTCGCCGATAAAAGCCATAATCGCAGGTGCTAATTCCTTAAGCGTAGGTGCTTTTTTGGCCATTTCATTTGTTATGCCATGTATTTCGCAGATTTCTTGTGGTATTTCCATTTCAGGATTTACGATTTGATTGTATTCCAATTCACTCCCATCAGGATGAATTTTTATGATAGCTATTTGAACGATTCTATCTTTTGTAATTTGTACCCCAGTTGTTTCAAGGTCAAAAACACAAAGTGGTTTATGCAGTGTTAATTTCATAGGTTTTTATTGAAAAAAAAAATCCCCAAATTATCGGGGACTTTTAAGTAGCGTGTTAAATTTTATTTTAATATGATAAATTCAGTTCTTCTATTTTGGAGGTGTAATTTATCATTACATGCGTTACCATCTGAACAGTCATTTAATAATTTTTCTTCGCCGTATCCTTTTGCTTCAATTCTATCCGGATTCACAATTTTAGATTTGATGTAAGCGACCGCTGTTTTAGCTCTCATTTCGGAAAGCCATAGATTGTATACAGCAGGACCTCTACTGTCCGTGTGAGAAGCAATTTCTATTTTTAGATTTGGATTATCATTCATTATTTTAATAACATCCACTAATTTATTTTTAGAATAATCTGTTAAATTAGATTTGTTGTATTGATAATTAACAATATAAGGACCTAAGAATCCACGAGCAGTAGCTTCCAAATTGAAGTTAACAGTAATTATAGAATCAAATAAAAGATCACTTTTTACATCAATTGATTGTGCTAAATAACCATCAGCACTCGCCACTATTTGTCCATTTATTGATGACTCAAATAAATAATCCGATAAGATTTCGGAAGCATAATTTCCATTGGCAGCTGTAAGTACATTGGCAGTATTTCCATCTATCGTTAACTTGATAGATGCATTTGCAATGGCTTGACCTGATTCTTTATCAGTAGCAATTCCATTGATATGGTATTTAGGAAAAGGAATAATTTTTTGATTGTTATCGTCGATTAGAACACGTTTGGTGATCACCTGATAAGCCTCATCACAGTTAGTGGAAAATTTATTGGTATAAGGATTTTTAGTCATATTGCTGTAGTAATATGTCAACTCATACTCCTTACACTTTTCTAGTTTGCCTACAAATACCCCATCTCTTACACGTGGAGTGATTAATTGTTCTGTATTGTCGTTACAATTAGAGCATTTTAATGTAATGTAAGAACCCTCAGGGATTAGTGCTCCTTTTGGATTAATAATACGTCCGTCAAGAAACGCAATATTTTCTACTTGGTTATTCGAGAAATCTATACTGTAGATATCATACATGCCAATTCCACCTTTTCTATTTGATGAAACGTATGCTTCTTTTCCATTTGCGGTATGGGTAAAGTAAAAGTCATCAGCTGGAGAATTAAAAGGAAAACCTATATTTTTTGCTTTTGACCACATGCCATTTTCATCTCGAATCGACATAAAAATATCAAACCCGCCCATACTAGATGTATCATTACTCGCAAAATAAAGCACATTATTGTTTAAACCTACAAATGGTGTTTCTTCATCGTTTGGCGTATTAATCATACCGCCCATATTTTGTGCTGGCCCCCAAGTGCCATTATTTTTTTCAACACAATAAATATCACGTTTCCCACGACCGCCCTCGGCATTGGAAACAAAAAATATCATTTTACCGTCTGGAGATATGGAATAATGAGTGTTCCAAGGTATTTCTTTGTCTTTACTTTTGGGAGTTAAGGGTGACTTCAAGGCAATCAATTGACTGTAGCTATTATTTTTAAATTCTGAAGAAAATAAGTAGTTGCCAGAATTAGAATAAATGTAAACTGTTCGCTCATCTGCAGACATATTAGAGAGTTCTTCAGCAACTAAAGGTAAGGATAGAGTAGACATAGTGGGTGATGTCCAAGCCCAATTTTTAATTTTATTACTAACGTAAATATCATCTGGATTTGTATTGAACATGACATCTTTACCTGCATCAGATGATTTATTTTCCCAAGGTCGCTGCGAAGAAAAATAAAGTGTTTGTCCCTCCAATGAAACTTGAGGATTCATATCTGAAAAGGGCGTATTGATTCCTCCTCCCATTAGCGTAGGAATTGCCCCAATTGGATTAGCGCTTAATCGTTTCGCCACGGCGCATTGAATAATTCTGGTATTTGCTTCAGCAATTAATTCGGATTGATTGGTTGATTTCTCTAAAAACTTTTTATAATTCTCAATGGCTTTGTCGTATTGCATGTCAATATGTAGCGCACGCCCTAAATGATAAAAAGCATCAACTGAAGCACTTTCTTCTGTTGGTGAGTAAACATCGTAGTTTGAACTTACCTTTTTAACGGCTTTCATTAAATGCGTAATAGCCAGCTCATGATTTAGGTTCATTTCTAATAGAATATACCCTTTTCGATAATTATAATTTGCATTTTCTTTATTAAAAGTTAGTAATTTATCAGCAACAAGATTTGCAAAATGGAAAAAATTTTCTTGCATAAACCTTGAGTTTTCAGCGATTAAATCCTTCTCTGCAGAAGCGTTGATCATATTTTTAACCTCTGTTTCAGTTAATTGCCCGAAAGTTAGCTTTGAGAAGCAGATAAAAGAAAATAGTAAAAGAAAATGCTTCATAAAAAAGATTTTAGGTTTAAAGATAGTTAAATTGTTTGAGTTGTATCAAATTTCTCTAAATAATCAGCTACTCGTCTCACAAATTGTCCGCCAAGAGCACCATCTACAACCCTATGGTCATAAGAATGCGACAAAAACATTTTGTGTCGTATACCGATAAAATCACCTTCTGGGGTTTCAATAACGGCAGGCATTTTTCGTATTGCACCAACCGCCATTATGGCTACTTGAGGTTGGTTAATAATAGGTGTTCCCATTACATTTCCAAAAGAACCAACGTTGGTCATGGTATATGTTCCACCGGATGTATCATCTGGCTTTAACTTATTATTTCGGGCATTATTGGCTAATTCATTAACAGCTTTTGTTAATCCTAAAAGATTTAGTCGATCTGCATTTTTTATGACTGGCACAATTAAATTACCAGATGGAAGAGCTGTTGCCATTCCGATATTGATGGCACTTTTCTTAATAATTGTTGTTCCATTAACGGAAACATTTATCATTGGAAAATCTTTGATCGCTTTTACAATAGCTTCAATAAAAATAGGGGTGAACGTGATGTTTTCGCCATGAGAGTCAAAAAACTTGCTTTTCACTTTATTTCTCCAATTTACAATATTGGTAACATCCGCTTCAACAAAAGAAGTAACATGTGGTGAAACATGTTTCGACATCACCATATGATCCGCAATTAATTTGCGCATGCGATCCATTTCTATAATTTGATCCTCTCCACTTACAATTGAAATTGGGGCATTGATTTTTGTATCGGTAAGTGGTACAGGAGTTTTTGCAACTGGACTTGCCGTTTTATTTTCAAGAAATGCTAAAATATCTTTTTTGGTTACTCGACTATCTTGTCCAGTTCCTATTATTTGATCCAATTGTTCACGGCTAATATTTTCTTTTTGAGCGATGCTCTTCACCAATGGAGAATAGAATTTCTTTTCTCCAAGAGGCGCTTGCACACTCGAAGCAGTCATACTATCATGTTCAGGACCTTTGTCTATTTGTGGTGTATTGCTAGGCTGCGGGGATTCACTTGTTGGAACTACTGCCGTTTCTGTTGTTGAAACCACTACATTTTCGGATGGTCCATCCGTTGATATTATGGCAATAACGTCTCCGACTTGTGCAACTTGATCCTTTTCAAAAAAACATTTTACTAAGGTCCCTGCTACTTCCGATGGTAGTTCATTATCAACTTTATCTGTAGCAACTTCAACCAGTGCTTCATCGAGTGCAATTTTGTCACCAGGAACTTTTAACCAATTGGTTATAGTAGCCTCCGTAACACTTTCACCCATTTTCGGTAGCCTGATTTCTATTTCAGCCATTTCATTTGTCTATTGTTGGGGCAAAATTAGGCAAAAAATCTTATTAAATCAAAGATTAAATTGTTCTTCGGTCTAATTTTTTCCAATGTTTTAGTATTAATTTTAGGTCTTTTAAAAGAGTGTAATCTCGGCAATAAATCAAGTTAACTTTATCGATATTGCTGGAGTCTAAATTATCAAAGTCATCCATCAAATTCAACACTCCTTTTTTTAATTGAGGTAATTGGGAATCAATCATTTTTTCACTTTCGCAAAACCCCACTAAGGTTTTCTTAGCAAAGAGCACATCAACTAGATTGTGAAGCAGGTTTATTTTCTTGCTAAATCCTATAAATAGTAGAGGATAGAACAAAAGAAAAAGGAAAGAAACTGATGCGTCCAATAAACGTTTAGATCGAAGACTACCCGGATTATTAAGTGCATTAATGTTCAATACATACATTTCTCCGGCTGCATCAATTGAATTGCTGCCAATAATAAATTGAGCATCGGGTTGAGCAATTTTAAAATCGATATCGGATCTTTTAATCGCTGTCATAAGTTCAATAATCTTTCCAGCGGGTATATTTTTGGCGCAAAAAATAACTTCATCTATTTTTTTATCGTGAATGATTTGTTCAATTTGTCGGATATCGCCAATCGATTCTTTGAAAGATTCTGATGTTGCCAAGGGGTAAATCACATCGATTGATTGAAAATTTTGCTCAATAATTCCTTTTACGCGGTGAAATTCATTTTCGTCACCCACGACTAAGAATCTCCGTTTAGTTGATCTATTTAGTCTTAGTCCTTTTCCCGAGAATAAATTTAACAAGGCTTTATTGAGGATCAGCCAAGAGAAATACCAAAGGGCTCCCATCAATATATAAAGTCGAGAAAACTGTAATTCTTTTGGCAGCAGGGCATAAAACACAAGGATGATAATAGTGCCAATGATAATGGCTTTGAATTGTTTAATTAGTTTTACTGGCTCATCAAAAGCCCCCAAGATGAGGTAATTCAGCGACCAAATCACAAAATATCCGGGGATTAAAAAATAGTATGCTTCATCTGGAAAGGAAATATTTCTTATTCGCCACTGATTGGTTAGTGCAAATAATCCACAAAGAAGTACTGTAGTATTGAATAAAATCGGTGCTAGAAAGCTAAGCAAGCGTTTTGCAATAGCTAAGGCAGCTCTAAGATAGATTGCAGTATTAATTGCAGTAGAGAAAAGAAAGGCATTCTTTTGGCCAAAATGTTTTTTGGCGAAAATAATCATAGCTCTGTAAAAGACAAAGACGTAATTAACGGAGCTTTTTTTGGTGCTTTCTCCTTTGTAATGTATTATGGTTGTTTGTGGAAAATAAATGTTTTTGTACCCTGCCTTTTGAATTCTATAGGATAAATCAATGTCTTCGCCATACATAAAAAAGGCTTCGTCGAGAAGGCCTATTTTATCGAGTACTGCTTTACGCATGCACATAAATGCACCGCTGAGGATATCAATTTCATTTTCTTCAAATTCATCTAAATAGCTTAAATGATAGCGGCCAAAACGTTTCGATTTTTTAAAGATTGATGAAAGTCCAAAAATTTTATAAAAAGCTACCATGGGGGTTGGCAAACCTCGTTTTGATTCTGGTAAGAATACACCCTTTCCGTCCACCATTCTTACCCCTAATCCGCCAATCTGATCATCGGCATTCATGCGCTCAGTAATCTTAGTTAGCGTATGCTCATCGATTACTGTATCTGGGTTTAGTAATAAAATATATTTTCCCTTGCCTATTTTTATGCCTTGATTATTTGCTTTTGAAAATCCTACGTTTTCGCTGTTTTGAATTACTTGAACTTTTGGAAATTTTGATTTAAGCATTTCAATAGAGCCATCGGAACTATTATTATCAACTACAATTATTTCCGAGTTTACATTCTTGGCTGCAAGCATGACTGAATTCAAGCATTGTTCCAGAAAATATTCTACGTTATAATTAACGATAATAATAGAAAGGTCTATTTCAGGGCTTTTGTTATCGGTCATTTTATGGCAATACAGGAAATTTCAATCGTAGCATCCATGGGCAATCTAGAAATTTCTACCGTTTCTCGCGCAGGGGCGACTCCTTCAAAATAGCCAGCGTAAACAGCATTCATTTTTTGAAATTCATTTAAATCGGTCATAAAAATAGTGCATTTAACCACATTTTCCAAGGTCATACCCGCCTCAGCTAGCAGAACCTTAATGTTTCGTAGCACCTGGTCGGTTGCTAATTCGATATTTTCAGTGATTAATTTCCCTGTTTCTATGTTTATGGGTACTTGCCCACTAATATAAAGTGTATCATTCACTAATAGGGCAGGTGAGTAGGGCCCGATTGGAGGCGGAGCTCCTGGAATAAAGATTTTTTTTTTATCCATATTTTAGGTTTAATCTCTTTTGTACTTTTGCAAAGTAAAAACAAAAGTGGAAGATGCGTGTATTATTGATAGATTTTTACGATTCATTTACGTATAATATTCAACATTATTTTGTGAATCTTGGTTGTGAGGTGGATGTAATTCTTTACGATAAGTTAGATCTTGCCCTTCTGCATGATTACGATTGCGTGGTATTGTCGCCTGGACCGGGATTGCCATCTGAGAAAAAAAACATATTTTCTGTCATTACAATATGTCGTAATAGCATACCGATTTTAGGTATTTGTTTGGGTATGCAAGCTATTTCTGAGGTGCTTGGCGGGAAATTAGTGAATCAATCTGAGGTGAAACATGGTCGAATGGAAACAATAAATTTGAAATCTAGTGGACTACTTTTTAAAGGTTTACCTGAAAAGATTAATGTCGGACTGTATCACAGTTGGAAAGTTGAAGGCCTCGAAGATAAATTCGTAAGCGCAATTTCAGCAAGTGGGGTTGTTATGGCTATTGAATCGAAAGACGAATTACTTTTTGGTGTTCAATTTCACCCAGAGTCAATCTTAACAGAAACGGGTGAACAAATCCTTGCTAATTTTGTTCAATTTGTAAAGAATTTAAAATCTATCTAATGAAATATGTATTCATCTTATCTTTTCTCTTTCTAATAACTTACGTTCAAAGTCAGGTTGGTATCGTGCGTGGAAAAGTGTTTAATGCAAGTTCTAATGAAGGATTACCATTGGTGAAAATACAATTGTTGGATCAGCAAATAGGAGCAATTTCTTCTGAGGATGGTAGCTACGAAATTAACGGAATTGCCCCTGGAGTATATTCGTTTAAGGCATCTTCTCCCGGATTTAAAGACCAAATAATTAATGAGATAACCGTTACAAACGCACGATCGATTGACCTGGATTTCTTTTTAGAAGTGCTTGTAATTGAACAGAAGGAAGTGACTATTCGTGCCAATCGTTTTCAGCGAAATGTAGAATCGCCTTTATCATTAAAGTCATTAAATTCAACCGAAATTGAACGTTTACCTGGTGCAAATAGAGATGTAAGTAAAGTTATTGCTGCGCTTCCAGGAGTTGCTTCTCGCGCTACATTTCGAAATGATATTATTATTCGAGGGGGTTCGCCAGGAGAAAATAAGTTTTATTTAGACGGTATTGAGGTACCAAATATTAATCACTTTGCTACACAAGGAAGCAGCGGCGGACCAGTAGGTTTATTAAATGTAAATTTTATCCGAGAGGTTGATTTCTATTCAGGTGCTTTTCCAGCTAATCGTGCCAATGGCTTGAGTAGTGTGATATCGTTTAAGCAAAAAGATGGGAATAAAGATGGTTTGATTACTAACTTCGCCTTGGGTTCAAGTGATGCAGCACTTACCTTTGATGGGCCAATTGGAAAAAAAGTCAATTTTATCTTCTCAGCCAGACGCTCGTATCTTCAATTCCTATTTGCAGCCTTAAAGTTGCCCATTTTACCCACGTACAACGATTTTCAGTACAAAGTGAATGTTAAACTAAATGATAAAAATAAAATCTCCTTCATTGGTTTGGGCGCCATAGATGACTTTCGTTTAAATACTACCGTAAATGACAACATCACCGATACCGTTCAGCGCGAGTATAATGATTTTATTTTGGGTAATTTACCGCTACAAAAACAATGGAATTATACTTTAGGGATTAATTACAGTCATACCTCCAAAAACAGTGTTCAAACGATCGTTTTGAGTAGAAATATGTTGAATAATACTTCTTCTAGGTACAAGGATTTCATTGAGACCGAAGCAAATAAGTTACAGGATTACAGTTCTTTTGAAGCAGAGAATAAGTTAAGAATGGAGCATACTTACTTAAACAATGGATGGAAGTGGAATGTAGGTTTGGGGTACGAGTACGCGCGGTATTTTAACTCAACATTCAATAAAATTACTGTTCAAGGCAGTCCGCTTACTATCGATTTCAAGTCAGATTTATTCATGAGCAAAGCAGCTGTATTTTCGCAACTCAGCAAAGGTTTTTTTGGTGAAAAGGTGAATCTATCTCTTGGAATCCGAAGCGACATTAGTAATTATTCATCTGGAATGATGAATCCATTCAATCAACTTTCACCGAGTTTTTCCATCAACTATCGAATTACTCCCTCCTTTGCCTTGAATGCAAACGTTGCAAGGTATCATCAACTTCCTTCTTATACTATTATGGGTTATCGGGATATGGCAGGAGATTTAGTTAATAAATCAAATAACCTCACCTACATTCAGGCCGATCATTTTGTGTTCGGAGCGGAATATTTAACGAAATTAAATTCTCGATTCACCCTAGAGGGTTTCTTTAAGAAATACGATAAATACCCATTTTCAATCAAGGATTCAATATCGCTTGCTAATGTTGGTTCTGATTTTGGAATTGTTGGTAATGAAGCCGTTACTTCCAATTCGAAAGGGCGTACCTATGGCGCAGAATTTTTATATCAACAGAAACTATTTAAAGGGTTCTATGCTATTTTGGCCTACACTTTTGTTGTTTCGGAATTCAAGGATAAAAATAACCTATACGTGCCAACCGCTTGGGATAGCAAAAACATTGTGTCTTTTACAGGAGGAAAGCGCTTCAAGAAAGGTTGGGAAGTAGGATTTAGATGGCTATTCTCAGGTGGATCACCTTATACGCCTTATGATGTAGAAACTTCAACCTTAAAGCAAAACTGGGACATAAATGGCTTTGGTATTTTGGATTACAATGCATTAAATACGAAACGAGAATCGAGTTTTCATCAGCTTAATGTGCGTGTCGACAAGAAATTATTTTTGAATAGAATGAATTTAAATTTTTATTTAGACATTCAAAATGCCTATGGATTCAAAGCTAAATTAGCTCCTATACTTCTGGTGGAAACCGATAATAATGGAACTCCCATCGAAGACAACTCTTCCATTCCGACTCGATATAAGTCCAAATTTGTTGAAAACGCCTCTGGTATTGTACAGCCAACCATTGGAATAATTGTTGAATTTGCGAACAAAAGAAAAGCAAACTAGTCTGGTTTCACTTGTATTGGAAACGCCTTAATAAAAGATAAAAAATCAGGATCTTTTGAAAAACGTTGCACGCTAAATTCGATGAATTCAGGAGATTTATTAAAGGCACTTTCCATTCTTCTGCGGTAAGCAAATACAAGTTCATATTCGTTAATGCGCGTGGTTGGTTTAGCGTCAAATTCATTTTTCCACCCTTTAATAAATGACGCTTTACTTAAGGCATATAATTCCATCCATTTTTTGTTGCTTGAAAAGGTTTGTTCCCAAATAGCAGGAATCTTATTGTCACGTATAATTTTTTCATTAGTAAGGGTATCATTCTTAATTTCGGGTTTCACTCGAGGTTTTATTATTCTCGTTTTTTTTTCGGGTATTTCGTTTGTGATTTTCGCTGAGTCTACTTTATTAATTGGGGGAGTTGTAGTTGTTTCAGTGCTTGGGACACTTCGCGGTTTTTCCACCTTTTTAGTTTTTGTTTCGCTGCAGCAGCATAATAAAGAAGCCGTGAGGGTAATAAACATAAATTTAATTGGCGTCATACACTAAATGATTAAAGAAATAAAAGTAAACTTTTTTTTAATTACTTATCTTTGCACTCAAATTTAGAAAAAATGACAACAAATAGAACGTTTACCATGTTAAAGCCAGATGCTATCGAAAATGGGCATATGGGAAAGATTATTGACTTGATTATTCATTCAGGTTTTACTATAAAAGCGATGAAATATACGCAGTTAAGCAAGGAGCAAGCGATGAAATTTTATGAGGTGCATTCAGAACGACCATTTTATATGGAGTTGGTTGAGTACATGACTTCTGGTCCTATTGTAGCGGCAATTTTAGAAAAAGACAATGCTGTGGCTGATTTCAGAACATTAATTGGTTCAACTGATCCTGCAGATGCAGCAGAAGGAACAATTAGAAAGTCATTTGCAGAAAGTAAGGCAAAGAATGCTGTTCATGGTTCTGACTCGGATGAAAATGCCCAGATTGAAGGTGAATTTCATTTCAATTCAAGTGAAATAATTTAAGTTAACCGTATAGATTTACTATTTAAGAACCGCGTTTTGCGGTTTTTTTATACCACTTTAGTTCATGCGTGATCAAGTACAAATTGAGAAGAGAAGAACGTTTGGGATTATTTCCCATCCTGATGCTGGTAAAACAACCTTAACGGAAAAATTATTGCTTTTTGGAGGCGCTATTCAAACAGCTGGTGCAGTTAAGAATAATAAAATTAAAAAAACGGCCACTTCCGATTTTATGGAAATTGAAAAGCAACGCGGTATATCTGTAGCGACGTCTGTGATGGCTTTTCAATATAAAAATAAGCAAATCAATATCTTAGATACGCCAGGTCACAAAGACTTTGCAGAAGACACTTTTCGAACATTAACGGCTGTTGACAGCGTGATTTTAGTAATTGATTGCGCGAATGGTGTGGAAGAGCAAACGAAGCGATTAATGGAAGTTTGTCGAATGCGTAAAACCCCAGTGATTGTCTTCATAAATAAAATGGATCGTGATGGTAAAGAGGCTTTTGATTTATTAGATGAATTAGAACAGACCTTAGCGATTAAAGTCCGACCACTTACTTGGCCGATCGGAATGGGGGATCGATTTCAGGGAGTTTATAATATCTATCAACAAAGTTTGAATTTATTTTCAGCAAATAAAACAAAAATTGAAGAAAAGGTATTGGAAATTTCGGATGTAAAGGATGAGAAATTAGCTGCTACTATTGGAGAAAAGGCAGCAGCTGAATTGTGTGAAGAATTAGATATAGTTGAAAATATTTACGATCCATTTAAACGCGAAGACTATTTATCGGGCGATATTGCTCCGGTATTTTTTGGTTCCGCAGTCAATAATTTTGGTGTCAGAGAATTGTTGGATACCTTTTGTGAAATTTCTCCCTCTCCAATTGGAAGAGATACGGATGTTCGGCGCGTTGAACCCAATGAAGAAGCGTTTTCGGGATTTGTCTTTAAGATTCATGCTAATCTTGATCCTAAACATCGTGATAGAATTGCTTTTTTACGCGTTGTTTCAGGAAAATTTGAACGAAACACGTTTTATTATCATGTACGTTTAGATAAAAAACTAAAATTTTCAAATCCAACCTCTTTTTTAGCTCAAGATAAGAGCATCATTGATGAGGCATATCCGGGTGATGTAGTGGGACTTTACGATACTGGGAATTTCAAAATTGGAGATACCTTAAGTTCAGGTGAAAAATTTATCTATAAAGGAATACCTAGCTTTTCACCAGAGATTTTCCAAGAATTAGAGAATTTAGATCCAATGAAATCTAAGCAATTAGAAAAAGGAATTCGGCAGCTTATTGATGAGGGGGTAGCTCAATTATTTATTCAGCAGCCGGGAAATCGAAAAATTGTTGGAACGGTAGGACAACTTCAATTTGAGGTGATTAATTATCGATTAATTCATGAATATGGTGCGAATTGTCGATTCGTTCATCGAAATTTCTTTAAGGCATGTTGGGTAACAGCTGAAAAACCTGAAAAACTACTTGCTTTTGAACGCGCAAAATCTAATAGCATGGCAAGCGATAAAGATGGCTATTTGATATTTTTAGCGGAAACTCCCTTCTTGCTTACGATGGCTGAGCAAGATTATCCAGACATTACCTTTCATCAGACCTCTGAATTTATGTTGTCAGAAAAGAAGTGATTATTTAAAAAAGAAATTACCTTCTTGATCCATTGAAAATCCTATTTCTGGAAAGTCAGTATTCGTTAGCGATAGTATTTCTGCAAAGACACTTTTCTTTCGATCCAATAATGGTCCTCCTTCACCAATTTGTCTAATTGGAATTACTTTACCTGATTTGAACGACCCATCTCTTCTTAATTGAAGTTGGTAAATAGGAGCAATGCCATTTATTCCTTGTAGGTTAAAACTACCGTAGGTACAAAAATTACCCATTGAATACGTAATAAATCGACCCTTATAGTAATCTACAGCTCGGGTTACATGCGGACCATGTCCTAATACGACATCTGCACCAGCATCAATAGCTGCATGGGCAAATTTATAAACATCACCTCGATTTTCGCCTAAAAAAAGCTCTTCCATTCTGGGAACATGGCTTTTACTGCTTCCTTCTGCTCCCCCATGAAATGAAACGATTACAACATCACACATTTTATCTAACATTTTTACGGTAGAGTTCAATAATGTATAATCAGACAGTTTCTGACAATTTGAATTTGGAGCAAATCCTGTAAAGCCAATTTTAACGCCTTTCACCGTCATCGTATCCCAGGGGGCTATTTCCAGTCCCGCATGTGTAATCTTATTTTTTGTAAGTATAGCACAAGTTGATTTACGCCCTTCTTCACCAAAATCGCCCATGTGGTTATTGGCAACAGACATTAAATTAAAATGAGCATCTACCAAATGATCTACTATATAAGTTGGTTGCCGAAAGGCATAACAAACTGAAGGATTGCTACATTGCTTAGGGGTGCCGCCTGAATTTAAAACAGTTCCTTCTAGATTGCCAAATGTAATATCGCCAAATCTTAAATAACTCTTTACTGAATCCAATAAATTGATCCCTTTTGGCGGCAATTTTGAATCATTTGGGTAATTAGTACCCATCATAATATCGCCAACTGCTATTAAGGTTATGATGGAATCGTTATCTCCTTTTTTGTTGAGAGTTATGTTAGTTGGCTTTACAATTTTCGATTCTTTTGTTGTCAAAACACCTAAAAATAAAAGGACAATGGGAATACATAATATTGATCCAAGCGCTACTTTTTTTTTCATTTTATTAAGTCAAAAAGAGACGTGCGTCTCGTTTATAAAAAGGGTGAGTATTTATTTTTTTAAACACACTTAAAAACTGTTTCTCCCTGTAATTGTGCTTTCAAAGGTTAAATTGCTAGTTTTTTTTTGCAATCACACTACAAATGTAAAATTAAACTTGAAATGCTTTTGTTTTATTATGATTGTTTCATGTGGTTCGCTACTGCATTATGGTCATATTTTATAAAAATATTTGCATACAAAATTTTGGATAGTGAATAGAGCAATGGACTTAATCCAATCGCTGAAATCGCGACAATACTTATTTGAAGCCACGACTGCATTTCTGGAGCAAATAAGCTTGTTCCAGCCCATATACTTACAAATAGAGCTACTCCAAGTGCATATGAAACATACATTGCTCCTTGGTAAAACCCTGGTTCTAGCATATTATTATTTCCACATTTGTCACAGGTTTCTAATACATCTCCTGTTGTATTAAGGCGGTAAGGGGTCGAAATAAAAAAACGACCCTCGTGACATTTAGGGCATTTAAAGTGCAAAACGCTGTATATTTTTGATCCTTTTTTCATTTCTTCCTTTAATTCACAAAAGTACGTTTTTTTTAGGTGTCAGGATGGTTTAAAATTCTGTGTAATGAAAATCGGAGGTTAAACTACGATAGGCATCTGAGTAGGAATTATCATGATTACGAATGATTAATTGTTCGTCATTAAACTCCTCTTTTTTCTCCCTACTAAAGCATAGTATATTTCTTGACAACTTATTTTTTTTGCTGTAAACATTGATTTTTTTTGCCACATAGAGACCTGAATCATGAGCCATCTCAATAATTTTTTGACTTGTTTCACTAGGCCAAATCATCCAAAAATCTCCTTTTGTTGTCAGCAGATTTGCTATTTTATTCAACCAACCTAGAAGCGTATCTGGAGTAATATGCTTGGTTCTTTCATTGGATTCGTTGGAGGAATTATCTGTAAAATAATAGGGTGGATTGGTGAAAATAAGGTCGAATTTGTGCGTAAATTGAGAATCAATAAAGTCATTGTTAATCAAATGAATACGATTAGACCATGGAGATTCCTTAATGTTTGATGAGCATTCCTCCGAACTTTTTTCATCTATTTCAATACAGGTAATTTGAATATTGGGATTTCTTTGTGCAAGCATCAAGGATAACACTCCTGTTCCTGCGCCAATATCTAAGCCTAAAGATTGCCTAGAAGCATCGATATAAGCGCCAAGCAGCATGGCATCTGTGCCTACTTTATGCGTATTGACATCTTGCTGAATAGAGAATTCCTTGAATCGAAACTTGGACAATGATTAATACGCTTTTGCAAAAACGACTCTTCCCTTAGAAGGCGCTCCCGTTACCATACACTTCCCTTCTTCATGGATAAAGTCTAATGGAATACAACGAATAGTAGCTTGCGTTTCAGTTTTTATTTTTTCTTCGGTTTCTTTTGTGCCGTCCCAATGCGCCATAAAAAATCCGCCAGCATCAATTTTTTCCTTGAATTCTTGGTATGAATCTACACTATATGTGTGCTCAGTGCGAAAATCTTTTGATCGCTGCAACAAATTTGATTGGATGGCATCTAAAACTATCTGAATCATGCTCTCAATGCCATCAAAAGCCACAATTTCTTTTGTTTTTAAATCGCGTCTTGCTAATTCCACGTTGCCATTTTCTAAATCTCTAGGTCCCATCGCAAGTCGAATTGGAACACCCTTAGACTCATATTCTGCAAATTTCCATCCTGGTCTTCTGTTGTCGTCATTGTCAAATTTGAATGAAATACCTAGCGATTTCAATGATTTCCCTAAGGTGACAAATTTTTCGGTAATGGCATTCAATTCGTTATCATTTCTATAAATAGGAATCCCAACCACTTGAATAGGAGCTAAAGATGGCGGAAGGACCAAGCCTTCATCATCGGAATGCGTCATAATTAAGGCACCCATTAAGCGTGTTGACACCCCCCAAGAAGTTGCCCAAACGTGATCTAGTTTTCCTTCTTTGTCCGCAAATTTTACCTCAAAGGCTTTCGCAAAATTTTGACCTAAAAAATGAGAAGTCCCAGCTTGCAGGGCTTTACCGTCTTGCATTAAGGCTTCAATACAAAGCGTATCTTCTGCACCTGCAAAACGTTCACTTTCTGTTTTTCGTCCAAGGAGCACAGGCATCGCCATATAGTTTTCTGCGAAATCCGCATAAACGTGCAACATTTGGTCAGCTTCAGCAATTGCTTCTGCTTTGGTTGAATGTGCTGTATGCCCTTCTTGCCACAAGAATTCAGTTGTTCTTAGAAACAAACGAGTACGCATTTCCCAGCGAACAACATTTGCCCATTGGTTAATTAAGATTGGTAAATCACGGTACGATTGAATCCAATTTTTATATGAATTCCAAATGATCGTTTCGGATGTTGGTCGAATAATTAGTTCCTCCTCTAACTTTGCGCTTGGATCAACAACAACGCCGCTGCCATCTGGAGCGTTCATTAATCGGTAGTGGGTTACAACGGCACATTCTTTCGCGAACCCTTCAATATGGCTTGCTTCTTTGCTGAGGTATGATTTAGGAATAAATAAAGGAAAATAAGCATTTTGGTGACCAGTTTCTTTAAATTTAACATCTAAAATATCCCTCATTTTTTCCCAGATGGCATAGCCATAGGGTTTTATGATCATACATCCCCTAACATCAGAATGTTCTGCGAGATCTGCACGATTTACTAATTCATTATACCATTTGGAATAATCTTCCGAACGGCTTGTTAATTTTTGAGACATGCTAGTAGAATAGGTCTGACAAAGTTAGAAGAAACGCTTATTTATTGAGTATACTTTGCTTAAAATTTATATTCTTGTTTAGTGGTCTTAAAACCTTCAACAAAGACTGTTTTTACCGTATCCACGGGTCCAAATTTTAGCAAGTGTACATAATTATCAATGGTTAAGCCACCAGAAGAACCAGCTTTTATATAGTCGTTAAGATTAAACTCAGCTAAACCATTGGCGTCTGTATATTCCGTTAAATCGATAGCAGGAGGGTTAACTGAATTAACACCGTAAATGCGAACTTTGGCATTTACTTTAGGTTGACCATTTAGGGAAACATATACACGATAGATTGTATCGTCTTGTTTTTGGCATCCTAAGGAGATACCAAGTATAAATAGTAAGGAAATAATCAAAATACTTTTCATACAAATAGTTTTAATTGGATTCAAATATACGGAATTGAATTACTTTTGCGAAATTAGCACGATAAATTAATTTAGATTGATAAGAGGATGGAGGCAATTATAACTTGGTTTTCCCAAATCCACCCTGTTTTAGCAGCATTATTAGCCACAACATTTACGTGGCTTGTTACCGCTGCAGGAGCAGCAATGGTCTTTGGTATCAAGTCAATGCATCGCGGCATGTTAGACGGTATGCTCGGATTTACTGGGGGGATTATGGTAGCGGCAAGTTTTTGGAGTTTGCTCGCGCCATCTATAGAAATGAGTCCAGGAGAGGGATTTGTAAAAGTATTTCCTGCTGCATTGGGTTTTGCACTTGGTGCCATCTTTATTTTTGGCTTGGATAAACTATTACCCCACTTGCACCTTAATTTCAATGACAATGAATCTGAGGGGGTAAAAACACAGCTGCACAAAACAACGTTGTTGGTGTTAGCCATTACACTTCATAATATTCCAGAAGGATTGGCAATTGGTGTTTTGTTTGGTGCTGCAGCGAATGGTATGGAAGGAGCCACTTATGCAGGAGCGATAGCTTTAACAATTGGTATTGCGATTCAAAATTTTCCCGAAGGCTTTGCTGTGGCGATGCCTTTGCGTAGGGCAGGAGCGAGTAGATGGAAAAGTTTTTGGTACGGACAACTTTCTGCGATTGTTGAACCAATTGCTGGCGTAATTGGAGCTGTAACCGTTATTTATATGCAATCGATTCTACCATATGCCTTGGCTTTTGCTGCAGGAGCCATGATCTTTGTAGTTGTCGAAGAAGTGATTCCAGAAACCCAACGTGATAAATACACCGATGTAGCCGTAATGGGATTTATCGGCGGATTTTTAGTCATGATGATATTGGATGTTGGATTAGGGTAAAAAACAATCGTTTTAGCAACTGATTTATAGGTTCAATAATCAACAAACGGGCTATTTTGCAATGGAATCAATTTCCTAACATGCCATCTTTAAGAGTTTCGTCGGCAGGTATTTTTCCTAACCATATAGAAAAGAGTGCTTTTTTGAAATCTAGTCCAGGGATTATTGTGAGTTTCACACCATTTTTTTCGATCAAAACACCACTACCAGTTGTATATTTAAAGTTAATGATGTCTCCTTTTTTAAACTCTAAAATAAAGGCGCTAGTGAATTTGGATATTTCTTCTTTAGTAGCTTTTCCATGACTTGCATTTTTAAAGCCTTCATTAACAGCCTCGATAAATTTTTCTCGCGTTATAATATTAGAAACCAATTTTATTGTAATTCCCATTGGCTCATCATTATTTATAATTGTTGATGCCTCTTTGGTTTTCGTTTTGATATAAAGCGCAGCAACATACATATCAATAAAATATTTTTCTCGAACCCCACCACCATTTATGGTTAATTTTTCTCCGCCTAAATACATATCAGAAAAGAAGGTTACACCTGAAATAACTTTTTGTCCATTTACATTTTGTGAAACAAAAAGAATGGCAATAAACGGTAATAAGAATAAGATACGCATGGTTAAAATAGTTTAATGGTTAATACTAAGGATAAATATAAGAAATTATTTGCTTTTGCAATTACTTACAAATAGTTTCTTCTGTTGCTTTAAGGATTTCTCTTACCTCTGCTAAAGTGGGAGCCTCTGCATAGGTTCGCAACACCGGTTCTGTTCCAGAAGGTCTTATCATGACCCATCGTTCGTCGTCGAAGAAGTATTTGAATCCGTCGGTCGTTTTTAAATTGCGCACCGTGTACTTTCCGAAAGAGTTATAATTATCCGATTTACAATTTGCTATTATCTTTTGTTTTAGTTCTTCTGTAATATGCAAATCACTTCGTTCGAATTTGAAGGCGCCTACAATAGCATAAACTTCATTAATTAATTCGTCTAAGGTTTTGCCGGAAAGGGCCATGAATTCCCAAATAATTAATCCCATCCAGATGCCATCGCGTTCTGGTATATGTCCTTTTACAGCGATTCCTCCAGATTCTTCTCCGCCAAGTAGCACGTCCTCTCGAATCATAATCGATGCAATTTCCTTGAAGCCTATTTTTGTTATTTCTACCTCAAGCCCATAATGTTCGCAAAGTTGTTCAACTCGAGGCGTAACACTAAAAGCGATAGCTACTTTACCAGTTAATTTTTTATAATTAACCAAGTAATGAATTAGTAATAAAATGATATGGTGCGAATCAATAAATTCCCCACTTCCATTATATAATCCAATGCGATCAGCATCACCATCCGTTGCTAAAGCACAATGAAAACCGGGGTTTAATGCAATATATTCTTCGAGCCCTTTCAAGTTTTTTGCAATCGGTTCAGGTGCTTGGCCCATAAAGGTTGGGTTGTGCTCGCAATGTAAAAGTTTTACCTTAGGTAAAATCCTAGGCATAACGCGCTGCCCAGCGCCATACATCGCATCATACACTAAATTAAGCCCAGAACGATTAATGGCATCTAAATCAAAATTCTTTTTTACATGTTCCACATAGCGTGTTTCGATATCCACGATTTCTAGTTGTCCTGAATTTATAGCGTTTTCAATCGAAATTTTCCCAAGGTCAAAGCTACATGTATCAGGAATAATATCTTCTACTTCTTGCACATTTTCGGGTGATAGTGGTCCACCAAAGAATGCTTTCAGTTTAAATCCGTTATAGCTAGGAGGGTTATGACTTGCAGTAATTATCACACCGATTTCACATTCAAGCTGAAAAGCGGCTAATGAAATCATTGGTGTAGAAACAAAACCACGTGCCATTTTAACAGGAATACCTTGTGTTAAAAACACTTTTGCTACCGTTTCAGTAAACAATTCACCCGCAAAACGACAGTCGTGACCAATCACCACTTTTGGGGACGAATAATTTTTTAATAACCATAAGCCAGTTGCCTCAGCGACACGTGCTACATTTTCTACTGTAAACTGGTCTGCGATTATTGCGCGCCATCCATCAGTTCCGAATTTTATTTTCTCTCCCAAAATAATTATTTTTTTATGAAGTTAAGAATCGTTTTTTCAATAATTACAATACATTCCATCAATTGTACTTCTGTAATGGTAAGGGGTGGTGCAAAGCGAATGATGTTTCCATGCGTTGGTTTTGCTAATAATCCATTGTGCATTAAATCGACACAAATATCCCATGCAGTGGAGCTTTCAGTTGAATCGTTTACGACAATTGCGTTGAGTAAGCCTTTTCCTCTGACGAGCACCAACAGATCGCTTTTGTCAATAATTCGCTGCATTTCTTGGCGGAATAATTCCCCTAATACGCGTGCATTTTGTATGAGATGTTCCTCTTTTACCACCTCTAATGCAGCAATTGCGACCTTGGCGGCAATTGGGTTTCCCCCAAATGTGGAACCATGTTGACCTGGTTGTATCACCATCATGATTTCATCATCTGCTAACACAGCAGAAACGGGATAGACGCCACCAGAAAGCGCTTTTCCTAAAATTAAGAGGTCAGGTTTTACGTAGCTTGCTTGTCTTTCACATTTACTTTCACAGCTACAATTCCCACATACAGCTAAAAGACTTCCGGTTCGTGCGATCCCTGTTTGTATTTCATCCGCAATAAATAACACACCATTATCCTTACATAATTGATGCGCTTTGGCAATGTAATCAGTCGATGGGGTATAAACACCAGCTTCACCTTGAATCGGTTCAACCAGAAATCCAGCAATATATGGCAATGTGAGTACTTGTTCCAACGCCTCAAGATCATCATACGGAATTGAGATAAATCCAGGCGCATAGGGCCCGAAATTTTTATTTGAGTCTGGGTCACTAGAAAATGAAATGATGGTAGTGGTGCGGCCATGAAAATTACCATCACAAACTACAATTACAGCTTTATTCTCCTCGATGTTATTTTTCTCGTAGGCCCATTTTCTACAAATTTTGATGGCGGTTTCTACGGCTTCCGCACCAGTATTCATGGGAAGCATTTTATCGAATCCGAATAATTGGTGCATGTATTCTTCGTACGGTCCAAGGGCATCATTATAAAAAGCTCGCGAGGTCAAGGTTAATTCTTGCGCTTGAGCAATTAATGCCCCTAAAATCTTTGGGTGACAATGACCTTGATTAACAGCTGAGTAAGCGGAAAGAAAATCGAAGTATTTTTTACCTTCCACATCCCACACAAAAACACCTTCTCCTTTTGCTAATACAACAGGAAGCGGGTGATAATTATGAGCGCCATATTTATCCTCTAATTCAATATAATTTTCGATACTTTTCGTCCTTAGCATTTCATTCATGGGGCAAAGATATAGAATTAAGTACTTTTTACGATTGTCGCCTCATTTTATTCTAATTAAAATATATTTTTGTGTTTCGATGAAAAAAATGAAAATTAGAAATAGGCTGCTTCTTATTTTATGCATGCTTTGTATTTCCTTTTTGGGTTTGGCACAAAAAATTATTTCAGATCAAACTCACGCCTGGGTTTTGTATACCGGAAACCATAAAATCAGCAATAAATTTGGTGTCCATACGGAGTACCAATGGCGTAGAGCTGATTTCTTCAACGATTGGCAACAATCTTTACTTAGGGTTGGTTTAGACTATTATCACAATCCAAACATCTCTTTCACTGCTGGATATGCTTCCATTATTTCGTATCAATATGGTGAACAGCCAATCAGCCATCAAACTCATGAAAACCGTATTTGGGAACAGGTTAATTTGAAGTCCAAGTATGGTCGATTTGATTTGCAGCATCGCTATCGTATTGAGCAACGTTTCATTGATAATTGGAGTAATTCTTCAGGCACCTTTATCCAAGGAAAAGATAATTTTCTAAATCGTGTTCGTTATAGATTGATGATTAATGTCCCTTTGAGCCGAAAAGAAATGGTTAATAATACCTTGTTTTTAAATGTAAATGATGAGCTATTCTTGGGATTTGGTAAAGGAATTGCCAAGAATATATTGGATCAAAATAGATTTATTGCAGCCTTAGGTTGGCGATTCAATCCAAATTTTAATATCCAACTAGGCTATTTAAATCAGATGGTACTAAAAACTGATGGAATTAAAGTGGAGCGCAATCATACGCTTTGGATTTCTACGACCTACAATATTGATTTCACAAAATTTAAGATAAGATGTCATTCATGGCCAACAAAAAAGCCCTAAAGATTTCTTTAGGGCTTTTTTTATGCTTTCAAACAAATTCTTGTTGAGTGTTCGCAATTGTATCTGTATGATAATTTGCAGTTAAGAAAAATTCAAGAATTCTATCGCAATGAGAACTATTTAGTAAATATTAGCGTTCGCCGAGACGTATTTATTCGGCCTCAAATTTCAGGGTTTTTGATACTGAACTAAAACTGTTAATTTTTAAAATTTCTGCAAGAACATTTTTGAAAAATTTCAGTTTCAGAAAGGAGTAAAAATTGTTCGCGGCGAGTTTTAAATAGTTTTAAAACAATGATTTGCGAACAAAATAGAAATTTAGAGCCTTGACTTTTTTGTTTCTTTTTTTGTCAAGGAAAAAAGAAAGGCAAATAGAATAACTTCTCAAATTAAAATTAATTTTCTTGCTATCAATTTGATTAGAATGTTGATTGGTGGTTCGAAAGCGAAAAATCAACTATTCTTATTCTTCTCCAAATCGTTCTATTACACCTTGAGTTACTCCAGTATTTGAAAAACCTCCATCGTGAAATAGATTTTGCATGGTTACGTAGCGAGTTAAGTCAGAGAACATAGAAACACAATAGTCAGCGCATGCAACAGCAGATGCGTTTCCTAAAGGTGACATTTGCTCCGAAAAATTGATGAACTCCTTAAATCCTTTGATCCCTTGTCCTGCTGTAGTTACAGTTGGCGATTGTGAGATGGTATTAACACGCACTTTCTTTTTGATACCATAATGATAACCAAAAGATCGAGCGATGGACTCCAATAAGGATTTGGCATCTGCCATGTCATTGTAATCAGGGAAAATACGCTGTGCGGCAATGTAACTAAGTGCCACAACAGATCCCCATTCGTTCATCGCATCTTGCTTATACAAAGAGGCGAGTGTTTTATGCAGTGACATCGCGGAGACATCCATGGTTTGATTGTAGTAGCCGTAATTGCTTTCTGTATAATGTTTGCCTTTTCTAACATTTGGTGACATTCCAATCGAATGTAGTACAAAATCAATTTTACCGCCTAATATCTCCATTGATTGAGCTACTAAATGATCAATCTCTTCTACATTCGTAGCATCAGCTGGAATTACTTGGCTATTTGTCTTGGTAGCTAAATTATTTATTTCGCCCATTCTCATGGCGATTGGAGCATTGGTAAGGACAAAAACTGCGCCTTCTTCATGCGCACGTTCAGCTACTTTCCAAGCGATAGACTGATCGTTTAATGCACCAAAAATAATCCCTCTTTTTCCTTTTAATAGATTGTTAGCCATAATGTCTTTTTTTACAAAGTTAAAAATATGTCCTTATTAGCAAGTGTTAAAATCTCTTTTATTTAATTCAAGATGTTTAGAAAATATTTTGGGTATATTTATTTTCAAACCTATTCTACAATAACATCGACCATCAAAATTTTTCTTTTAAGTTTTGACTATAGGTTATTTTGAAGTCAAAGAAAATATCGTTTATTTCATTCATTTAGTTAAATTTGATGAGCTATGATTTCAGTATATCATTTAAAACCAAAGTTCCAGGCCTTATTGATGCCTATTCTTAAGTATTTGTATAAGCTCGGAATAACAGCTAATATGATTACCATTTTGTCTATTCTGCTTTCATTGGCCACAGGTATTTACCTTTTCATTTTTCCAGGATATTGGGCTTTGATTATTATGCCTCTTGCTCTTCTGTTGCGTATGGCGCTCAATGCCTTAGACGGCATGATGGCTCGAAATTACCAAATGCAAAGCAAGAAAGGCGAAGTTCTAAATGAGGTAGGCGATGTGTTTTCCGATTTTGTGATGTTCTACCCTTTAGGGGTTCTGTTTATGCTTAAACCCCTTTTATTAGTATTTTTTTTAATGTTATCCATTTTAAACGAATTTGCTGGTATCTTGGGTAAAGCGATTAGTGGGGTTAGGCGTTATGAAGGTCCAATGGGAAAAAGTGACAGGGCTTTGGTTGTTGGGTTGTCTTGTATTTTCCTCTCGATTTTTGCAGAACAAAAGTGGATAATGAATTATGTTTTTGTTGTAGTTGTACTTCTATTATTACTGAGTACTTTTATTCGAATGAAAAAATCAATTAAGCTCGAATAATATGAATATCCTCGATCAAATTGGTTTCGAACAGCATAAGGAAGTATATTCTATCATTGGGGTAATCATTGGTATACTCATTCTGGCAACGGTTTTATTTTATATTTTAGGGAAATTATACCCAGGTGATCAAACATCGGAGTTAAAGCGTAGAACTCGTTCTTGGTGGATTATGGCTACCATTTTCATTACCGCTACTGTAGTTCACCCCATCATTTCATTTATTGCTTTTGGCTTACTTTCTTTTGTTGCTTTGCGGGAACTTGCCAGTATAAGTACAAACATGCGCGATGAAGACCGCGGTGTGATTATTTGGTGTTATTTGGCCATTCCAGTACAATATTATTTGGCATATATCGGTTGGTTTAATTTATTCATCATCTTTATTCCTGTCCTTATGTTCATTTGGATTCCCTTTATACTTGTTATTAGAGGATATACCACTAGGATCTCAAGTTCCATGAGTATTTTACCAACCCAGTTGATGTTTACTGTCTTTTCAATCAGTCACTTAGCTTACCTTTTATCTTTGCCTGAGCTACCAAATTTTAATGCTGGTGGAAGAGGTCTTCTCCTCTACGTTGTATTTCTGACTGAAATGAATGATGTGTTTCAATTTATTTGGGGAAAATTGTTCGGGCGGCATAAAATTATTGAAAAAGTAAGTCCAAATAAAACTTGGGAGGGTTTTATTGGCGGCTTAGTAAGCACCATTTTCATGGCTTATTTCCTTAGGTTTTTAACGCCATTCACAGCCATGGAGTCTTGGTTCGTAGGCGCTATTGTCGGATTTGCTGGTTTTATTGGGGACATCATTGTATCGGCAGTTAAGCGAGACATTGGAATCAAAGATACCGGTAGCGCCATTCCCGGCCACGGTGGTATTTTAGATCGTGTGGACTCATTAGCCATTACCGCTCCAGTATTCTTCTATTTAGTTTATAACCTTCATTACGCGTGATAAAAAAATTCACCTTGCGTATCATTTATTTGGGAGCGATGCGGTTTTTTTTGAAATTAATCGTTGGGGTAAAATACATCAACAAAAGGGTTTTAAAGGAGCAGAAACAATTTATTTTGGTGGGTAATCACAACAGTCATTTAGATGCTATGGCATTAATGGCGTCTCTTAATTGGAAGCAATTACCAAATACACATCCAATCGCCGCTGCTGACTATTTCGGAGGGAATGGTATTAAAGCGCGTATTTCTAAGTTTCTTATTAACGCCATTCTTATAAAAAGATCGAAGGATGAGGTGGGCGAAAAACCACTTGATCAGATGAGTAAGGCGCTGTCAGAAGGAAAATCATTGATTTTGTTTCCTGAAGGTTCGCGCGGAGAACCAGAAAAAATGCAGGAATTTCACAAAGGTATTGGAGTACTTCTCACTATGCATCCGCACATTCCTTATATTCCTGTTTACATATCGGGATTAGGAAAAGTATTGCCAAAAGGCGAGCGTTTGTTGGTGCCTTTTGATGCTTATGTTACCTTTGGAGAAGCATCTTGGGTTAAGTCCAAAGAGGTAGATTCTATTGTGCATGAGGTGCACTCTGAGATTATCCAACTAAAAGATAATTTTGACAAACAATACAAACCCAAGAAAAAAGACCATGCTTGATTCCAAGGAAAATCCCCTTAGGATTCGATTCGAAAAAGAGAAACAATTCAAATTGTTCATCGCCTTGGGGATCGATTTATTGGGGATGTTATCGTACTTAATTCCCGGATGGGCTGAAGCAACTGACCTTATTACAGCTCCTTTATCAGCTGCGTTGGTATATATTTTCTTTAAAAGGAAATTTAGTTGGGCTGCCTTTACTTTTATAGAAGAATTAATGCCCATGACGGATGTAATTCCATCTGCAACTATTGCATGGTATTCCATGTATGTTACTAATGAGTTAGAAACTATTAGTGAAATGGATAAACAAGAAAAATTAAAGCAGAAGATGTTTGATAATTTGGATCGTAATTAAGTTCGATTCAAAAATTATTTTTATTATTGTAAGAATTAAAATTATTCATTATGAAAAAAGTATTTTTTATTGCTGGTATTGCATTGCTTACCCTAGCTTCTTGCTCTAAAGATTGGACTTGTAAATGTACTCAAACAGGTACTTCAGGTACTGTCATTGGTTCCACATCAACTACCGTAACGGGCACAAAAAATGATGTTAAAGCAGCCTGTGATGAGGGCGATGGTTCAGGATTTGGTTTTACCCAAGATTGCGAGATTCAATAATTGATCTCAATCAACTAATTTGATAAAGGGGCAGGAGCCCCTTTTTAGTTTCTATGAATACACTTGAGATTTTTTTATCTAGAAAAATTAAAGCTGAAGTTGTTTGATAATTTGGATTACAATTAAGTTCGATTCAAAAATTATTTTTACTATTGTGAGAATTAAAATTAGTTAGTTATGAAAAAAGTATTTTTTATTGCAGGTATTGCAGTGTTTACCCTATCTTCTTGCTCTAAAGAATGGACGTGTAAATGTACTCAAACAGGTTCTTCAGGAACTGTCATTGGTTCCACATCAACTACTATAACGGGTACAAAAAATAAGGCTAAAACATCCTGCGATGAGGGTGATACAGCCAATTCAATTGATGCATTTGATTGTGAGATTCAATAATTGAACTCAATCAATAAATTTGATAAAGGGGCAGGAGCCTCTTTTTAGTTTCTATGAATACACTTGAAATTTTCTTTTCCTCCCTTGGCTTATCTTGGACATTGTCTAAGTTACTGCCTTATATTCTATTTCTAATAATTGGATTTTCCTTTTCAGTTATTTTTTACAAGAAACTCAAACTTTTAAAGCCTATAAAGATTATTATTTCTTTGGCAATATTCGTTTTGCCATTCTTACTTTATTTTGTGTATTCTCCCATCTATCAAGGTGATTTTTCAAATTCTGGGTATACTGTTTCAAGTGAGAATCGATTCCCTGATAAAAAACAATTAACTGTTTACGTTTTATCAAATTGTCCTTATTGTATTCAAGCTACAACTTTGCTGAAGAATATGATGTTTCATAATAAACGAATACACCTCGAAATAAAAGTGATTGGAAACCACATGGATGATAAAATAAAGTATCAAAGATTAATTAATCAAATGGGGGATGTTTCTTTATATAAAAAAGGTGATTCAATAGTACGAGAACCAATTAAGGCGATGCTAAAATTAACCAAGGGGGAATTCCCAACGTATGTCCTTTCCGAAAATGGCCAAGCTGTAAAAGCATGGCATAATGATCGTTTTGGGGTTAGGGCAATGGATGAAGTAGATCATTTTTTTCGTAAGTAACAAAAAAAAAGCCCCTAGTCGTAGACTAGAGGCTTAGCATATTTTTTCGTTCGCGATTTATTCGCTAACCACTTCAAATTTAAAGCTTTGTTTTACTCCTTTGAAAAGAAGTGCTTCCGCTTCGAATGTGCCAATTTCTTTAATTGGCTCATCTTTTATTTTCAATGATTTACGGTCGATATCAAAACCTTCTTTTTTCAAAGCTTCAGACAGTTGAATGGTATTTATAGATCCGAAAATCTTACCATTTTCTCCAGCTTTCGTAGAAATCGTTACTGTTAAACCAGCAATTTTAGAGGCTATTTCCTCAGCTTCAGCTACTAACTTCGTTTCTTTGTGAGATTTTTGCTTCATCATATCTTCGTGTGCTTTTTTTGCACTCGCTGTGGCTAAAACCGCATATCCTTGTGGGATTAAGAAATTTCGGCCGTACCCTGGTTTTACACTAACAACATCGTTAGCATATCCAAGTTTATCTACATTTTTCTTTAGAATTACTTCCATGATTCAAAATATTTTTTGTTTACAATCAATTATTTTAACATGTCACCAACATATGGCAAAATGGCCAAGTGACGTGCGCGCTTAATCGCTTTGTTCACTCTTGTTTGATACTTCTGGGAAGTTCCGGTGATTCGACGTGGTAAAATTTTACCCTGTTCGTTGATCAATTTCAACAAAAAGTTCGGGTCCTTGTAATCGATGAACTTAATGCCGCTCTTTTTGAATCGGCAATATTTATCCTTCTTAATATCTATATTAATCGGGGTAAGGTAACGGATATCGTTTGACATTTTAATTTTTTTATTACTGGGTTAGTACTATGATTGTGCAGTGGCTGATTGGCCAGCTTTTGATCTTCTTCGTTCAGCGTAGGTAACGTGGTCAACATCCATTCTCACTGTTAAAAAACGCAAGACTCTTTCATCGCGTTTCATCATCAGTTCGTAATCTGCTACAACGGTACCGCCCGCTTCAAATTCTACTAAATAGTAGAAGCCGGTCGATTTTTTCTGGATTGGGTACGCCAACTTGCGCAAGCCCCAGTTTTCGGAATACTTGATCTTACCTCCAAAGGTTTTGATCTCGTTTTCGAATTTCTGCACTGCTTCCTTTGCCTGATCATCAGACAAAACGGGAGTTAAAATGAAAACAGTTTCGTAAGAATTCATAAGATTTAACAATTTATTGGTTAATAATTTAGGGGTGCAAAGATACTCATTTATTTCGTTGAAGCAAATTATTACGCTCTTTTTCTCTTTCTTTTATTATGTTTGTTCCCAAACAGCTTTCATGATCTATTTTAACTCAGATTACGTTCAATTTTTCAAAGAATTAGCTCAAAACAATCATAAAGATTGGTTTGATCTTAACCGTTCTCGCTATGAAAAAAATGTAAAGCTCCCATTTAGTGCATTTACTCAAAAAGCAATTGATTCCATTGCGTTAATAGATCCAGTTTTCACTGGAATATTAGCGAAAGATTGTATTTTTCGTATTAATCGAGATGTTCGCTTTTCGAAGGATAAAATTCCTTACAAAACAATGTGTTCAGCATTTATTGGCATCAACGGTAAAAAAAGTAAATCCGTTAATGGTATTTATTTTGAATTTACACCTGAGCACCTTCGCTTTTACGGAGGTATTTATTCCATTGAAAAAGAGGATTTATATACTGTTAGGGCAGGAATAACATCAAATTTAAAGGAATTCAATACCTTGCTCAATGATCCTGAATTCAAAAAGATATTCGGGGATATTCGGGGAGAAAAGAACAAAATAATTCATCCTGATTTTAGAGAAAGTGCCCAAGAACAAGCATTAATCTTTAATAAACAATGGTATTTTTTCGTAGAATATTCGGCTGATGATCTTCTTGAAGGTGATATTTTAGCCAAGTTATTAAATGCTTACACTGTTGCGCGCCCATTGTCATTATTTTTCGATAAATTTATTTAGGTCATGCTATTTAAATTAGTGTTTATTTCACTTTGTTTAATTCCTTTTTTACTGCAAGGTCAAACTGATGAAATAGGGTTAAAAAAACGTAAGTTATTCGGTTTTTCTCCCTTAAGTGATACCATTGCCAAGGAAAGTAAAGGGGTGTTCGTTCTCCCTCTTCTATATTATACACCAGATACGCGTTGGGCTGCTGGTGCTGCTGGCGTTTATTATTTTAAAAGTCAGCCTAAGTCCGAAGGCCAAGTTGAAACTAGGATGTCTAATGTTCAATTTTTAGCCGATTATACCCAAAATCGTCAATTAGACATATCGTCAAATTGGAATATTTTTACAGCGAATGAAAATTATTTGTTCAAAGGGGATATTCGATTCCGAAATTTCCCTGATAAATTTTATGGTATTGGAAATCAGACCTCTTTGTCGCAAGTCGAAAAATATAGCTACGATTTATTGGTTTTGAGGTCTCTTCAGCTAAAAAAAATAAAACCAGGATTATTTTTAGGATTTGATTATGAATTTGAATACGAATACAATTTCCAGCTTGAGCCTGGCGGTGATTTGGAAAACGGTAGCGTATTAGGTAATCGTGGCTCAATAGTTTCTGCTATTGGTTTGGTTGGGGTCTTGGACACAAGAGACAATGTCATTAATGCATACAAAGGTCGTCTTGCAGAACTTTCTACCTATTTTTTTCTACGTCCGCTCGGTAGTACTTTTCGATTTATTGTTGTCAATGGCTCATATCAGCAGTATTGGAGATTGAAAAGCAAGCATATTTTGGCTTGGCAAACCAAAACGCGCTTGACTTTTGGTGATGTTCCTTTTTTAGATTTACCTACTCTTGGAAACGATGATATATTGCGAGGCTATGCCAAAAACAGATTTCGCGACCAACATTTCATGGGAACTCAGTTGGAGTATAGATTTCCTTTAATTTGGCGTTTTGGTGGGGTCGCTTTCGCCGGAGCTGGTGATGTTTTTGGTCCTTCTTCCAACCTTTCTTTTAAAAATTTAAAGTACTCCATTGGCGCAGGTCTTCGATTTGTAGTGAATCCTTCTGAACGCTTGAATATACGGCTAGACTATGGTTATGGTAAAGAGGGGGGGCATTTTTATTTTGTGGTAGCAGAATCATTTTAGCTTGCGTGCCGCAGTAATTGAATGGGATATATTTCTTTTTTGACCTGGTAAACGATACATGATTTTAGCTGGAGTCCTTTCACCATAGTTGAGTTTAAATTTTTGCAGCATTAGTTTAGTTCGTGCATTTTTGTATCTTTAACAGATGAATAGAAAAATCGTTTGCGCTTTACTGAGTATCATTTCATTCTCTGCTTTGGCTCAAAAACAATCGTATCACATCGGGCAACGAGCACAAGGGGGGGTCATTTATTATTTGTACGAAACGGGAGATGGTATTCAACATGGATTAGTTTTATCTGTCATTCACCTCGCTGTTGATGTGGCGTGGGGGCAAAAAGGATTGAATGTGGAAGAATGTGAAAGTAATTGGAATGGACAGGCGAACACTGCAGCTATTTTAAAAGCAGATTCTACTGAGTATATTGCTGCTCGTCTTTGCGAGAACTACAGCTATGACGGTTATTCGGACTGGTATTTACCAGCGCTCCATGAATTATCTGCCATTAAACAGAGTTCATATTTAGTAGACCGTGCTTTATCTCAACTAGTGGATGCAGAACCTATGGTGTTGGATTTGTATTGGACCTCAACCCAATCTAACGACATGGCTGCTTGGTTTTACGATTTTAAGGATGATAAACCGTCAAATTATTACGATAAAACCAGTAAATTTTTGGTAAGGGCCATTCGTGCATTTTAAATTGAACCTAAATTATAGCGTATGAAATATTTCTTCCTTTTTTTAGCAACTTGTTTAATTAAACTTTCATCGTTTGGACAACTAACAGGCCTCTATGGTTCTGATACCACTACATCCGTAGCGGCAAGAGATTATTTCAATGATTTTGCCTTTGATGCAAATGAAAATTGTTATGCAGTTGGTGGAACAGATAGAACTCTAAGCATGGCTGGAGGAACGATTTATTATTATGGATTATGGATGAAAATAGATCCTTCGGGCAATGTGTTGCAGGCATTGAAATTGAACTTTGAGGAAATAAATAAGATAATACCAACAAGCGATAATAATTTTATCATTATCGGAAGTGGTACAGGATTATTGTGCAATGGGGTTTGTAAAAAGGATATGTACATTGCTAAAATTTCTCCGAATGGAACCATAATTTGGGGGCGCTCCTTTGGAAATGCTATAAATGATGGAAACGATATTGCGTTTGATATTCAACCTGACAATTTAGGAAATTTTATTGTTGCAGGGGAAGTGTATAATACCCAGTATAATCTAAAATCATTCATCTGTAAGTTGAATTTAAATGGAGACACCTTATGGACAAGGAGTTTTGGTTCAACAAGCGGCCAACAATTGATTCAAACCTTAAGTGTCCGAACCAATGGCGAAATTTATGTTGGTGGGACGGGGTCGAATGGAAGCGGAGTGCTACTTTCGAAATTAACAAGTAATGGGGATCTATTATGGTCGAAATCGTATGCAAATTATGGTAGAATTTATGGAATGTACGAGCAAGCGGATCAATCCTTAACGCTTGTAGCGAATAATCTGGTCAACAATTATTATGTCTTGACGCTATTAAATGTAGATGGGGTAGGCGCTGTAAATTGGTCAAAACAACTAACCTTGGATCTTCCCGCGAGTGAAATATATGTGCGCTCTACCTATCAAGATGCTCAAAAAAATCTTTATATCACAGGATATCATTACAATAAAACTTCTTATACAGGTGATTGGCCATTTCTTTTAAAAACAAATAACATTGGAACAGTTTTATGGGCTAAATCATACGATGAGCATTTTGGCACTGGGAAGAGTATTAAGGAACATCCAAGTTTGGGAATTGTTTGGGCCGGAGAACACATTAGGGCATATGGTAACGTTACGCAACCAGACGCTTGGATTGTTCAAACAGGCACTGATGGATATTCGGATTGTTTTCAAACGATAGGTACCCTTTCACAAAATGTGGCACTTGTTCCGCTTACAAAATTTTATACACGAATGAGCAGCTATATCACAGCAACTCCAATGCCGACTACAAGTCCTTTAATCGTCTATTCGGTTGATAAATGCATGCAAAACTCCTTGGAGATAACAGAAAATACCACCTTTCAATTTATAAATTTGAATGCATCTTTGATTTTTAAAATTGAAGATGAAGAACTATTTGTTCGAGTTACAGATGGCCAAGGAAGGGAATTGGCAAATGTTGTCTTGAACAATATTGAAAAAACAATAAGTACTCAAAATTGGCATACAGGTGTTTATTTTTTAAGCATCTCATCTGCCACTAAAAGCACAACACAAGCAATCTATGTGCAAAGTTTTGATTAATTTTTGTTTTAAGCGTATGTCCTCTCTTCACTCCTGCACGAGCTCTGTTACAGAAAAGGATAAAATGCCCGTTTAATACGTACTGAAAAGCATCATTACTCCTTCTAAAAGATCAAGTGAGGCTTTTAAGATAAATAGGTAATAAATCGGAAGCATTGCTTTACTTCGATAGAGATAGAGCACCAAAACACTGAATGGTACGAATATTAGAAAATCCATCATTGGCATTTGACTAGCAATCAGTAGGGCTAAGATCAAACAAAAGCTTAACCATTCCATCATTTTTTTCGGACGAATCAGTGCACCAAAAAACACGATTAATAGGAGAAGATGCACCAACTTAAATACATCTGGCCAAATGGAAGCATTAAAAATTTCTAAGTCTTGTCCATTAATAAAAATTTCCAACACGAATGGCTTTGAGGCAATAAGAAAGAGTAGGGCGCTAAGAAAAAGCCCTAAAATAAGGCTCGTTTTGCGATTTTCCGCCCAAAAAAGAAAGCGAATACCTACGATGAAAACAATCGAATCAAATAAGGGAAATGGGAGAACAAGGAATCCCTTTTCTAGGAGGATGATAAAGCCATACAAAAGTATCGTAAGTAAACTTAGAAATACAATTCTAGCTTCACGTCCCATTTATTTACCTAATTGTTCGTAGATAAAATCAAAGGTGGAAAGTATTATAGGTTGCCCATCTACCACAGCAATATTATGTTCAAAATGTGCACTTGGCTTCCCATCTGCTGTAACGATGGTCCATTTATCTTCTAATGTGACGACTTTTTCTGTACCCATATTAATCATTGGCTCAATGGCAATGGTTAATCCATTTTGAATACGTTTTCCTCTCCCTCTTCTTCCATAATTAGGAACTTGTGGCTCTTCATGTAGTGCTTTTCCTAGCCCGTGTCCAACTAAATCGCGAACTACTCCGTATCCATTTGCTTCCGCATGTTGTTGTATAGCCCAACCAATATCTTCCAGTCTATTTGCTGTTGTACATTGCTCAATGCCTAAGTACAAACATTCTTTGGTTACTTCTAATAGCTTTTTTGTTTCTGATGCTACCTCTCCTATTTCAAAGGTAAAAGCGTGGTCTCCATAATATCCTTTGTAAAGAGAACCACAATCTACGGATACAATGTCGCCGTCTTGAAAGGGCCTGTCTGTAGGTAAGCCATGCACTACTTGCTCATTTACTGAAATTAGTAAAGTACTTGGACAACCATACAGGCCTAAAAAACCTGGAAGGGCATTTTGCGAACGTATGTAGGCCTCTGCCATTTTGTCTAAACTTATTGGAGTGGTTCCCGGATGCATGTGTTTTGTAATGAGCCCTAAAGTTCTGCTTACAATTTGTGCTGCTTCACGCATGATGCTTATCTCATCAGCGGTTTTGTATTTGATCGTATTATTAGCTAAAAATGACATAGTTGCAAAGGTAATGAAACTAATCGTATCCTAGATTATGTAGCCAATCCATGGTATTCAAGTTGTCTGCATAATCATCGATTTGAGGTTGCTGGGAACTCCCGAAAGTTTGATAATCATTTCCAATGATGCATTGGATTTCTTCCTTATGAATTTCTAGGTAGCTTGTTATTTCTGCTGGATCTGCGTAATAGTGATAATAGATCATCCCGATAGGTGCGTGCAGCGCTTCACTTTCTTTTAAGAGTACAAAGTTGTTATCAAGGAAGTTCTCTAAATTCATTAAGTGAATCGTTTTGTGATAGTCGTAATTGTTCCCGTATTTTTTGTTGTTGATGACAGCAGAATAGGAAATGATTTGTTCAAAAATAGTGTTAAGGGAATAGTCTTTTGGGAGTAGTAAATGACTTACATTTCTACAACCTCGTCCGAAATATAAAAATAAATCTTCACCGAGTGAGCATAGCTCCTCATTCGTTTCTTTTCCAGTGAGGATAGCGACCGAGCTTCTATTGCCTCTGAATAGGTGAGGAACCTTGGAAAAAAATGATTTGAAATGAACGATAGATGCACTTCCTCCGGTAGCAATCACGGCGTCAAAGGAGCTTAATTTACCATCGGCTAGTTGGATTTTATGTTCAAATCTGGGATCAATATCAAGCAATGCTTGGTAGATAAAACGAAAAAGTCTATTGTCTTCAGAGCTTAATTTTATTTGGATAGTGTAGCCGGAAAAGAGTACACAGATAAAATCATGAAATCCAACTAATGGTATATTTCCGGCCATTATTACAGCGATGGTTTTATTCTTTTCAGCAGTAGGGTAGTTGCTTAACCAGTCTTCAAGTGTTTTTTCGTTGAGCCAATTCGCCAAGTTGAGAAGAGAAAGTCGTACTAATTCTTCAGTAAACCAACCATTATGAAAAATTTCTCTTTCAATGGCTAAATTAAACTGCTCATAACTTGAATGATCACAGGGAAGACCAAGCGAATGTGGCTTGTTTTCGCCAAGTGAGTTCATTAATTCACCTAGTCGGCTAAAGCTGTTAATCAATTCATGTTTATTCATTTTGTAAAGTTAATCTCTTTTTTCCATGAACATAAAACGGCAGTTTCGTTTAAGCTCCTTATATTTGTAAAAAAAAGTCAAAAATGGCAATTACAATTACTGATGAGTGTATAAATTGTGGGGCTTGCGAACCAGAATGCCCAAATAATGCAATTTATGAAGGAGGAGCCGAATGGAAATATGCTGATGGCACTTCTCTTAAAGGAATACTTACTACCTTAGATGGAAATTCTGTAGATGCTGATCATGCTTTTGCGCCAGTAAATATGGATGTATATTACATCACTCATGATAAATGTACCGAATGTGTTGGATTTCATGACGAACCTCAGTGCGCTGCTGTTTGTCCTGTTGATTGTTGCGTGGACGACCCTGATTATCGTGAATCAGAAGATGAATTGTTGGCCAAAAAGAACTTCATGCATCTTTAATTTCTTAATGAAAGCATTTCATGCAATATGTTTGGTTATAAGCACCAGCTTTTTTAGCTTCAATTTTGCTCAAAATCTAGATTCTATTGCATTTGAAAACGGACAATATAATAGGGTAACAGCTAATATTCATTTTGTTTCTACTCGAAAAAATCACTTGGTTTCCAAGCAAGTATGCACTCAATTAGAGCAGGTATTTAATAAATCAAAAATAGCCTTTAAGTTTTTCAAGTATGATTATTCCGCAAAAAATTTTCCAGCTGTATTTTCATCGCCATCTGGGAATAAAATCATTTATACGCGGCAAATGCGTGCAACTCGTGATGTCTTTTTTAGCACAAAACAGGAAAAAAAAGACAATGATTATTACATATTTTTAGTTGATTCATTTTCTGACACTAATCTTTTTGCTTATGCATTGCCTAACAAGCATGTATTATTTGTAAAGTATTCGAATTTGCCCAATTTTAGCAAGGTCATTTCTTCTTGTCTCATGCGTGCAAGAGGGGTTTCTATTTTGTCAGATACTTCTGCTGAAGCCTTACCGAATCTTTCAGAATTATTATCGTGGAAAGAATGTATTGAACTTAGGAAATCTAACTCTTTTTTCCGGATCTATGACGATTATGAGTTTATTACATCAAACAATGGCCTGGTTGCTTATTATTTATGGTCAGAGGATAAAAATGGTAAAATTATCACAAGTACTCCAACAAGTTTTTTAAATGACATTGTTCGTCCCTTCAAGCGAAATAACTCAATTGTATACTTAAAAATATCAAATCCACTTTTTTGGCCAATTTATAGGAGTGCTAACTGGGTAATAAGTCCAAGTCATGTTCTTGTTTTCCTATTGGTTTTATTCCTGCTTTGGTATTTAAGGAAAACAGTGAATAAGCGAATTGTCGAGAGTAAATGGTATAAAAGATGGCTGTTCCGAATCTTTAAATTTATCATGTTTTTCGTATCGATCGGAATTGTCTATGGCTCTTTTGTTCTTGTAAATAAATATTATTCGTATCGTTTCCTTGAAAATTATCAATTCAGTATGTTTAATAATTATTCGGCACAAAAAGTAATAAACGGACTTTCTTCTAATCCTGAATTGATTAAAGTTCCGCAACAAACAAATAAAACTGAAATTTTTATTAAAAGAGGTGGTAGCTGGGTGTCGACTATCTCAAAACCTGTTTTGTATTTCGATTTGATTAAGGGGAAAGATGGTAAAACAGCTTTATATTTTCGTAATTCATCAGCGTATCTCTCATTTAATGGGAAACCTTCAAAGGCTTTAAATCATTATTTCGTGATTACTGAAAAAGATTTATCTGGTGCTATTATTTCAAAAAATCTGTATGATTATCAGGGCAAAAAAATTGAGGCATTTACCTTAAATCAAAATCCAACGAAGCGTATTTTATTATTTGTAAATGGTTATCGTCCAGTTTCCACATCTAGTGATCTAGAAAAAACATTTGCGGCCATTCAATCCAAAGGCTTAGAGATGCCTGAAACCAGTAATTATATTCATGATAATGATCGTTTCGCCTATTGGACACCTTGGAAAAAAATTAATTATTTGTTTGAAGATCGGATCCACCCAGAGGATATATATTACGCTGATGGCCATCATTCCATTTCGACGTCTGATTATGTTTCCATACTTGATTTTACGAATGCCATGTCATTTTTTCCAAAGCAATGCAAAAATTTGAAAAAGCATAATTGTGAATATGCCCAAAACATTTCCAATAGTAAGGTGAAAAGCAAATCGATTTTACCTACAAATCCGAATGAGTCAGGATTTAATTTGCGGAGAATGCATGGTCGCGTAGCAGGGTATAATCTTTTACAACTTTTAAATCATGTACCTAATTCATCGCGCAATGATACGCTCTACATTGTAGCTCATAGTATGGGTTTCGCATATTCCATAGGTATGTCAGAAGTTTTAGTAAATAAAATTAATTTTGGTGGCTTTTATATTATAGCACCTGAAAATGCACGTACAGGTGTGGTAAATGTTAAACTGTGGCAAGAAGTTTGGCAGTATGGTTCAAAATTCACGGGATTAAATCCTGATCCAATGTGTTTGCAGGATGGTATTGCTCCACAATCTAATGTAAAAGGACTAAACGCCTATAATATTATTCATTTCCCTAAGGAATTAGATAAAAAACGGGGTTTTTCTGGGAGTCATTTCATAGGAAATTATACTTGGATTTTCGATCTTCCACAAGGAACAAAAGGTTCAGTACACGCAAATTAAAGAGATTTTTGAGTCTACAAAAATGTCACTAAAGATAATTTAAGCTCTATGTAGGAAGCTCCAACGCCTCGTGATGAATAGTTGGCATCGTGGATGCTAAAACCATCTCTATTCCTGATAATATCGCGAATTTCCTGAATTAATTTCCCTTCCCCAATTCCATGAATAACGATGAATTTGCTTATTTTTTTCTGAATCATTTGATTGGTAAAGCGCTTGAAGGCATCGATTTGCAATAGGAATTTATCGTGCGAACTGAGAGATGAATCACTCGCGACGAGTTGTTCTATATGCAAGTCAATCTCAGGAATTGCCTGAGGTGCTCCCTTCTGTATTTTTGTTGGCTGTTTAGCTTCTTTATTTGGAAAATTTCCTTGTATTGGAACTTCAGTTCTTTTTACTAATTCAGCTCTTTGTACCCGATGTTCAAATGAGAATTCATCCTTAACGATGGCGAAATTGGTATGTATTTCAATAACTATGAATAGCCCTGTTTCTTTTAACAATGATACTTTTTCGCCAATTTCGAATAACATAGGTAAATATACTGAATGCTTCGTACTACATATTGCGTCGGTATTGTCCACCAACTGCAAATAAAGAAGAAGTAATTTGACCAAGTGATGCATATTTCGCTACTTCCATCAATTCATCAAAAATATTGGTGTTATTGATAGCGGCATCTTGAATTTGGCTTATTTTTTTATCAAATTCTTCCTTATTCATGACATGTAAATTTTGGAGCATGCTTATTTGATATGCTTTTTCTTCTTCTGTTGCCCTGATCACTTCTTTTGGAAGAATAGTTGGCGAGCCTTTTGAACTTAAAAAGGTATTTACACCGATAATTGGAAATTCTCCGGTATGTTTTAAGGTTTCGTAATACAAGGATTCTTCTTGTATCTTCGATCGTTGGTACATTGTTTCCATGGCGCCTAATACTCCTCCACGTTCGGTAATTCGGTCAAATTCCATTAAAACAGCCGTTTCAACGAGCTCCGTTAATTCTTCAATGATGAATGAACCTTGCAATGGATTTTCATTATTTGCTAGGCCCAACTCTTTGTTGATAATCAACTGAATCGCCATTGCCCTTCTAACGGATTCTTCTGTTGGGGTCGTAATTGCTTCATCATATGCGTTGGTATGCAAGGAATTACAATTGTCGTAAATGGCATACAGTGCTTGTAACGTGGTACGTATATCATTGAAATCAATTTCTTGCGCATGCAAGGATCGACCTGATGTTTGAATGTGATATTTCAACATTTGAGCCCGAGGATTCGCATGGTATTTTTTAGCTAGCGCTTTCGACCAGATCCTTCTAGCTACTCGTCCAATCACAGCATATTCAGGGTCGATTCCATTCGAGAAAAAGAAAGATAGATTTGGACCAAAATCATTGATGTCCATTCCCCTGCTCAAATAATATTCGACGTAGGTGAATCCGTTCGCTAGGGTAAATGCTAGTTGTGTAATTGGGTTTGCACCTGCTTCCGCAATATGATATCCAGAAATTGAAACGGAATAGAAATTACGAATTTGATTATTAATAAAATATTGTTGAACATCTCCCATTAAACGGAGTGCAAATTCTGTAGAAAAGATACAGGTGTTTTGCGCTTGGTCTTCTTTAAGAATATCGGCTTGAACTGTTCCTCTTACTTGAGCAAGTGTCTCTTTTTTTATTTGATGATATATTTCTAATGGAAGTACTTGATCTCCTGTAGTGCCAAGAAGAAAAAGGCCAAGGCCATTATTCCCTTCGGGTAAATCACCATTGTATTTTGGTCGCTCAATTCCTTTTTGCTTGTATACAGCATCAATTTTAGTTGAAATTTCTTTTTCAAGGCCATTTGCCATGATGTATTTTTCACAATTCTGATCGATGGCAGCATTCATGAAAAAAGCAAGCAGCATAGGAGCGGGGCCATTTATAGTCATGGAAACCGAAGTTGCAGGATGCGATAAGTCAAAACCGGAATAGAGTTTCTTAGCATCATCTAGACAACAAATAGAAACGCCTGAATTACCTATTTTTCCATATATATCGGGACGTATAGCAGGATCATTTCCGTATAAGGTAACTGAATCAAATGCGGTAGAAAGGCGCTTGGCTGGAAGTCCTAAACTTACGTAATGAAAACGTTTGTTAGTGCGCTCAGGTCCACCTTCACCTGCAAACATTCTGGTTGGATCTTCGCCTTCTCGTTTGAAAGGGAACAATCCAGCGGTATAGGGAAATTCACCTGGAAAATTTTCTTGTAATCCCCATCGCAATATATCGCCCCAACTTCTATATTTTGGACTAGCTACTTTTGGCAGTTGCGTTTGAGATAAGGATGTGGTGTGCGTTTGAATGCTTATCACTTTATCCCTTACATTAAATTTAAAAATTGGATCTTTAAACGTTTGCTTCTTTGCTTCCCACTCTTGTAAAAACGCCCAATTTTTAGGATCAAAATTTAGTTTTTCTTTCTCAAATACTTCTTGTAACTGCTTTATCAGTCGATCTTTATCCTCCATTGAGGATTTTTTAAAGGACTGAATTGAAAGGTGTAATCCGTATAAATTTTCCGCGACTTCTACTTGCTTGTTTACCCAATTATCATAAGCTCTATTATTTTCTGAAATTTCTGATAAATAGCGGGTTCGTTCTGGTGGAATAACATAGATTTTTTCCGACATTTCTGACGTAATAACAAGCGAGGAGACAAGGGGAGCATTTGTCATGGAGACAATTTTATCCATGATTACTTTGTAGAGCGAATTCATTCCAGGATCATTGAATTGCGAAGCAATTGTTCCATATACAGGCATGCTATCGACACTTTCCTCCCACAAGTTGTGATTTCTCTGGTATTGTTTTCTAACGTCTCTCAGGGCGTCTAGACCACCTCGTTTATCAAACTTATTTAAGGCAATGACATTTGCGAAATCCAACATGTCAATTTTCTCTAGCTGAGTTGCCGCACCATATTCTGGTGTCATAACATATAGTGAAACATCGGAGTGGTCTAATATTTCTGTGTCAGACTGACCAATCCCTGAAGTTTCAATAATAATGAGGTCGTATTTGGCCACTTTTAAAATACTAATAGCATCTGCTACGTGTTTTGAAAGGGCTAAATTAGATTGCCTTGTGGCTAGCGATCGCATGTAAACGCGGTTACTATTGATTGAATTCATTCGAATTCTGTCGCCGAGAAGGGCACCTCCTGTTTTTCTTTTCGATGGATCTACTGAGACAACTGCAATTTTTTTATCCAAAAAGTCGTGAAGAAAACGCCTAACGAGCTCATCTACTAAAGATGATTTCCCTGCGCCGCCAGTTCCTGTAATTCCTAAGACAGGAATTTTTGAGTCCTTGGCGATATTTTTAATTTCATTAATTTCATTGAGGTACAATGCTGGAAAATTTTCTGCAGCAGAAATAACTCTTGCTATTGCCGGGATCACTTGGTTTTTAACTTCCGAAAATTCATTTGTCAATTTATCACCAAGTGCAAAATCACATTGTTTGATGAGGTCGTTTATCATTCCTTGCAGGCCGAGTTTTCTTCCATCATCGGGGTGGTAAATTTTCGTTATACCATAATCCATTAATTCTTTAATTTCAGCTGGTAAAATGGTGCCGCCTCCACCACCAAATATTTTGATGTGAGGTGCTCCTTTTTCTTTCAGTAAATCTGACATAAACTTGAAATACTCGATATGCCCACCTTGGTAGGATGTCATTGCAATGGCATGCGCATCTTCTTGAATGGCACAATCAACTACTTCTTCAACAGATCGATCGTGGCCGAGGTGAATTACTTCGCATCCTGTTGCTTGAATTATTCGCCGCATGATATTGATGGCAGCATCGTGGCCGTCAAAAAGCGAGGCAGCCGTTACAATTCGGATTTTATGAATGGGTTGATAGGGACTTTCTTGTTTCATATCATTGGCAAAATAATGCTAAACGAGCAAATTTACAAAAAGCCATTCACTCTTTAAGGTCTATTTTATTCTTTTCTGCTTGGAATATAGACTCATTGAGTATTTCAAATGGTAATTCCGCATGCAGCATTTCCTTTATTCTGGTCTTTTCAAAGTATGTCTGCGCGTGAATATGGAATATAAATCCTTTGTTTTGAATATATTGAATTTCAATAAATTCGATTTCGGATAGTATTTTGTAAAGGGATTTACCATTCGAAAGTTTTCTGTAGCTGGGAAACGAATGCGTGCGCTCCATCTTACTTAACATTTATTGAAAAGGGTGCTTTCTCAGTGAAATAACCAATTTCATACAAGGGTAAATTTTCACCTTGGAATAGCTGAATTAGTTTGTCTTTTTCGTTTGGAGTAATGGAAAAAAGTAGTCCTCCATTTGTTTGTGGATCACTCAGGGTTAATAATGATGAATCTTCCACGCCAACTACTTTATCTCCATACATTTTCCAATTTCGCATCGTGTTGTCTGGATAGATCCACGCATCTGCTAATTCTTTTACCCCTTCAAGCAAGGGAACTTTTTCTCTATACAGGTTTGCACTTAGTCGACCGTTATCGGTCATTTCAAGTAAATGACCCAATAAGCCAAAACCAGTTACATCGGTCATGGCTGAAACAAAGTTTAAAAGCCCTAATTTTTCACCAATTTTATTCAGCTGACAGCAATTTTGTATAAAATCGTTCATTAGTTGCGGATTTTCCATACCGCGTTTTATGGCTGTTGCTGCAATGCCAGTTCCTATAGGTTTTGTTAAAAAAATAAGATCGTTTTCTTGTGCTGTATTATTTTTCTTAATATTTTTTTTGTCAACAATTCCATTTACAGCAAGGCCAAAAATGGGTTCTTTATTTTCGATGGAATGTCCGCCTGCTAGGGTAATTCCTGCTAAATTACATGTTTCAGTTGCTCCTTTTAAAACTTCAGAAGCAATATGTATTGGTAATACCGAAGTTGGCCATGCAAGAATACTTAGCGCAAGAATAGGTTTTCCACCCATAGCGTAGACATCGCTGATAGCATTAGCTGCAGCAATACGACCAAAATCGTATGGGTCATCTACAATTGGTGTAAAAAAATCGCAAGTGCTAATCAAGCAAAGAGAATCGTTAAGAGCGTATACAGCTGCATCGTCGGCACTTGAATTCCCAACCAGTAGATTTTCAGAATTGATAGCAATTACTCCTTGAAGTAGTTCTTTTAATTCACCTGGTGGAATCTTGCATCCACAGCCTCCTCCTTTAGTGAATTCCGTTAATTTTATTTCCTTATTTTCCATTTTTAATATTGACTAAAAAATTGGCGATTTCTGTATAGTTTTTTGAAGGGCACTCAATTGTTATTTTTTCACCTAAGGGATTAATTTCTTTATGGTAGGAGTAGGCTTTGTCGTAATAGCTTAGTGCAATGGAAAAAGCATTTCTAACTTCGTTATTGTCAAGATATTCTATTGCTTTCTTGGCATGTTGCGGTCCGAGCCGTTTGGCTATTCGAAGGGTGCAAATTTTTAGTTCATCAATTGAAAAATCGCCGTAATCTATCATGATTTGATCGAGTCGTTCCTCAAAGGAACTATCTAAAAAATAATGGGGTGCTTCCCTCATTTGATTCCATATTCCTTCGGGGATGATTTTTGCGCCAATTGTTCTGCTTTCATCTTCTAACCAAATAGTATTCATTCCAGTTTTGATAAGCTGCTGTGCTAGGTTGTTTTCAAATTGTTCTTGGCTAGGTTGTGCTTCCATTCCCAATGCACCAAAAGTAGAACCTCTGTGGTGGGCTAATTTTTCTAAATCAATGCAAAAAGCTGTCGTTTTTTCTAGTTCGTCAAGAATATGCGTTTTCCCACTCCCTGTCTTACCTCCAAGAATGGCAATTTTATATGGGCTATCAAAGGTTTCTTGTACATGTTTTCGGTAAGATTTGTAGCCGCCAATTAGAACCGAAATCTTGAGTCCAAAAAACTCCATTAGGTAAGTGAAAAAAGCACTTCGCATACCTCCTCGCCAGCAGTGAACGACAATATTTTCACTGTTTTCGGCTAATTTTACCGCTAATTTAAGTCGCTTACTGAGATGGGGACCACTTAATTCTAGTCCTTTAAGAATCGCGTATTTTTGGCCATTTTGCTTAAAGCTAGTACCTACTATTTTACGTTCTTCTGTGTTTAAAATTGGGATGTTTACTGCACCTGGAATATGTCCTTTTTCAAATTCAATTTCGCTTCTGACATCAATAATTAAGCTTTTCTCTAATAAATCCCAAGAGAATGCAATTTTGCTCATTTTATTGATTTATTAGGCTATTTTCCGAATAAAATTTATTGAAATATTGTTAAAAATTTCCGCTTTTTCAATATTTACAACATGACCACAGTTGGGAACAATATTCAAGGATATTTTTGGGTTTGAGTTTACAATTTTCTTAACGGGTTCCAAAAACATGTGGTCTTCACTACCCATAATATACATGGTTGGTTTATTATTATTTTCATGTTCTACTTTATTAAGATAGGCGGTTAATCTTGCTGTTAATTTAAACCAACGATTAAATTCATGCGTCATCACTTTTTTAGCTTCGTTAATGAAAAGTAAGCGAGATTTTTTGTGATTTTTTTTAGGCATGATAATTCTTGCCAATAATGAATAAAGGGTCATATAAGGAAGAAATGGGTTTAAAATACGCCCGATTCTTAAAAGAAGACGTGATTTTACATTTAAGCGCGTTATGGCACCAGAAAATATCATTGATTTAACGAGCTTGGGTTTAAGATCAAAGACTTGATAAATGATAATTGTTCCTAGGGAGACGCCAATAAAATGAGCCTTCTCAATTTTGTTATACTCTACCGCTTCGATTACATCTTCTGCAATCATTTGAAAACTATAGTTTTTGGTTGTCTTTATTTCTTTCGATTTACCATGGCCTCTCAAATCGATTAATAGAACATTGAAGTTTTCGGCATACGCTTTTACCTGTTTGTGCCAAATGGCAGAGCTTCCTCCAGCGCCATGTATGAAAACACACCATTCATTACTTGATAAATTCACTATCTTTTTAAAGTAAAGCATATGCAATAATACAAAAAAAAAAGGACAAGATATTTCTTGTCCTTTTTGTGTAATTTAAATTTGGAATTATTTTTTATCTTCCACTTCTTCAAAATCAACATCGGTTACTTCATCTTGTGGATTTGATTCTTCCGTTGCTGTTGAACTTTGTCCTTCGTTTCCTTCTCCTCCTCCAGCATTCGCTGCGTTATACATTTCTTGAGAAGCTGCTTGAAAAACAGTGTTTAGTTTTTCCATAGCTGGCTCTAAGTTCTCAACATTTTTAGCATCAAATTCTTTTTTAAGTTCGGCTAAAGCGTCTTCAATAGGTTGCTTTTTATCCGCAGGAATTTTATCACCGTATTCTTTTAATTGACGTTCTGTTTGAAAAATAGTGGAGTCAGCTTTATTTACAATTTCGACTTCTTCTCTTTGTTTCTTGTCTGATTCAGCATTTGCCACTGCTTCTGCTTTCATGCGTTGAATTTCTTCATCTGATAATCCTGAAGCAGATTCAATTTTTATGGATTGCTGCTTTCCTGTTCCTTTGTCTTTAGCAGAAATATTCATTATTCCGTTTGCGTCGATATCGAATGTTACTTCAATTTGTGGAACGCCTCTTTGTGCTGATGGAATGTCTGTTAATTGAAATCTACCTAAGGTTTTATTATCGTTTGCCATGGATCGTTCTCCTTGCAATACATGAATATCTACGGAAGGTTGATTGTCTGAAGCGGTTGAAAAAACTTCTGATTTTTTAGTAGGAATTGTTGTGTTGGCATCAATTAATTTGGTAAAAACACCTCCCATTGTTTCAATTCCTAATGAAAGCGGAATAACATCTAACAACAATACGTCTTTCACTTCTCCTGTTAACACACCTCCTTGAATAGCGGCGCCTAAAGCAACTACTTCATCTGGATTAACACCTTTTGAAGGGGCTTTGCCAAAGAAACGTTCAACAGCAGCTTGTATAATTGGAATTCTTGTCGATCCACCTACTAAAATTACCTCGTTGATATCACTCGGGTTTAAACCTGCATTTTTTAAGGCTTTCTTGCAAGGTGCAATCGTGCGTTCAACGATTGATGAAATTAATTGTTCAAATTTCGCTCTTGTTAATGTTCTTACTAAATGCTTAGGCATGCCATTTACAGGCATAATATACGGTAGGTTTATTTCTGAAGATGTCGTTGAAGAGAGTTCGATTTTTGCTTTTTCAGCAGCTTCTTTCAAGCGTTGCAATGCCATCGGATCTTGACGTAAGTCTAAACCTTCCTCATTTTTAAACTCTTCTGCTAACCAAACAATGATTGCCTCATCTACATCATCACCACCTAGGTGAGTATCACCATCGGTTGCTAATACTTCAAATACACCGTCACCTAATTCTAAGATAGAAACATCATGTGTTCCTCCTCCGAAGTCGAATACTACAATTTTTTGATCAATTCCTTTCTTGTCTAATCCATAAGCAAGTGCAGCTGCTGTTGGCTCATTGATTATTCTTTTAATCGTTAATCCTGCAATTTCACCTGCTTCTTTAGTTGCTTGACGTTGAGCGTCATTAAAATACGCAGGAACAGTTACAACGGCTTCAGTTATTTCATGTCCTAAATAATCTTCTGCTGTTTTCTTCATTTTCTGAAGAATCATAGCAGATATTTCTTGCGGAGAATACTTTCTATCGTCTATTTCTACACGTGGTGTATTATTGTCGCCTTTAACAACCTTGTAAGGAACGCGAGCAATTTCTTTTTTACACTCATCGAAGCTAGATCCCATGAATCGTTTGATTGAAGAGATAGTCTTCGTTGGATTTGTAATCGCTTGTCGTTTTGCTGGATCACCTACTTTTCGTTCTCCTCCTTCAACGAATCCTACAACAGACGGTGTTGTTCTTTTTCCCTCTGAGTTAGCAATTACTACTGGCTCATTTCCTTCCATAACTGATACACATGAATTTGTTGTACCTAAGTCAATTCCAATTATTTTTCCCATTTTTTCTAAATTTTATTTTATTGAACTTCTCCCCTAAAGTCAATTTATATGCCACGTGTATTTTTTCTAAATCAAGTGACAAAATCAGGAAAAATGTGCAAAACGAGTGACTATTTGTCAGAATTTATGACAAATTTATATTTTTACGAAGCGCTTGGTTTCGAGAAAGTCCTTGTCGTTGGTAAGTCGGATTAAATATAATGCTGCTTGAAAGTTAGCAATAGTGATGTGGGTCTGCTTACTATTTTCATCGAGTTTTCCCGTGCTAATGATTCTTCCATTCAGATCGTAAATTTCATATCGAATATTTTTCGCTAGTGTGGAGTTGTTATGCGCAAGGGTAATGCTCGTTGAACTTGGGGATGGAAAAAGTGTAAATTCGATGGTCGGTCCGTCTGGTGGTGGTGGAATTAACTTAAATACGGCCGTAAAAAGTGTTGAGTCCAAATCTACGTTGCTTTCAAATGTCGGATTTAATGTGTCAGCGATCAAGGGATGGGGCATCCACTTTACAAAACTGTAGCCTGAATCAGCTAATGCGGTAAGTCGGATGGGAACACCATCGAAATACATGCCTTCCCATGGATAAATTCTGGGCTGAATGGTGTTGAGTACAATGGAGCCTGAGCTATCTGGAAATACATCTAGCCCCACTTTTACTTGTTTCGTCAATTGAAATTCCGTTAACAGGTCTTCTCTAACAATTTCATTTCTGCAAGCCAATTGCTGTCTAAAAATTAAATGGTTGTTGATGTAGTTGTCCATCTGACCGGGTATGTTATTCGGGTCTCCCCAACGCTGGTATTCCTTTGGCATCTCAAGCACCATTTTATTGAAAAAGGACTGTTCTGTTGCGAGTAAAGTATCTGTTAGGTAACTTGTATTCATTAAATCAGCATATCGATTGATAAATGAATTTCTATACGTTAAATTTTGAATGCTTTGCAGCCAAATATTGATGTATGGATTGTCGGTGCTTTGGTCTAGCATATAGCGTATGCCATTATCCGTACAAGAGGTCCAGCCATTTGGTAGCATGGCTAACTCTAAATCTATTAGGGCGAATCGCCAACGGTAATTGCTTTTATTGGAACGGTATATTTTGATATTGTTTTGAGGCCAATCAACATTTCCCATCCATGATTCTCCAATAATATAATCGGAATAATGCGTTAGATCGATGTATTGGTCTGCTTCTGTGAGGTAAGTTGGAGAAGTTGGATCTAATGCATTAAAGGCAGTGTAATCAGCAGTAAAATTTTCTACTTTCCCTTCAACAGCTCTTAAAACCAAATTGTAAAAAGCAGACATTGACAATATGTCTATAGAGTCTTTCTCGATGTTTTCTCGTTCGTCAAAGTACTCCGTATTGAACTTTTCTCTCAGCTCATAAAGACCAAAATATTGTCCATTGATGTATATGGATACGGGCTCCATGGCTGAATAATAATTATTGGTTCCTTTGCTCATCATGCTCACTTGACAAGCGTCTTTCTGCGGTAAGGTTAGCCATTGATTACTTCCGTTTCTCAAATAAACATCGCTGTATTTATTACGAAATGGGATGGCTGGAATTAAGGGTAAGTTCACTGTTTTTTCGCCGAGAGCAGAGTGATTAAAAGACAAGCGAAAAGAGCGCTGTGCATTTGTTCGACTTCCACCCCAGCCACCGTCCATGCGAATGGCAGTTCTTGTTTGAAATAAAGTTGGATGGTCACCCTCTTTATCCAACCAGACAACGTGGGCAGCTCTAAGCCAATCTGATGTAGGATTGTCAAAAATTCCTTGTCCACCATATAGATTTGAGTTTTGTGTGGTGACTAATAATATAGGTGTGGAATGGTCAATATTGAATAAATAGGTTCCATAAGTATCATGACTTGCTAAATAATTGCTCATTGATATTGGAAAAGCTTTTGCTCGAACTACGCAGGCTTGAAAAATAAAAATGGAATCGCCGATATATTCTGTAGAGTTTAAGGTCGGTTCGCTTCCGTCTAAGGTGTAAACTACTTTGGTAGGGATTGAATCGGCATTTGGATTTGTAATTTTTAAGTAAATTACATTGTTAAGAATTCCAGTCGGAATAGATAAAACAGGTGCTTTCAATGAATCTGTGTAAACAATCGTTGCATTATTACTCAAGCCAGGAGTTGGCTCCATCCAATTATTATTTGTGGAGGCATCGGGGGAACTTCCTATGCTCACATCAGTTTGAGGAGAATTAATATATAAGGAACTAATTGTTGTCAAACTTGGGTCAGATAAAAATACAGATTCTCCATTAGATTCAATTTTAAAATTGCTGTGGTTCGAATACCCATTCAGCGGAATAAAATTGTTGGACAATTCATTTAGTAAGGTGGCACTGATGGAAACATCAATATACGTGTAGGTAATGGCATTCGTGGAAACCACTTCAAATCCTATCGAATTAATTGGCCCTGCCGTAAGTCCTGCTGCAATAAGCTCAGCCCCATGCACCAATATTTGATGCCTGGCACTCCAATACCAATTTCCATAAGGAGCTGGGTAATCGGTATTGGAATTTTGTAGCGTTCCAAAATCCAATGTAGTCCCGTTAATTTTTAAATTAGGCCTTCTGTTGTAGATGAATCCATTTACAGCTGAACACGATGCGTCACTTCCGTCATTCCAGTTACCAGTGGTAGAGGCGTAAGGTGTTTCAGTTTGTAAGAAAACTGAATTTTCAGTATACCCGTTGTCTGCATACGAACAAATATTTAGTAGGATATTGCTTTGGCCATCCCAGTTAAATGTATTGGTAAAATTGTGGGTATTCCAACCAACAATAGGGCTATAACTTAGGTCAGTGACAGCCGGTGAGAAGGGGCTCGACTCGTATCGATCTTTTCCACTGCAATAGACCAACTTAAACTCATTGGGAGCTAAACTTAGTCCTGCTAAGGGCCATTGGAGTGGCTGCAATAAATTATCACTCAAATGATAACCTGTGAGATCAACAAGGCTGTTACCGGCATTATAAAGTTCTATCCAATCCGGCTTATCCCCATCTTCATCAGTTGATGAAATATAATTTCTATTACACCCTTCGTTAATTAAGACTTGCGCAAAAGCTTGCTGAAAATAACTTATACAGAGAAACAGAAATACTACTAGCCGTATGCTCATGTTTTAAAGGTGAATTACTTCACCATAAGCAGCCGCTGCCGCCTCCATAATAGCCTCAGACATAGTAGGGTGGGGGTGAACTGTTTTAATTAATTCTTCTCCAGTAGTTTCTAATTTACGAACAGCTACTAATTCGGCTACCATTTCAGTTACGTTTGCACCGATCATGTGACCTCCTAATAATTCACCGTATTTAGCATCGAAAATTAATTTTACAAAGCCATCTTTCGTTCCCGCTGCACTTGCTTTTCCGGATGCAGAAAAAGGAAACTTCCCTATTTTAACTTCAAATCCTGCTGCTTTTGCTGCTTTTTCTGTCATTCCTACGGATGCCACTTCTGGCGAACAATAGGTGCATCCTGGGATGTTTCCGTAATTTAATGGGGCTGGATGATGACCAGCAATTTTCTCTACACAAATAATTCCTTCTGCAGAAGCAACGTGTGCTAAGGCAGGTCCTGGAACGATATCACCAATGGCATAATAGCCAGGTATATTTGTTTGGTAGTAATCATCAACTAGTATTCGTCCTTTATCTACGACAATTCCGACTTCTTCTAATCCTATATTTTCTAGGTTAGCTTGAATTCCAACCGCGGAAAGGACCACATCACATGAAATTTTCTCTTCACCCTTTTCTGTTTTAATCGTTACGATACACTCTTTTCCGCTTGTATCTACGTGTTCAACAGAAGAATTAGTCATAATTTTAACACCTGCTTTTTTGAATGATTTTTCTAATTGCTTAGATATATCTTCGTCTTCTACCGGAACAATATTCGGTAAATATTCAACAATAGTAACCTCAGTACCGATCGCATTATAAAAATAGGCAAATTCAACACCTATTGCCCCAGATCCCACAACAACAAGGCGTTTCGGTTGAGTGGCCAATGTCATAGCTTGACGATAACCAATTATTTTTGTGCCATCTTGAGGAAGATTGGGCAATTCGCGTGAACGAGATCCGGTAGCAATAATAAGCCCTTTCCCTGCCACATAGGTAGTTGAAACACCTGCCTCATCCGTAACGATAACTGATTTTCCCGCTGCGATTTTACCTGTGCCTTTCAAGACATCAATTTTATTCTTTTTCATCAAGAATTGAATGCCGTTGCTCATTCCATCGGCAACATCTCTGCTTCGTTTTACCATCGCAGTAAAATCCGCTTTTACGTCTTTTACAGATATACCATAGTCACTTGCGTGGTTTAGGTATTCGAATACATTAGCGCTTTTTATCAAGGCTTTCGTTGGGATACAGCCCCAATTCAAGCAAACTCCGCCAAGAGATTCGCGTTCAACAATGGCAGTTTTAAGCCCTAACTGAGAAGCTCGAATAGCGGTAACGTATCCACCTGGGCCGCTTCCAACTACAATGATATCATAATTCATATTGATGTGTTTTAAGGAAACAAAATTAATTAAAAAAGCGGAAGGTGCAATTGATAAGTAGGAATCACTTTTAAAATCGTTTGCGCTAGCCTCGGTACAACCCTACCTATGGCAGGGTCACTCGGCTAGCTTCCATAAAGCTTATCGAGTGGACACAGCTTGCTGGGGATGTCCGCTTAGGCGGACGAGAGAAGCACTCGGCTAGCTTCCACAAAGCTTATTGAGTGGACACAGCTTGCTGTGGATATATCGAGAGAAGCACTTCGGCTAGCTCCCATAAAGCTTATCGAGTGGACACAGCTTGCTGGGTATGTATCGAGAGAAGCACAAAGCTAGCCTCGGGACACTCCTCCTCCGCCCATGCGGAGCAGAACACTCGGCTAGCTTTAATTCAGGAATTCCTTACGCAATAATCAAACAGTCTGGACATATACCAGAAACCGTTAAAAATACTTCAGCTACTTGATAGTTTGATGGAATATTAAGCGCGATGTGATTGTCTGAAATACAGGTAAGTTTTTTGCAAGTGGTACAGCTAAAATGAAGGTGATCATGGTGCACGTGCTGCTCGTGTGAGCAAGAGTTGCATGGAGCATAGTTTATTACGCCGTTAACATTGACAATTTTATGGATTTTCATTTCCTTTACTAGGCGCTCTAAAATTCGATACACCGTTACTCGGTCACATATGTTATTTACCTTGGCAAATATTTCAGTTTGACTCATGGCCGTTTTGTTCAGTTGTATTGCTTCAAAAACTGCTTTTTTTGCTACTGTATTTCTTATTATTGCCATTATTTTTTTTATAAACGCAACAATGTTGCGTAATTGTAGTATCTTTGTAATCGCATCAAAGTTGCAAATAAAAATTAGTAGAAAAAAATGAAATTTATTTTCTTGTTTTTTTTAGGTTTAGTCTCCTGTTTCTCTTTCGCTCAAGGGGTAGAAATTACCTTATTGGATGAAAAGTCTAAAGAACCGATAATAGGCGCCCAACTATTTATATTGGAGACCGATCAAAGTTTTAAAACCAATGATTTTGGTAAAATAAACATTTTTGAAAATGACATGAAATCGTGTCAAATTCGAATTTTAGCCACAGGTTATAAAAGTATTTTGCAAAAAATAGTGCTTACGCCTTCTCTTGTTATTACCCTAAGCCCAATGCATTTAGATTTGCAAGAAGTTACAGTGTCGAGTGGTTCCACTGTAACCCAAAACAAAAATCCTTTTCACATTGAATCGCGAAAAATTAACGATTTAAACCAAATTCCTGCCTTAAACTTGGGGGAATTGATAGGTCGAATTCCAGGTGTTTATTCATCTTCATTAGGAAATGGCATCTCTAAACCTGTTGTGCGAGGAATGCAAGGAATGCGTGTAATTACCTTGGTTAATGGACTTCGTTTAGAGGGACAACAGTGGGGTGGTGATCATGGTATGGGTTTGTCAGAATTAGGTATTGGAACTGCAGAGGTAATTAAAGGACCTGCTAGCTTAATATATGGTGCAGATGCCTTGGGCGGTGTGGTTTCCCTTATGGATGTTCCATTTGCTGCGGTAAATACCGCTGAGGTACAATTTCAAACAAACCTCAATCAAAATACCATGGGAGCCGAATCCCGTCTTTTAATTAAACAGTCTTATAGAAACTGGAGGTGGTTATTGGGAGGTAGTTACGCCAACCATGCCGATTTTCAAATCCCTAGCGGACTATTCGCAAAGAATTCTCGTTTTAATTCCCTCGCCATGAAGGGGAGTATTTCTTTTAAAGGGAAAAAAAGTTTGCATCAATGGCGTATGATTATGGATCATCGAATTGCTGGGATTCCTGGACATACACATGACTCATTGGCAACTCCTGCATCTTTTCAAGTGGAATTACAAGCGCGAAGGTATTCGCTACCGTCTCAATTTTTTCGCAATTACCTCGCCCATCAAACATCCAATTGGTATAGGAAAAATATGGATGTGCAGCTACTAATGGGTTATACTGCCAATAGGTTGATAGAATACGACGAAAAGTTTACCGTTCCTTCTTTGAGCATGCTTCTTCAAAATTTCATAGTAAATACTAAATTCTCTGTTAAAAAATGGGACAATTTGAAATGGATTACAGGAACCCAAAGTATGTTTCAGCTAAATAGAAATGCTGCAAACGCCTCCGATACTTTAATTCCAAATTCCAATACTTTTGACTTCGGTATTTATTCAACAGTTACGTGGAGCAAAGGATTTTGGGTGTTGCAATCAGGGGTTCGTTACGACTTAAGAACAATTTTTGGAATTGATGAAAGTTTATATGGACTTACAGATTTCAATTACAGTGGATTAAATGGAAGTGTAGGAGCCGTATTTTCTAAAAACGAGTTTATTTTTAGAACTAATTTTTCGACAGGTTATCGAGCTCCTCATTTAACGGAATTACTATCCGATGGATACCATCATGGTGCGCTGCGTTACGAAATAGGGAATAAAAATTTAATTTCGGAAAAGGCTGTTCAGCTTGATATCACATTTGAACACAACCAAGAGCATGGTGCCCTTACTTTAAATCCGTTTGCTAACCTTATCGATAATTATATTTTTATTCAACCCATTGATTCGATGGTTGGTGGAATGCCAGTTTTTATCTATCAGCAAGCTCCAAAAGTATTATTTCTAGGAGGCGATATCGCTTATCATTTTCACCCTCATTTTGCCCATAAATTACACTGGGAAATATCTGCATCCTACATTCGACCCTTTACAGGAAATGACAGTTCGGTTTCCTTAATTCCCCAGCCAAGATTAATGAATTCCCTTAAATACGAATTTGTATTAGGGAAAAAGATACGTCTCAAAGATTTGCACCTGCAATCTACACTCCTTGGGGCACAAAATCAGGTCGCTTTTAATGAAACCCCGTCGAATTTATATCATTTATTTGACCTAGGAATGCTCATTTCTCTTGGTAGAACCGAGCAGCTGACGCTAAATATTGGCCTTAGAAATTTATTTAATGCACGCTATATCGATCACCTTTCCCGTTTAAAAAACATAAGTATGCCTTCTCCCGGTAGAAGCATGTATCTATCTTTTAACTATTTGATTAATTATAAACTTAAAAACAAAAAAAATGAAAACTAACCTAATTTTATTTACCGCAGCAATTTCATTTGTTGCATTAACTAGTTCTTGTAATAAAAACAAATGTTCTGAATGCCACTACGATAAAGGCGGATTAGAAGTTGAAATGGGAGAGTTTTGTGGCGATGCTTTGGAAGACCTAGAGACGCTAGGATCATTTACGGATACAACTGGAACTTATGTAGTTCATTGTGAAGGCCATTGATTTATTCAGGCAAATGAAAAGGCATTTTAAAAGGAAACTATTTTTGAATTAGTCCAAAATCTATCTTTTAACTATTTGATTAATTATAAACTTAAAAACAAAAAAAATGAAAACTAACCTAATTTTATTTACCGCAGCAATTTCATTTGTTGCATTAACTAGTTCTTGTAATAAAAACAAATGTTCTGAATGCCACTACGATAAAGGCGGATTAGAAGTTGAAATGGGAGAGTTTTGTGGCGATGCTTTGGAAGACCTCGAGACCTTAGGATCATTTACGGATACTACTGGAACTTATGTAGTTCATTGTGAAGGACATTGATTTATTCAGACAAATGATAAGGCTTTTTAAACGGATACTATTTTTGAATAAGGCCAAATTTTGTGTTATTATACTTTTATTTTTTTAGTTAATATTAAATTGATTAATCTTTTGATAATGCATCTATCTGTGATTATCATACTACTAAAAATAGGAATAGAGCACCAAAACTTGTCGATAAATGTAAGTTCTATATCGCTACATCGTAAAATCACATAAAATAATGAGGTGAAAATGGCACCTATTAATACTGCCATTCGCTGTAGTTGCGATTCGTTTTGACCTTTATTTTCGCATGATTCCATTTCAATTATAGGTATTTGGAGTTTACTAACTTTTCTGTTTAATCAGATATTTTTATTGCTAATGTACTAATTTTATTTGAATTGATTGCTTGAACTTGCTAGGTAGATTTTAGTAATTGCAAGGTAAGTAAGGAAGTATTAAATTAAAACTAGGATATTATAGAATTGGCATTTGGCTTTGATGCTTGTACACGACCCAACCACCACCAAAAGATCCCTGCGAAAATAAAAGCCCCAGGTAAAATCAGCATTCCAATTCTTAAGCTATTGAAACTATCAGAAACGTGACCTACTAATTCGGGCGACCAAATATCGCCAAAAGCATGAATTAAAAATATACAAATAGCCATTGCACTAGCCCTCATATTTGCAGGTACGCATTCAACCAAAACAGTATTAATAGGACCTGTTGCCTGAAAAAGAAAAATGAACGAGATGCCAATACATACCATACTTAAAATGGTATCGGTCGTTAAAAAAGAAATAAAAGAAAAAGGAACGGCAATAAAAACAGAAAGGCTTAAAAGTATTGCATATCCGGCAGGATTTTTTTTTCTCCATTTATTGGCAAGATAGCCCCCAATCAAGGTGCCTAATAGACCACCAATAACAAGTGTTGGACCTAAAAACATAGTTGCATCATTCACCTTCATTCCATGCACTCGGGCTAAGAAAGCAGGTCCCCAAAAAGAAAAAGCTCCCATGGCAAAAGTGTAGAAAACATAGCCAATCGTGGCTAATAGATATTCTTTATTTCGAAACAAAGATCCTATTTTTTTAAAATTTACTTTATCCAAAGTTTTATTACCCCCATCACTCTGTCCACGAGTCGGCTCAGGAATCGTGAACAAAAGAAAGGCTAAAAGAAAACCAGGAAGCCCTGTAATAAAAAAGGCAGCGCGCCAACCTAAGCTAGCTCCAATTAATCCGCCCAAAGCAAATCCTAAAGCAGCGCCAATTGGTACAGCCACAGAAAAAATAGTGATGGCTTGATTTCGTTTTTTTCCTGAAAAAGCATCGGAAATCACAGCAGGTCCAATGGCACCAAAACTCGCCTCACCCAAACCAACCATAACACGACAAAAAATCATAAAAGAGTATATTTGAGCGACTCCTGTTAGACAAGTGCCCAAGCTCCACCCAATTATTCCAATGGCCATCAATTTTTTTCGAGATATCCGATCTCCTAAATACCCAAAAATAGGAGAGGTAATAAAATAACCAAGCATGAAAGCCGTGGCTAAACGTCCCATATCTGCATCATTAGTAATGCCTAGGTCTTTTTTTATCGGTTCAAGAACTGCAGATAGTACATATCTATCAATGTAATTGAATAAATTGATAATTGTAAGAACGATCAATATTTTTCTCGCTCCAGGAATAGCATAATCTTTAGGTAAAGAATGCTCTATTGTTGGGTTTTCGTTCAAAGCATTTTTACTCATAACATTAATTTTCTTACAAACATAAATAATAGTTTCAATTTGAAGCACCAAAGCCATATTGAATTAATATTAAATTTTCAAGCTTTGCGTTTCTTTTTTTTATTTTTAAAGTACTTTCGTGAATAAAAATAATTAAGATGAAATCGATTATTGAAGCTGCTTGGGAAAACCGGGATTTATTAAAAGATTCCGCTACAATTAAAGCCATTGAAACTGTTATTGACCAACTCGATAAAGGATTGTTGCGCGTAGCTGAACCTAGCGATGACGGTAATTGGATCGTTAATGATTGGGTAAAGAAAGCAGTTGTTCTTTATTTTCCGATTCGTCAAATGGAAGTTTTTGAAGTTGGTCCTCTAGAATTTTATGATAAAATGGCTTTAAAGTCTGACTATAAAGCGCAAGGTGTGCGTGTTGTCCCGGGAGCAATTGCTCGTTATGGGGCATACATCTCTTCTGGCGTTATCTTGATGCCATCTTTTGTAAACATTGGGGCATTCATTGATGCTGGAACGATGGTGGATACATGGGCAACAGTTGGTAGCTGTGCGCAAATTGGCAAAAATGTTCATTTAAGTGGTGGCGTTGGAATTGGCGGCGTATTAGAACCTCTTCAAGCTTCACCTGTCATTATTGAAGACAATGTATTTATTGGCTCTCGTTGCATCGTTGTAGAAGGTGCGAGGGTTTGCAAAGAAGCTGTTTTAGGCGCAAATGTTGTGCTAACAAATTCCACAAAAGTGATTGATGTAACAGGAGAAAAGCCAATTGAATATAAGGGATATGTTCCTCCAAGGAGTGTGGTAATTCCGGGCACCTATAAAAAACAATTTCCTGCAGGTGAATTTCAGGTTCCATGTGCCCTTATTATTGGGCAGCGAAAAGCGTCCACTGATCTAAAAACATCCTTGAATCAAGTGCTTCGTGAACATAATCTAGCGATTTAATACCGATTCCTTCCTAATTTCAACCTTTAAGCGTATCTTTGGGAGCTTAATAAACGATGTTAATTCATAAGCGCGCATGGAATTTAATCCACTAACAGCAATATCACCAATAGATGGTCGCTACCATTCGAAAACAAGTAACTTACAGCCATTTTTTTCTGAGTTTGGACTGATAAAATACAGGGTTTTTATTGAAGTTTCTTATTTTATTGCTTTATGCGAATTGCCTTTACCAGCACTTTCTGATTTCCCGAAAAGTGGCATCGCTTTGATGCGAAGTTGGTGCGAAGATTTTTCTGAGGCAGACGCCCAGTGGATTAAAGATTCGGAGAAGATAACCAATCACGATGTTAAGGCGGTTGAATATTTTTTAAAACACAAATTTGAAGGGGAAGGATGGTTAAAGTATACTGAATTCATTCATTTTGGACTAACCTCTCAAGACATTAACAATACCGCAATTCCCTTGTCATTAAAAGATGGCCTCGAGCAGGTTATTTTCCCCGAATATGAAAAGGTCATTCATAAACTAAGAAATTTTGCCATTCAGTGGAAAGATGTTCCCATGCTGGCACGGACGCATGGACAGGCTGCTTCCCCAACTAGATTGGGAAAAGAGATTCAAGTTTTTCAAGAACGATTAGCAGGTCAGCTTCGTGTGGCCAAATCGATACCTTCCACGGCAAAGTTTGGTGGGGCAACTGGTAATTTCAACGCGCATCATGTCGCCTATCCAAGTACTGATTGGATAAATTTTAGCAATGCATTTTTGGATTCATTGGGTTTAAAGAGAAATCAAACGACCACTCAAATTGATCATTACGATACCTTAGCGGCTCTTTTGGATGCATTAAAAAGGATGAATACTATACTGATTGATTTAAATCGCGATATGTGGACCTACATTTCCATGGATTATTTCAAACAGGAATTAAAAGAGGGTGAGATTGGTTCATCGGCAATGCCACACAAAGTTAACCCCATCGATTTTGAGAATTCAGAAGGTAATTTAGGCATAGCTAATGCCCTTTTTGAACATTTGTCTGCTAAATTACCGATCTCGCGATTACAGCGTGATTTAACAGATTCTACTGTTTTGAGAAGTATTGGAGTTCCTCTTGGACATAGTTTGATTTCAGTTTTATCTACTTTAAAAGGCTTGGATAAGTTGGTATTGAATGAAGCTAAATTAAAAGCAGATTTGGAGGATAATTGGGCAGTAATAGCAGAAGCGATCCAAACGATTTTACGCAGAGAGCAATTCGAAAAGCCTTATGAGGCTTTAAAACAATTGACTAGGAAAAATGAAAAAGTAACCAAAGATACTGTTCATGATTTCATTGATACGTTGGATATTTCTTCAGCGCTCAAAGTTGAACTTAAAAATATTACACCTTGGAATTATCTTGGCGTGCAACTCGTAAATGATACCTTATGAAAGTTATAATTAGTGCGGTGCTATTTATGTTATCCATGCCATTATTTTGTCAGGAATTTCCTGTCGAATGGGGCCCGCCAATTAAAAGCTCGGGTTATTTAATAGACATTCTTCCAAAGGAAAATTCATCCTTTTATACTCTCCGGTGGTCAGGCGTACTTGGAAATTATCGCATAATAGAGCACTACAATATGATGGAGGTGAATCAAGAGCGTATTAAACCTGTTATTGAATCGGGAATTGCTTCCATTGAATCTACACTGTACCATGGTGGAAAACTAATTGTTTTTCTATCCGATAAAGCGAATGGCACAATGGGTTTGTATAGCCAAGAATTGGGTGATGATTTATTACCTTCAGGACCTTCCGTTTTATTGGCTGAATACGTTAATGCAAATCTTGGTGCGAAGCCTAATTTTAACATCATCAGTTCTGCGAACAGACGCTATATTGGCGTGGTTTGGCAAATTCCTGGACGAAAAGAAGTGAGTGACCTTTATGGCTATGTGATATTAGATTCTGCCCTAACAACCACTCAGAAAGGAGAATACACCTTGCCATTTAGTGGAAATATGTCTACCATTAATGAGGATCATATCTCTAACACTGGGGATTATTACCTTATTTTGACAGAACATAAAGAAAGTAATACGCGTTTTCTTAATAAAGCGTATGAGAACTTTAAAGCCATTCATATTTATAAAATTCATGATAGCGTATTGAAAGAATTTAGTGTTGATGTTGATGGAAAAAGAATTGATGATATTTTTATTTCTTCGAATGACAGCAATATTATAAGTTTATCAGGATTGTATGGTAATGGGAATTATCAAGGGCTTGAAGGTGTTTTTTCTATTCGGATTGATGCTAACAAAGATTCGATGACGGCAAGGGGATTAATTCCATTTGGTAAGGACATCCTGAAAGATAATATGACTGATCGCCAATTCGATCGTTATGAACGAAGATTTCAAAATAATGGTCAATCCCCTCAAATTTATGATTACAAGTTACGAACCATGTTTACTCTTGATGATGGTTCCTCTGTTGGTTCATTGGAAAAATATTTTGTTCAAACCAGAACCAATTATGATTCTCGAACAGGCATATCAAATACCACCAATACATATTATTACAATGACATTATCGCCTTTAGAATAGGATTAGATGGAAAATTTGTTTGGGAAACAAGAATTGCTAAACAACAAGTTTCTGTTAATGATGGCGGACCTTACAGCTCCTATCAGAGTTTTAATAATGGCAAAGACCTGCATTTTATTTTTAACGATAACCTACGAAATTATGATGAACTAGGTGAATTTTCTCAATTTGATGGACAGGTATACTCCTATAATCTGTCGCGGAGAAATAATGCCGTAGCGATTTGTTCTATTAATATAGAAACGGGTAAATTAGAAAGAAAGACTCTATTTTCAAGGAAGGAGTTATCTTCTATCGTAATTCCTAAAATGATGAAATTAAATCAAAAAGATCAGGAATTATTGCTCTATGCGATAACAAGAGGTAAGGAACGCTTTGGGATTTTATCATTTAAAAATAAAAATTAAATGCGCCAAATACTTTTCCTGCTTTTATTGATTATCGCTCTTTCATCCTGTTCTACAAGAGCTAAATTTATTGAGCATGATTTGAATGCATCAACTGATACGATTGTAGACCATCATTCTTATGCAAATTTTAAGGCAATCAAAACAGTTCACTTAGAACTTGAATTAGATGTTAATTTTGAAAACAAGACAATCTATGGTGTTGCGCGGCATGAAATGGTCAATAATAATGCATCCGTGGCTATTTTTGACACGCGCAATTTATTAATTCAAAAAGTAACAACGGGTCAAAAATTTCATGAAAAAGAAGTCGATTTTGTTATCGGACAGATGGATAAGGACTCCATTTTAGGGCAGCCACTTACGGTTACCGTTGACCCTAAAACAACACAAGTCAATATCTATTACCAAACAACGAAGGGTGCAGAGGCATTAGATTGGCTTGATACGCTTTCTACAAGTTCCAAGAAAACGCCTTTTTTATATACTCAAGGGCAGGCTATATTAACACGCACATGGATACCGCTTCAGGATTCTCCTTCGAATCGATTTACCTATAATGCAACAGTAAAAGTTCCAAAAGACCTACTTGCCTTGATGAGTGCTACAAATCCAACAGAAAAAAACGCTTCGGGAATTTATGAATTCGAAATGGATCAGCCTATTCCATCCTATTTAATTGCATTGGCTGTAGGCGATATTGCCTATCACCCGCTTAGCGCTAATACAGGCGTTTATGCCGAAAAAGAACTATTAGACGCCTGCGTTTATGAATTCGAGGAACTACCTAAGATGATGTCGGCTGCTTCTTCCTTATACGGAAGCTATCAGTGGAAGCAATATGATTTATTGGTCTTGCCTTATTCATTTCCTTTTGGAGGAATGGAAAATCCTCGCTTAACATTTGTCAATCCAACGATTCTTGCTGGTGATAGAAGTTTAGTTTCTGTCATTGCTCACGAGTTGGCACATTCGTGGTCTGGTAATTTGGTGACGAATAGCACTTGGGATGATTTTTGGCTTAATGAAGGTTTTACTGTTTATTTCGAGCAGCGCATAATGGAAGCGCTTTATGGTAAAGAAGTATCAGATATATTAGCGCAAATTGAATTTCAGGAGTTGCAAGCTGAATTAAAAGAAATTCTAAAAGGAAAACATCCTGAAGATAGCCAATTGCATTTAAATTTAAAGAATCGAAATCCTGATGATGGCATGACAAGTGTGGCATATGTTAAAGGTGCTTTTTTTCTTAAAACATTAGAAAATAAGGTGGGCAGGAAGGTGTTTGATCAGTTTCTTAATCATTACTTTAAGGTATTTCAATTCAAAACCGTTAACTCAACAACTTTTATTGACGAAATAGAAAGGAATTTACTTACGCCGAATCGTCTTGTTTTTGACTATGATGAATGGATTTATCAGAATGGATTGCCAAAAAATTGTGTGTCAATTAATTCTCCACGTTTGATGAATATGCAATCGTTAGCGAAAAGATGCTCTTCTGGCGAAAATATTTTTGATCCAGTCATTACTTATGAATGGAAAAAAGTTAAAAATAGTACTAAAAAAAGGCGTGTTAAGGTAATTAATCAACTAAAGCGGGAAGACTTTATTGTTCAAGAATGGCAAACATTTATTCGAGCTTTAGACCAAGATATTGCTATTGAAAGGTTGAGATACTTAGATCAAAAAATGAAGTTTAGTGCTTGGGGGAATAGTGAAGTAATGGCTGAGTGGTTCGTATTAAATATCAATTGTGGTAATAGAGAAATTAGACCTGAAATTGAAAAATTTATAAGCAAGGTAGGAAGGCGAAAATTTTTACTGCCAATATATAAAGCTTTAGTGAAAAATCCTGAAGATAAAGTTTGGGCAAAAAAAGTTTTTGACAAATCAAAAGCATATTATCATGCTGTATCTCGAAATTCAATCGCCGAACTTTTTAATGATTAGTTAGCCATTTCACTCATGTAGCGAATGCGCACTAAACGAAGTTCTTCTTCCGTATAAAGGCCATCTAACTCATGGTATGCAGTCACTAAGTCATCCGAATTTGCATTGTTAAAGCATTCAAAGATTTCATTTTGATTGTCTAAGTCTAATAGCGTATTGATGTAATAATTGATATTGACCCGCGTGCCAGATGCAACAATAGATTCTATTTCATCTAACAGTTCATTAAACGTTTTGCCTTGGCTATCAGCAATATCATCTAAGGGTAGTTTTCGATCAATGTTTTGAATCAATTGTACCTTTAATCCAGATTTATTAATCAAGGATTTAACCACCATATCTTGTGGACGTTCAATATCATTATCTTCAACGTAGTTGGCAATTAGAGCGACAAATGGTTCGCCATATCGCTGGGCTTTTCCAACCCCAACTCCTTGAATATTGGTTAATTCTTCTATTTCAATCGGGTATTGAAAACACATGTCCTTTAGAGATGGTTCTTGAAATACAACAAAGGGTGGAACCCCCATTTCTTTGGCAATGGATTTTCTTAAGTCAATAAGTAAATCATACAATTGTTCATCAAATACACCACCTTTTCCGCCTAGAATAATGGAATCATCATCATCTGTATTGGAGAAATCGTGTTGCTTCAACAACTTAAACGACGTTGGATTAGCTAAAAATACTCTGCCCGCATCGGTAAGTTTTAAGATCCCAAAGGATTCAACATCTTTATACAATAACCCACCTAAGGTTACTTGACGAATCACAGCATTCCAGAAGTGTTCATCAAATTCTTTTCCTACACCAAACAAGGGCAGTAAATTATGTTTGTAGGCCTTTATTTCAGAGGTAAGATTTCCTGAAAGAAAAGCGCAATAGTGTTTAGCCTTTTGAGTCTCTTCGAGAACAGTAACCGCTTTTAATAAGTTTGTCACACTGACTTCTCCTTCTGTTTTCTCGAGTGGGTTTCTACAATTATCGCACTGCTCATTGCAATTTTTCTCTTCAAATGTTTCTCCGAAATAGTGCAGTATAAATTTTCTTCTACAAACCGAAGTTTCAGCATAGGAGACAATTTCATTTAATAATTGCCGCCCTATTTCAAGTTCAGTGATTGGTTTTCCTTGTAAAAACTTTTCTAATTTTTCAATATCCTTGTAGCTATAAAAGGCAATGCATTCACCAATTCCACCATCTCGACCAGCACGCCCGGTTTCTTGGTAATAGCTTTCTATGGATTTAGGAATATCATGATGTATAACAAAGCGCACATCCGGTTTGTCAATTCCCATTCCGAATGCAATGGTTGCCACAATAATGTCTGCGTCTTCCATCAAAAACATGTCTTGATGCTTCGCTCTTGTAGTTGAGTCTAAGCCTGCATGGTAGGCTAGTGCTTTTATGCCATTAACTTGTAGGACTTCAGAAATCTCTTCCACTTTTTTCCTTGACAAGCAATAGATGATTCCACTTTTACCAGCGTGCCTCTTTACGTATTTGATAATTTCCTTTTCAACATCTCGCTTAGGACGAATTTCATAGTATAAATTATCCCTATTGAAAGATGATTGATACAGGGTAGCATCCAACATATTCAAGTTTTTTTGGATGTCGTGCTGTACTTTCGGAGTAGCAGTGGCAGTCAATGCAACAATAGGCACATTTGATATCTTCTCGAATATTTCTCTTAATCGCCGGTATTCTGGCCTAAAATCATGTCCCCATTCTGAAATACAATGGGCCTCATCAATGGCGAAAAAAGAAATATTTACAGATGTTAAAAATTTAATATTTTCTAACTTCGTTAGGGATTCTGGTGCAACATAGAGCATTTTGGTTTTCCCATCTTGAATGTCCTTCTTTACTTTTAAAATATCTGCTTTAGACAAGGAAGAATTCAAGAAATGGGCGATATCATCATTATTACTCACATGACGCATCGCATCCACTTGGTTTTTCATTAATGCAATCAAGGGAGAAACAATAATGGCTGTTCCTTCACTTATTAGGGCTGGAAGTTGATAACACAGCGATTTTCCACCACCTGTTGGCATGATAACGAAGGTATTCTTGCCACTCAAAATATTATTGATAATAGCTTCTTGTTCACCTTTGAATCGACTAAATCCAAAGAAGCGCTGCAAAGATTCTTTTAAATTATTCTGCACCTGATCCACTATATTTTGTTCTTTACTTATCAATTTCTTTCTAGTTGATGATTGTTATTCGTTTACTGCCATTACATTTTTGACTTCAGGTAAGTGTTGCATCAATAGATTTTCGATGCCACCTTTCAAGGTTGCTGTTGAGGATGGACAACCAGCACAAGAACCTTTCATTTTTACACTAACTGTCCCATCTTTAAAGCCTAAAAAATCAATTGCTCCTCCATCATTTTCTACTGCGGGGCGCACATATTGGTCTAAAAGTGAGCGGATCGCTTCATCTAAATCGCTTGGCTCAAAAGTAGCTATCTCATCTGCAGCAGACAAGGAATTATTTTCTGATGTTGTTTCTTTAACTTGTGGCATTTGTATTAGCACATCTTTTCCTTCAGAAATCCAATCTTTAACAAATTCTCGCAACTGCATGGTAATAAAATCCCAAGGAACATTATTGGTTTTAGTAATCGTAACAAAATTTGCTGCAATGAAAACACTTTTTACAAATGGGAAATCGAATAAGGCTTCTGCAAGAGGTGAGAACCCTTTTGAATCTTGTTTAGTTATAAATTCAACCGATTCTCCAGCAATTAATAGGTATTTGTTCGCCACAAATTTCATTGTCGACGGATTGGGGGTCATTTCAGCGTAAATCGTTACAGGAACATTCATTAAAGTTATATTTAGCTATCAAAAATAAGCAAAAAAAAAACGAATAGAGGAAATAATTTTGCTATTATTTAATTTCTCTATAAACTTATTGTCATTTTAACACTTAGTATACTGAAATGTTTATAGAAATCAAGGCTATTTTTAGTAATAAGAGCTTGATGGATAATAACCGAAGCAATTATAAAATTGAAAACACATCATTTGCCTTTCAATTCAAGCGCTTTTAATGTATTCATCATCAATGATGCAATAGTCATTGGTCCAACGCCGCCTGGCACTGGTGAAATATAACTACAAAGAGGGGCGACATTTTCATAATCGACATCTCCCACCAATCGCCAGCCTCTTTCACGGGAAGAATCTTCTACTCTAGTTGTCCCAACATCAATAACAACAGCACCTTTTCTAACCATGTCTGCTTTAATAAAGTTGGGTTGTCCGATTGCTGCAATGATAATATCGGCATTTAGGCATACTTCACTTAGATTTTTTGTTTTTGAATGTGCCAAGGTCACGGTACAATTCCCAGGATAAGAATTGCGTCCAAGCATAATGCTGAGGGGCATACCAACAATGTTACTTCTTCCAATTATAACGCAGTTTTTGCCTTCAGTTTCTATTTTCATTCTTTTTATTAATTCTAGTATTCCCATGGGGGTTGCGGGCAAAAAGCCAGGTAAACTCACCACCATGTTCCCTAAATTTTGCGGATGAAATCCATCGACATCTTTCAATGGGTCAATTGCTTGGGTGATTTTCATTTCATCAATTTGTGGCGGTAGAGGAAGTTGCACAATAAAACCATCGATGCTTTTATCGATATTTAAGGCAAGAACTTTTGCCAATAAAATTTCTTCTGATACAGATGAATCGTAGCGAATGAGTGTACTTTCAAATCCAATTTCTTCACAGGCCTTTACCTTTGCATTTACGTACGACATAGAGGCGCCGTCATTTCCTACAAGAATAGCGGCAAGGTGGGGTATTTTTTTACCCTGAGCTTTCCGTTCGATTACTTGAATCGCTAATTCTTGTTTTATTTCAGATGAAATACGGATACCGTCAATGACTTGCATGAAACTAATTTTACACAAAGATAGAAACTCCTTAAGAAATAATGCTGAACTATTTATTTCCACCTTATCTTTGCTGAAAATTAAAGGTTATGAAAATTTTCGTTGTTCTTTTATTTGGCTTTGCTTTCGTTTCCCCATTTTCTAGTCAAGTAAGCTTTAATGGTTCTGAAATTGGCCTTGAGTTGGTTGCCAGCGGATCTAATTTAGGCGGCTCAGTTGGTGGTGATCTAAAATATGCCGCAATATTAAATGAAAATTTTGCTCTTGGTCCATCATTCAGAATGCAGCGAACATGGTCAAATAATTTAGGTCAGAAATTTGGTTTTTCGATTTATGGTGCTGGTGTTTTCGCGCATTATCGTTTGAAGAATGTCGTTTTTGCGGGAATAGAATATGAAGCATTGCATTGTCCTATTAATTATGTGAATGTAAATTCCTCAAAATCATGGTTGTCGACCTTATTCATAGGTGGTGGTTTTTCTAGGGATTTTAATCATAAAATCAGAATAAATGCTGGTGTCTTCTACGATGTCATCAATGCCGATAATAGCCCTTTTAGGAGCAGTTATAATTTTAATGTTAAAAATGAGGCAGGACAGATTGTCAAGATTTTACCCATGATTTATCGTATTTCTTTCTTTTTTCCACTGGGGTGGAAAGAATCAAAATATTAATCTTCTGCATTAAATGACGCACATGAAAATTGGGATTGTTTTATATCCTACGTTTGGCGGTAGTGGTGTTGTCGCCACAGAATTAGGGAAAGCCTTGGCTGCTAAAGGGCATCAAGTTCATTTTATCACCTATTCTCAACCGGTTCGTTTGGGTTCTTTTCGTGAAAACATCTTTTACCATGAGGTTTCAGTGTCGGATTACCCCTTGTTTGATTTTCAACCTTATGAAACCGAGTTGACATCCAAAATGGTAGATGTTGTACGAAATGAAAAGCTTGATTTACTTCATGTTCACTACGCTATTCCGCATGCATCTGCCGCTTTTATGGCAAAAATGATTCTTCGTGCTCAAGGCATCGAAATTCCTTTTGTGACAACATTGCACGGTACAGATATTACGCTAGTTGGTAAAGATCCATCGTTTGAGCCTGTGATTACTTTTTGTATCAATGAATCTGATGCCGTTACTGCTGTATCGCATAGTTTGAAGGAAGCAACATACGAACATTTTAAGGTCACTCGACCCATCGATGTTATACATAATTTCATAGTTCCAAATAATGAAACTAAGGAGGGATTGGACATTATTCGTTTAAAATATGCTCAGGTCAATGAGCCTATACTTTGTCATATCTCTAATTTTAGAAAGGTTAAGCGAGTAGAGGATGTCATCCGTATATTTGAGAAGGTGAATGCTGAGTTGCCTTCTAAGTTAATCATGGTTGGTGATGGTCCTGAACGCTACAGTTGCGAGCAATTAGCACGAAAGTTAAATTTATGTGATAAGGTATTGTTTCTAGGAAAATTAAGGGATACGGCGCATGTACTTGAAATCGCTGATGTGTTTTTACTGCCTTCTGAAACAGAAAGTTTTGGTCTAGCCGCTCTGGAGGCAATGGCTCAATCTGTCCCAGTTATTTCATCAAATACAGGTGGACTAGCAGAGGTTAACAAGCATGGTTTTTCAGGTTTTCTATCCAATGTTGGCGATGTCGACGATATGGCCAAGAATGCTATTGCTTTGTTGCAACCTGATCAGATGATGCAGTTTAAGCAGAATGCTTTAGCGCAAGCAAACTTATTTTCTTTAGCGGCTATTCTACCTCAATACGAGCAAATTTATAGTAACTTAGTTCCAAAGATTTTAAGATGAAAATAGGCGTGCTTCTTTCAGGTTGCGGGGTTTATGATGGTGTTGAAATTCAAGAAGCGGTGCTAACATTGTTAGCTATCGAAGAAATGGGCGATGAAGCGGTTTGTATTGCAGTCGATGCAAATCAACATCATGTAATTAACCACATTAATGGTGAGGAATTACCTGAATCACGTAATATGTTGATTGAAGCCGCTAGAATATCACGCGGTAAAATCCATAATATTCGCGCCATTCAACCTGTTGATATTGATGCCTTAGTTATTCCCGGTGGATTCGGAAGTGCAAAGAATTTTTCGTCTTGGGCTTTTCATGGTGCTGACGGAACAATATTACCGGAGGTCAAATTACTCATTGTGAATTTAATAAATGTTGGAAAACCAATTGCAGCGCTTTGTGTTAGCCCTGTGGTTCTTGCTTTAGCGATGAAGAATAATTCAATTCCCCTAAGCTTATCTATTGGTTCCACAAAAGAGGATTCTCCCTATGATATTCTTGGTTTTCAAGAGGGAATAAAGCAAACTGGTGCCGATATACAAGATAAAAATGTGCGTGAAATTTTAATTGATCATGAGAATAAAATTGTTTGTGCCCCTTGTTATATGATGGATGCTTCAATTTTAGATGTTCGCTTGAATGTTCAATCTGCTATGCACGCGCTAAAACAATTAGTATAATGGTAGACGATTCTTTTATTGATGATTGGAGGCATAGTCGAAAGGAGCGATTGGAAAGTTTTACGTGCGATAAGTTATTGCCTCTATTGTTGTCAAAAGATCGCGCAGCCTTGTCCTCCGCCATTACCTTAATTGAAAATAATTCACCTGAATTTAGAAAAGAGGCCAGCAAATTAGTGAACAAACTCATGCCGTATTCCGGCGGCGCTTGGAGATTAGGGATTACGGGTGTTCCTGGTGTAGGAAAAAGCACCTTTATTGAAGCTTTTGGAAAGGTATTACTGAGTAAGGGACATCGCATTGCTGTATTGGCGATTGATCCGTCTTCTTCGATTGGTGGCGGTAGTATTTTGGGAGACAAAACACGAATGAATTGGCTTTCCTTGCAAGAAAATGTTTTTATTCGCCCTACGCCAACAGGTGATATGCTTGGGGGGGTAGCGCGTCATACACGCGAGTCGATCCTTCTTTGCGAAGCGGCTGGCTATGATGTGATAATTATCGAAACCGTGGGTGTTGGTCAGTCTGAAACGATGGTGCATTCTATGGTTGATTTCTTTTTATTACTCATGCTAGCTGGTGCCGGCGACGAACTTCAAGGAATAAAACGTGGCATCATGGAAATGGCTGATGCTATCCTAATTACTAAAGCAGATGGTGAAAATAGTCAAAAGGCTAAGCAAGCAAAAATAGCCTATCAAAATGCCTTGCATTTATTTGCTCATCAAGAAGGGGATTGGCTTCCTAAAGTACAAACGTGCAGCAGTCTTGAAGAAGAAAAAATAGAGGAAGTGTACGATTTAGTAAATCGCTACTTTGACCTTATGAAATCGAATGGAATGCACGAATTTCAGCGAAAAGAACAAGACATCTCATTTTTCAATGAAAACATTTCTTTTTTAATTCAACAGGGTTTTTTCGGCGAAAAAGCATGGAAAGACGAATTGCTAAATTATCAGGAGAAGGTAAAACAAGGTCTGATTTCTCCCTTCGAGGCAGCAGATGAACTATATGCTAATTTTAAAGGGAAAGTATGACGTCAACGTTTAAAATAGAAGGTGAATATATCGAATTAATGGCCTTATTGAAGGCTTTAGGCATTGCTTCCACAGGTGGTCATGCGAAGCATCTAATTGATGCAGGCTTGGTACTTAGAAATGGCGAAGTGGAATACCGAAGACGTGCTAAAATGATTATTGGCGATGTTGTAGAAATTGAAAAAGATGAGGTTACCTTGACCTAAGGGATTAAATGTAAACATTCATGACTTTCTTTGGTGGAAGATTTTGCTTTGATTTAGCCGTATTGATGCAATTTAATCGACTATAATTTTAGGTAGCCAATATGTAATTCATCATCGGTTAAATCATTGGATTTGGTGATTTTTATCGCAAATTTCGCTGTTAAATCGGACGCAAGAATATCAGTAACATGATACACTTCGTCTATATCAATTCCAAATTTGTCGTCTATGTGCGACTTGGCACCATTAAAGTCATAATGTTTGTAAAAGCTAGTTGCTTTTGCCTTTGTAGTGGCCTCTGCTAAGGTGGCTCCAGTGCATATTATTTTGTAGTGGTATTCTTCGAATTCATTTTCTTTGTATCCGCCTAGATTGATGAAAAACAATTGCGTTTGGTTGGATGTCTCTAGTCCTTTGGCAACTATTTCTATTTTGTGTTGATCGACACAGCTTACTTCTCGCCATGCATCAATGTGAATTTTTCCCTTTGCCTCAGGCCAGAATGTATTAAGTTGGGGAATTATATCGTTAATCGAGCTTCCAATTCCAAAAAATATGTCATGTTGTTCTGTGTTTCTGCCTTTTGGCCGACACCCTAACATGATCATGTATAATTTTAAATGAATCATTTAGATAACTACCTAATTAAATGTAAAAATCCATGGCCTTCTTTGGTGGTTTGATCGATGCCAATTACCTTGTAAATAATAAAATAGACTCCTTCAGGACAATTTTTTTCTCGGAAGGTGCCATCCCAACTCGGATTTTGCTCATTTAATTCTGTAACTTGTTCTCCCCATCTATTCAAAATTACCGCTGTAAAGGTGCTATCTCCTTCCAAGAGTAATTCATAAAGTTGATTATCATTATCGCCATTCGGAGTGAAGAAATTTGGAATTTCAACACTAAGTGGAACGATCGGCATGGGTGGAACGACCGGCTGAATCATAATACTATAATAGGTGGTGTCCAAACACCCATTGTTGTTTGCAATCATTTGAACTTGGTAGGTTCCAGGTGCGGTATACGTATGATTAATGCCTGCTAATGTTCCTGAAGTAGTGGTGTTCCCATCTCCAAAATCCCAAAAATAATTTGTTCCATTGGTCGTAGTATTTGTAAATTGAGCACTATTTCCTGTGACATTTCCAGAAACTGATGCGGATGGAGTAGGTATGACCGTAATTAATACGTCATCCGTGTCTTGGCATGAACCTGAGTTTCCTGTTACGGTGTAATTGGTCGTGGTATTAGCAATGAAAATTGTGCTGTCTTGAATCCCATTTGACCAACTGTAGCTTGTAGCTCCACTACCCGTTAATAAAAGCGGACTTCCAGAACAAACGGTAGTATCATTTCCGGCATCGACTACAATTGATGCTGCGATAACAATATCCATCGTTCCAATGGTGGTACAAGCCATTTGAATCGATGTAAAGATAAAGCTGTAGGTGCCTGCAATACTTGTATTTATTGGGCTTGGATACCAAGAACCTGAAATACCTTGATTTGATTGTGTTAGCATGGCTGGTGCAACATCGCCAACGCAATAAGGTCCCATTTGGTTGAATAAGGGAACGATGGAATCGGTAATGACAATGTTAAGAGTAAGGCTTGTAACACAATTATTAGATTGATCAAAAGGTGTGAAGGTATAATATGAAACACCTTGTGTACTCGTATTTATTGAATTCGGGTTCCAAGTACCATTGTAAAAATTAGTTGATTGCGGTTCAAGAGTTAAAGGCACTTCATTGATGCAGTAGGTAGAAAAATAAAAAAATGATGGCGGAATACTATCCAAGACATCGATACTAATAGTTGTTCCAATAGCACATTGTCCGGCTAAAGGTGTAAAGGTATAGTTGGTTTGGCTTGCGGAACCTGTCGAAATGGTAGCAGGATTCCAAGTTCCTGAAATTCCGTTCACGGAGCTTGTCGGAAGTAGGGATGGACTTGCAAAAACACAATAGCTTGAATCTATGTTAAAGATGGCTGGCGCACCATTTAAAATGTATACGATTAAGCTTGCAGTATCCGCGCATTGGCCAGCATTGGGTGTAAATTGAAAAGTGGTATTTCCAATGGTGTTGGTTGAAATTAAGGGCGGAGACCATGTACCGCTAATCCCATTTGTAGAGATGTTCGAAAGTAATGGTGCTACCGAATTTTGGCAAAGTGCGCCAATATTTGCAAACAAAGGTTCTGCAATCGGGACACTATTTGGAATTTGGATACTATCCATAATCACACATCCATTCGCGCTGGTAATTTGACAAAAATACCACCCTGAGCATAAGTTATTTGCCGTTGCATTTGTCTGTCCAATCGGAACTTGAGCACTATTCATCCAAACATAACTATATGCACTTCCTCCAGTAGGAGCAGCCGAAGCTGAGGCATTGCAACCACAGGTTGCAGGAGCTGTAAGGTTTAAATTTGCTTGAATGGGCTGTATAGCAATGCAATTATTAGTTAAGGAACTAATATAGGCTTGATTTCCTGCATTATTTGCTAAACCTGGCGTTTGGTTATTTGGCGCCGTACAATTTCCAGCAGTCCAATTTGCTTGTGCATTGGGGTTATTAGAAATATTATTTGTAAAACTATAGACGCTATTTGTTGCTGGTCCGGTGAAGTAGATAATGGTTGCACTATTGTTATTTCCCCAACTAACACCATGCACTGGAACAGTATAATTACCTGAACTATAAATCTGAAAGGAATCGTCGGTGTTCGCCATTCCCATGTTACTCCAGGCTCCTCCTGCACTATATCCTGACATGGGATAGAGCTGACCAGTACCAGTTGAGGGTGATGTGGCATGTTTATCAAATAAGGTAGAAGAAATAGGAATCACCAAGCGGCAATTATTATCTACCATACTTAAATCTTGAGCGGGCATTGATGCATTTAGATCGGCATCGTTGTAAATGACAATCAGCGTCCCAACAGGAATACATGTCCAAAAACTATTATTTGCGAAACGGATGCAACCACCAGCGACACCTTCCCCGGTACTTGGTCCATTTGAAAAATAACCATTGTTATCATCAATTATCCAATCTTTTAAATCAAGACAGTTTGTACCAGCAATGCAAGGATTATAATTGACGCCCGGAATAACTAAAAGTTCGACATATTCTTTCGATCCTGTAGGTCCTTGGGAAACTTCATTGATGATTAGGGATTGAGAAAATAAGCGCGTAGGAATGACTATTCCAAGAAATAAAAAAAAATGAAAAATTACACGCATGAATAACCTTTCATCAAAAGTAAGTCTAATTTATCGATCAGCTTAAATTACACTTATAATTTCTGTTATTATTCCATTAAATATGACCTGTTCACCAGCGATTTTACCTCTCATCATTTGACCTAAGGGCGCTTCCAAACTCAGAGCAAAATAAGTATTGCTTTGACAAATCAATTGCCCTAAACTGATTGAAAAATAATACCATCCTTTGTTGGTTTCTACCAAGCTTCCAATGGTAATTTTTTGGTGTTTCAAGTCAGGATCAATACCCGTCATAATTACCTCTTGTAGAAGTAGTATATTTAATTGATTGGTCAGTTTTTCTTGTTCTAATTGAGCCATGGCAAGAGCCGTTTCATGTTTATCTCCAGCTGAACTTTTTGAGTCATCAAACATGGAAGGATAGCTATCTTGTAGAATCAATCTTAAGCCATTGATTTTATTTTTTAATGCCTCCAAGGTTAATTGATAAACCATTACCTTATCCATGGTATTTATTTTTTTGTAGCGTAGGTCATTTCAGGATTAAAATGTAGCGCTGTAAAGGTATTCGTCCAAGCCATGAAAACGTGCACGAAAAAGGCAATCCAAATGTTTCCCGATAATAAGGTAAGTAGGCAAAGTACAAGTCCAAGCGGAGCAGCGCCGATGGTTTCTTCAACTCCTTTTGGAATATGAGTAGCCGAATAAAGCGCGATATTCAGACCAATTGCTGGCCAAACACCAATTGCGGCAACCAAGGGGAATAAGAGTATTCCTCTGAATAATAATTCATAGCCAAAGAGGTAAATAAACCAACCCAAACCTTCTGTAAACATCATTTTTCTCGTCCAAACTTTGGATCTAGCTTGTGGGTAATTAAGTAAGTTCTTTGGTTTTTTTGCACTGAAATAGGCAATTGGAATAACAATGATGGATAGTATTCCAATCCATGTTAGGGTAAAGGTACTATTTTTCAAACCAGAGGTAAGCCCAAAATTAGCAAATGAAGTAGTTGGAAATGCCAACAGACAAATCACTAAAGGTATTACCCCCATGCTAATGAATCCAATGGTTTTAGTAAAAAATAAGTGCTTAACTAGTGCTTCGTCAAGGTCAAATTTAGCAAGGAACATTCCTTTTATTTTACTGGATTGTGCTATAAACCAATACACGGTAAAAAACACTAATGATAACATTAGGGGTAGAAAAGAAACTATATCAGTTGCTTGCCAATTAATATCAACGGCTTCAGTTGTCATATTTATGTTGATTTTTTGAGGTAATTATTCTCATCAAACCAGGCATAACATTCTGCTATGGCAATCTCCAATGGAGTTTGAGGCATTTTGAGCTCAGTAATCGCTTTTTGTGAAGAATAAAAATGTGTCTCAGATGCTAGTATGGCGAGCTCTCGCGATATTTTGGGATTGAAGGGCAGTAACTTTCCCAAGAAAGAATTGATGTTCCCATAAAAGCGAACAAGTCCGGTACTTAGTTTAAATTTTAGAGCTGGGACATTTAATACAGACGAAATTTTTTCAAATGCCTCTTTGTAGCTTAAATTTTCGTGACCAAGAATATAACATTGTCCTTTTTGTCCGAGGGTGATGGAATTAGCAATAGCAAAGGCAACATCTTTAACAGCGACAAAGTTTTTACCTCCCAGTGTGTAACCAGGAATTTTTTTGAAATAAATTCCCAATATCATTTCTCCAGAGCTTGGTCGGCTATCATAGGGTCCGATCATAAATGTGGGATTAACAACCAGCGCATCGAGGGTTCCGTTCGCTGCTTCTTTAAGGACTAATCGTTGCGCTTCATATTTTGAATCCATGTAATCAAGGCCATATTTGGTGGCTGTGTATGCATTTGTTTCGTTACCAGGATGATCAATAGAACCGGAATTAAATGAATTTGCTGTTCCAACGTATATCAATCGCTTTACCTTATTTAGCTTGCATGCATCAATAATATTTTGCGTTCCTGATATATTAACACGCTTTACTGCTTCCTGCCGCGCTGGAAACATACTTGTGTTTGCGGCGCAATGGATCACAACATCTACATTATAGCAAGCAGTATTTATACTCTTGGCATCGATAAGGTCTCCTTTTATTATTGAAATGGGTAGGTCAACTAATGTAATATATATTCGATCTTCTTGAACTAGGGCACTTACTTCGTACTGCCTACTTATCAATTCCCTGATTAGATTACTGCCTAATAAACCATCTGCACCTGTAACGAGTATTTTCATTATAATTTTATTACTTACAAAGTTAGTTTTTTGTCAAAAAGAGGCATGTTTCCGCACATAATTTTTTTAAGGCTATCGGCAGTTGCTTTTCTTTCCATGGGTGTTTTGCTCCAAATACATGGTCAGCATTTTCTAAAATGAAAAGGTCGACATTCAGCCATTTTGCCAATGAGCGACCTTCAGAAAGATCAACGGATTTATCTTGTTTTCCATGAAAAACACTTACAGCACATTCTAACGAACGCGCAGCTATTTCAATGTCAAGGCGTTTATTATTTTCTTGAAAGTCTTGAAACAATGAAAAATACTGAGGCAATGATTGTTTCGTTCTTGAATTCTCCACATAACGAATACCATCTTCTCTCCACTTATTTAGCGTCTCATTTGATGGAAATCGAGATGCTATGGAGGATATTGATGCCCATAAACTAAGTGTTTTTGAGCCAATTTCTTTTGCCGCAAGAAGTGCTGCTCCACCACCTCTCGAATGCCCAATTAGATGAATTTCTGGCGTTTTTTCAAAGTATGGCATGATTTGTTTTGAAATGCATGTAATATCATTTACTTCAAATGAATAGGTATTTCTTGCAAAGGATTCTTCATCCGGAAAATCGATGCCGTTTTGAACTGTACCGCCGTTATGACTTAAATTGAATTTGCAAAATGCGTAGCCTTTCTCCGTAAAATATTCCTGAACTAAGTGCCAAGCCCCCCAATCTTTAAATCCCATAAAGCCGTGAACAAAAATAATGAGTTGCCCATTAAAATGTAATGGAATACTCAGGTCAAAAAGACTTTCACGATTTCCTGAACCAATATAGCTTCCATTAAGAATATCAATTTTCATACTTAATTAATGGTAAAACAGCAATATTTTATGGTATGACCACGCTTTACAAATGCGTTTTCATAATGTGTTTTTATCGAAAAAATGGCTTGCTCGTCTTTATTTTCGTTGGTGGCTAAGGCAGCGTATAAATCTGGTTTATTGTCAATTAAGCAATAATTATTACTTGTTATCTCTTCTAGGGTTGATTCATACAAGATTTCACTGTCCGTTTTTAGATGAATTAAGCCAGCAGGCTTCAAAAATTTCCGGTAACGATTAATAAATAGGGTAGAGGTCAGTCTTTTTCGAGGTTTGTTTGGTTGCGGATCGGAAAAGGTTAACCAAATTTCATCCACTTCATTCTCACCAAAGTAGTCGTCAATAAAATCAATTCTAGTGCGCAAGAAAGCAACATTTTTAAGTTCTTTTTCTAGTGCTATTTTAGCTCCAATATAAATTCTATTTCCTTTTAAGTCTACGCCAACGTAATTGTTGTCTGGATATAATTCCCCGAGTCCAACACTATATTCCCCTTTACCACAACCCAGTTCAAGAATTAGTTTGCCTGAATTTTTAAATACGCGTTCGTTCCAAAACCCCTTATTCTCGGATAAATGATCAAGTGAGTGTTCATGAACATTCTCAAATGATTTAATGGCTTCAAATCTGCGCAGCTTATCTTTTCCCACTTATTGCTTCTAACGTTTAATTTTTATTGAGGGGCGAATTTACTACTATTTTGAATTTATTATGTGTTTTACAATTTCTAAGATTAATTTTGGGGCATGCATTATATTGAACCTTTTTATAATTGGCGAGGGTATTATATCGCTTCTGAAGATCCAACATCACCTTTTTTTAATTGTGATTATAGCGAGCTAATGTATTCGAATAAAATTTATAATTTTTACATTCATCCTCAATGGGATAACATGGGTTCTGCTACCTTGTTCTTGAAGATTCTTTATGTTGATTATGATAAAATGTCGGCGGTAATTGAATTGATTGGCGAATGGAACGATGCCATTGAAAATGATATTATGGTGCTGAAACGAGAGGTGGTTGATGTCTTAATCAAATATGGGATTACAAAGTTTATTCTTATCGGTGAAAATGTATTGAATTTTCATTATTCTGATGATTGTTATTATGAAGAGTGGTTTGAAGATGTAGAGGAAGGTTGGATTGCCATGGTTAATTTTCACGAGCATGTTACTTATGAATTTAAGCGAATTCATATTGATCAGTATTTTGCTATGGGAGGTCAATTAGACGATCTTGAGTGGCGAACATTTCGCCCAAGCCAATTTATTGATAAGGTAAGTTCAATCGTTGAAAAGAGAATTTCATAGATAAACGGCTTCGCACGAAACTATGCACTACTTCTTGCGTATCCTATAGCCTAAATCAATACCATAATGAAACAAAGCTTCACATTCAACTATCAACTTTTCTCAAATTGGACGGATCTTCCTGAACAGGAACAACGCTTAGTTGATAAAGCCTATGAAGCAATGGAAAACGCTTACGCTCCATATAGCGAGTTTAAAGTTGGTGCTTGCGCATTAATGGATGATGGATCGTTTATTCTTGGGAATAATCAAGAAAATGCGGCTTTCCCTTCTGGTATTTGTGCTGAACGAGTGGCTTTATTTTATGCAGGTGCGAATTTTCCTAATAAAAAAGTGCTAACCTTATGTATTGTTGCAAAAGGTGATTTAATGCCAGCATCTCAGCTTCTTTCTCCCTGTGGCGGTTGCAGGCAGGTGATGTTGGAATCTGAAAATCGTCAAAAACAACCTATTCGTGTTATCCTTGTTAATCAAGATAAGCGTACGATGGTTTTGGATTCGGTTATTCAATTATTGCCATTTGGCTTCGGTCGTATCGACTAATTTACCTCTTGTTTTCTTCTGTAAATTTGTTTTCAACAATTGATTGAATTCCTGCTTTGTAGCGTATCTTTGTTGACTAAAATTATTTCATTATGAACAATTGGTTTACCGTTAAGGTTAAGTACACAAAACAATTAGAAAATGGCACTTTTAAGCGAGTGTCTGAGCCATATATGTTAGCAGCCATGACATTTACTGATGCTGAAGCAAGAATTTATGAAGAGCTTGGAGCCTTAATTCGGGGTGAATTTACGGTAGTTGGAATAGCGCGAACTGATGTGCACGATATTTTTGCTTACGATGATTCGGAAACATGGTATAAATGTAAGGTTACCTACGATAAAATAGATGATGAGGGCGATAAGAAAAAAACAATTTCACAAAATTATTTAGTTACAGCGACAAATGTAAAAGATGCCTTTACTCGGGTTCAGGAAAGTTTATCGACATTAATGATTGATTTTAAGATTACCATTGTTGCTGAATCACCAATTGTTGAGATTTTCCCTTACAATGCCGATGATGTTGCTCCAATAAATAACGTTATTTCCGAAATAGTAGATGAAATTAGTCCAGATAATGCCGTTTTCGAATCCGAGAATCTAACTCAAAATAAAGGGGTAATTTTTAGTGCATCAGGCTCTGATGAGGAGGAATCTGAAAGTGATTTGGTCGATGAATTAGACGACGAAAATGAGTGATAACTTAAAAGACCTTAAAAATAATCACCAAGATTTTTCCAAGGGGAGCTTAGATAGTAACGAAGAAAAGAATCCTTATGTGCTCTTTCAGCGTTGGTTCGATGAAGCAATCGCCTCTGGTGAATTGGAAGCAAATGCTTGTGTTATTTCAACGGTTAGTGTGAATTTACAACCAAGTGCGCGCATTGTTTATTTGAAGGAAATGGTGGATAATGGCTTTGTGTTTTATACCAATTACAGTAGTCAAAAAGGAAAAGAATTAGCGATTAATCCAAAAGTATCGATGCTTTTTTTCTGGCCTAAAAATGAGCGTCAAGTTCGAATTGAAGGCGAGGTTGTAAAACTCCCTGAAGCCATAAGTGATGCTTACTTTGAATCTCGGCCTTTACAAAGTAAATTGGGCGCCTGGGCTTCTCATCAATCAGATGAATTAGTTGATTCATCTGAAATTCATAATCGAATGGCTTATTATTCGGAAAAGTTTGGGGATGCCGTTCCACGTCCTGCACATTGGGGTGGCTACGCTGTTATTCCTCAATGTATGGAGTTTTGGCAAGGACGCCCATCACGTTTACACGATCGTATAGTGTTTACTTCTTTCGAGGGAACTTGGAAAATACATAGAAAGAATCCTTGATGAAAGAACTTCAACCCTTATGTTTCACCCTGTCAAATGGTGTTCGCATTGTATACCTGTACAAAGCTAGTGAGGTTTCGCATCTCGGATTTACGTTTTTGGCAGGATCTAAATTTGAACAAGCCAAAGAAGTGGGTTTAGCGCATTTTTTGGAGCATTGTGTATTTAAAGGAACGGAAAAACGAAAAGCAATACAAGTGCTATCTCGCTTGGATGATGTAGGGGGCGAACTAAATGCTTTTACGGCGAAGGAGGAGATTTGCCTTCACGCTTCTTTTACCAAGAAATATACGGCTCGAGCAATTGATCTGTTGGCTGACATTTCATTGCGGTCTTCTTTTCCTAATCATGAGTTGGATAAAGAGAAAGAGGTTATCCTAGATGAATTAAATTCTTATTTGGATAGTCCTAGTGATAAAATTTTTGATGATTTTGAAGCACATTTGTTTAAGGATCATTCCTTGGGAAATAATATATTAGGTACAAAAAAAAGTGTTAAAGGATTCACGCGTGAGGATTTGATGGCGTATGTTAAAATGTATTTTACGGCAGATAATCTGGTTGTTTCTTATGTAGGAAATTACCCAAAATTGAAGTTGTTGGCGCTATTGGAAAAGGCATTGCTAGAATTTCCCACCACAGCTTCACGCCCAACATATTCCACTATTACGAATTATCAACCTTTTTCAATTCGTACTAAAGAGGCTAATTATCAAGCCCACGCTGTTATTGGCGGTATTGCGCCAAGTTATCTTCACAATGACCGGCGCGGTATGGGTTTATTGATTAATGTGCTTGGCGGACCAGCTTTAAACTCCAGACTTACATTGTCTATTCGTGAAAAACATGGATTAGCTTACGCAGTTGAAGCAAATTATACTTCTTTTTCAGATACTGGTTTTTGGGGTGTTTATTTGGCAACGGATCCTAAAAATATGGATAAGGCGATTGCATTGGCCAAAAAAGAAATAAGCCGCTTGTGTGTTACAGGATTATCTACTGCACAATTGCACCGGGCGAAAGAGCAATTAAAAGGTCATTTTGCTTTAGGTATGGATAGTAATTTAGGCTTGATGTTGGGACTTGGTAAAAGTTTATTGGCTTTCAATCAAATAGACACCATTAAGGATATCCATGCAGGAATTGATCGAATTACTTCACAAGAATTATTAACGATTGCCAATACTTACTTCTCTCCAGATTTAATTTCCGAATTGGTTTTTGATTGTAAAAAAACCGCAAAATAACGAAGCGCTATCGACTTCCAAATATAGTGCTACCAACCCGAATCATAGTACTGCCAGCTTCGATAGCTAAGGGGTAATCGCCACTCATTCCCATGGAGATTTCTTTAAAGGAATCTTTGTTTTTAAAATAGGTTTCTTTCAATTTCTTAAAAATACCTGCGAGCTCGTTGAATTCTGTCACGATTTGCTCTTCGTCTTCCACAAAAGAGGCCATGCCCATTACTCCAACAATCGTGATGTTTTCAAGCGATGAATAAGCAGTAGATGCTAAGATTTCTGTTGCTTCCGAATAACTTAAGCCAAATTTGGTCTCTTCTTTTGCTATGTGAAATTGTAGTAAACAGGAGATGATCCGATCGTGCTTTTTCGCTTGTTTATCAATCTCAATTAATAATTTTATGCTATCCACAGCATGTATTAAATGAATAAAAGGGGCAATGTATTTTACTTTATTGGTTTGTAGGTGCCCAATAATATGCCAATGAATGTCTTTTGGTAAGCTTTCCCATTTGTCACAAAGTTCTTGAACTTTATTTTCCCCAAAATGCCGTTGTCCCACACTGTAAGCAGAAAGAATCGCGCTATTGGGCTTAGTTTTTGAAACGGCAATTAATTGCACCTGCGGTGATATTTCCCTACTAATTTGTTCGATTTTCTGCTCAATCATTCGTTGATGTCGTAGTTGGTTAAGCCACTTCGTAATTTTGGTTCAACGTAGGTTGATTTTGGTGGCATATTCATTTGTTGATCTGCCACTTTTTTAACTTGTTCAATACTCAAAGGGTAGAGAACAAATCCAATGGCAAATTTCCCACTATCCACACTTGCAGAAATGACGGATAACTCTTGATTTCCTGGCACGAATTCAACCTGATCAGTTGTTTTTAGGTCTTCGATTCCAAGCAATGGTTTAAGAATAAATTCGGTTAGCATTTGGCTATCTAGTGAATTTACCGCATGATCTTCTTCGATGAGGTAATCAACTAAAAGTAAACTATACCATTCTTTCTCTAAGTAAATACAAATCTCGTGTTCCTTTAATGGCGTTCTGGCTTCGCTCAATAATTCAACGCTGCCTAATGCTGCCAGCGCATGTAAAAATGTTGCTTTTGAATACCCAGCTAAAGAACGAATTAATCGATTGAAGGCTAAGATGGAAAGGTTATTTTCTTCAACGAAATACGCCAAAAAATTTTCCGCACCTAGTACATCTTGGCCATTATTGCGGCGATTAGTGGCTAAGCTAGCGGAGGAAGCGCAGCGGTGGTGCCCATCGGCTATATATGTGCAAGGAATACGCTCAAAGGCTTTTTGAAGTTGAGTTGAGTGTTCTTGACTTAGGACCCAAACTTCGTGCTTGATGTGGTCGGTTGTGGTAAATTCATACTCCGGTCGCTCTTGCGTACTTGCGCTAATGATTGAATTTATCGAATCATTTCCTTCGTATGTTAGTAATACGGGTTCAGCATTGAATCCCACTTCTTCCAGGTAGCTTGTGAACATTTCTTCCCTTGATGTTAACGTTGCTTCATGTTTTTTGATTAATCCATTTTGATATTCTGCAACGCTTGCGCCACCAATCACTCCAGTAAATACATGCTTGTCTTTATGTTGGCGATAAAGGTAAAGTGTGGGCTGTTTTTCTTTCATCAACACGCCACTTTCTAGAAAGGAATCGAAGCGACTTTTTACCAATTTAAAGCGCTCTTTGGAATTTGGTTTAGTGCTAACTTTTTGATTAAATTCTGGATTTATGATGTGTAAGAAGGTATAGGGGTTATCCTCCATTTTTGCCTTCAGTACATTTTTTTTATAGGAATAATAGGGCCTTGTTGCCACCAAGTGCACTTTATCCCGTTGAGGTCGAATGGCTCTAAAAGGACGAATCAATGCCATATTTAAAATTTAAAGCTTACTCCAAAACTTGGTAATAATGGAAATTGATAAATTTCTTTTGAGCTTATTCGATTTACATAAAATATATTTTTTCGGTTGTAAACGTTGGTAACACTACCAATAAGCTCTAGCACATTCTTATTTTTAAAAACAATGTGTTTTTTTATGGTAATGTCTAAACGATGATAGTATGGCAGTCGTTGGCTATTAAACCCACCTAGAATGGTTGAAATACTAGAAGGATTATTGGTTACGTAGTTGCTAGTAACACCACCGGAAAAGTTTTCTGCTTGATAATACCCTGCGGTTGGGGTAAATGGTAAGCCAGAACCAAGATTCCATCGCATATTTAACTCAAGATCTTTCTTTTTACCAAAAGAATATGAGCCTACTAAATTCACATTGTGGCGTCGATCAAAGACAGGGAAGTATTCAGTAAAGCCATCCCAACGAGTTGATTTCCCTAGTGAGTATACGCCCCACAAAAACAGGCGGTCTTTGGTGTATTTGATTAAAAAATCTACGCCATAAGATTGACCGGATTCAATGATAAAGTCTTTTTTAAATACATCGGCAATTTGATTAAAGGTCGAAATATCCTCGTAGAGTTTATTAGGATTAATATTACTTAATTGGGAAAAGTATTTGTAGTATCCTTCTACATTGATACTTACATTGTTTCCCAAATCATACTCCACTCCTGCAATGGCGTGGGTCGCATATTGCAGTCCATTTTGCACTGTTTTTTCTTGTTGAAACTCATTGGTAAAAACATCTTGTACATTAGTAGGGGCAGAGAGTAGGCCATTGAATAAGTTTACGACATCTTTATCTGATGACGCTGAGGTAAAGTTTTGAGAATATCGACCACCTGAAAACTTAAATCGTAGGTTTTCGGTGGCATTAAATTTCAATCCCAACCTTGGTTCGGGAGAAATTGTATTCAGGGATGTGTAGGCTTGAACTCTAAATCCTCCTTGAAATACCCACCTTAATCCAACGTATCGGTAATTAAAATAACCACCTATTTCGGTGGTAAAATTGGTTGCTTCAATTTTACGTTGAACTTCATTGTAGGTAACGAATTGAGTATTGAATCCATTAATATTAAATCCATAATTCATTTCGCTTTCGTTCTTTAAAAAGTAACTAAAATCAAAACCAAGGTCGAAGCCACCAATTTTCGAAAAGCGTGGTTCTGTAGCAGATTCAGAAAAAGTCGTTTGAAAATTACTGCCATTTACATGCCCACGAATGAATACTGGGGAGCCACTCGGTATCATTAGGAAGTTAAGTCCACCACCAGATGCTTCCCAATTCAGATCGGCTACGGAATAATTAACGCTATCTTGATTATGGAAGCCAAATACGCTAACTTTTGATCCTCCATCACCAGTGAAGGTAACCTTACCATATAAATCGGTAAAATTAAACGGTAAACCATTTCCCTCGTTGATGTTAGGGTAAAGTGATTTTGAGGTATAGTCAAGAAGAGAGTGTTTTGATGAGAAAATGTATGATCCACTGGCGGGTTTATCATTTTTTATTTTACCAATTGGACCTTCTAAAACTAGTTTAGCTAAAAATGGAGAGGTGGAAAGTTTTCCTCCAAATTCTTTTCGGTTACCATCTCTGTAGGTAATGTCCATTACCGAAGAAATTCTCCCTCCGTATTTTGATTCAAATCCACCGGTATAGATATCCACATTTTTAACGAGTTCAGTTTCAAAAATGGAGAAAAAACCAATGGAGTGGAACGGATTGTAGATGGTCATACCATCAAGTAATACTTTATTTTGAATTGGTGTCCCACCGCGCACGTACAACTGACCACCTTGATCACCTGTGGTAATAACTCCAGGCGTTACACTGAATGCACCAACGATGTCGTTTTCAGCTCCATAACTTGGTATTCTTTCTAATCCTTTTTGATCTAATTTTAGTTTTGAAATCTCTATTTCTGTTCGTTTTGTTTTGTTTTCTGCTGTAATGCGGATTTCATCAAATGCTTTTGTTGTGGATAATTTTTTGAGTTCAATTGTTAAATCTAGAATTTTCTTCCCCTCCTTAAAGCTTACATTGGTGGTAAATAATTCGTAGGCTTGATTGTCAACCTTAACGATATATTCTCCGATCGCTAATTTAGGTATAGAAAATAGGCCATTTAAATCGGTAATGGCGCCAGCAAGTATGGTACTATCTTTTCGAAGTAATTTTACTTTTTGAAAACTGACCGCATCTCCATTTGACTGATCATATACATATCCTCTAACATTATAATCTTGAGCAAATAATACGAATTGAGTAAAAATTGAAATAATTAATAAGGAGTTTTTCATTACTTGTTTTTGAGTTTCAAATTTACATCTTTATCTATAGATATAGGTTATTTTTTAGTGATTAAGTTAGATTGAATTAGTAAGGCTTTCACATTAAAACCCACTTACCAATATAAATTAGAATAATTAGGCATATTTGCTCAGCATTAACTTGGTATGTAGGCAAATAAAAAATCAGTTTTTAAGCTTAATCGCTAAATAGAGATGAGACAAATAAGTTCCGATCAAAAAGTTGAAGATCTTCCATTTTTTCGCCAACACCAATATATTTGACTGGGATATTCATTTGATCAGAGATACCAATAACTACCCCGCCTTTCGCAGTGCCATCTAATTTAGTTACTGCAAGCGCATTTATTTCTGTAGCCTGCGAGAATTGCTTTGCTTGTTCGAATGCATTTTGACCGGTCGACCCATCAATCACCAAAAGTATTTCATGTGGTGCACCCGGTACAACCTTACCCATGACATTTTTTATCTTCGATAATTCATTCATTAGGTTGATTTTGTTGTGCAAACGACCAGCTGTATCGATAATTACTACATCAGCACCTTGGGATTTCGCCGATTGTAAGGTGTCAAAAGCAACGCTCGCCGGATCTGCATTCATTCCTTGTTGTACAATTGGCACACCAACGCGCTCAGCCCATATAATTAATTGGTCAACGGCTGCCGCTCTAAATGTATCAGAAGCTCCGAGAACGACTTTCTTTCCTGCTTTTTTAAATTGGTAGGCAAGTTTCCCAATACTGGTCGTTTTTCCAACACCGTTAACGCCTACCACCATGATAACATATGGTTTGGCATCAGGGATGTCTGTTTGCTCTGCACTAAATTCTTTAAGTGGGTTCTCAGCTAACAGAGAGATGATTTCTTCTTTTAAAATTCGTTGAATTTCATCGGTATTTAGGACTTTGTCTTTAGCGATTCTTTCTTGAATTCGTTTGATGATTTTTAGGGTTGTTTCAACGCCTACATCAGAGGTAATAAGAATTTCTTCTAGGTTATCGAGAACTTCATCATCCACGCTTGACTTACCTAATACAGCGCGTTTTATTTTATCAAGAAATGATTGTTTTGTTTTCTCTAACCCTTGGTCAAGTGTTTCTTTTTTAGATCGCGAAAAAAAGTCAAATAGTCCCATAATATGTTAAAAAAAAAGCTTCCTTTTCGAGGAAGCTTGTACATATGTTTTTTAATTCATTAGTTCTTAGTAAACCACTCTTTTACTTTGTCGTTATGAACGATTTCTTCTTTGAACGTGTAAGATCCAGTCTTATCAGACTTTACCATTTTAATCACTTTCGTATGCTCTTTTCCACCACCTTTTTGTAGGGATGCTACAACTTTCTTTGCCATGGTCTATTTATTTAATTTCTTTATGAAGTGTATATTTCTTTAAGATTGGATTAAATTTCTTTATCTCCATTCTATCAGGGGTATTTTTTCGATTCTTGGTGGTTATGTAGCGTGATGTACCGGCCATACCTGTTGTTTTGTGCTCGGTGCACTCTAGAATAACTTGAATTCTGTTCCCTTTTGCTTTCTTTGCCATTTTGATTTACTTAATGCTATTTAATTCGCTTATTTTAAATATCCTTTTTCTTTTGCTTCTTTCAAACAAGCAATAATTCCTTTCTTATTGATTGTACGCAATGCAGAGGTCGATATCTTTAGCGTTACAAATCGATCTTCTTCAGGAATAAAGAATTTTTTAGTAATAAGGTTAGGATAGAAGCGACGCTTCGTTTTGCGGTTGGAGTGGGAAACGTTGTTCCCAGTTAAAACTGACTTTCCTGTTAATTGACAAACTCGTGACATGTATATATTTTTACTTGTAATGCTATAAGCGGGTGCAAAGAAAACACTTTTTTCCAATAAATACAACTTAAAGTTAATTTTTTTTTAATTTTTCTTGTCTAAATTGTAAGGTTGTATCTTAATAAATACGCAGTGTTGCTCAAGAAAAAAGCGTCGCAATTTTTTCTTTAAATGGATTAAGGCAAGGAAAGGAACTCATAGCGCAAAAAATTAAGCGCTGCTGCAACGGTCATGGTGAGATTTCGCTCCCTATTATCTCCAAATTGAAATGATTTAACGCGTGTTTTTTCTTTTGATGCTATAGCAATCCATACTAAGCCGACAGGTTTCTCATCTGTGCCTCTAGATGGTCCTGCGATTCCGGTTGTGGAGACGCAAACATCTACCTCTAAAATTTTTTTTCCGCCCTCTGCCATTGCACAGGCTACCTCTTGGCTAACGGCTCCATGCCTTGAGATCAAATTTGGATCTACACCTGCCATTTTGGATTTAAGTGCGTTACTGTAGCTTAAAATTGACCCTTGATAGTATTCTGAAGCACCTGAAATAGTGGTGAGTTGGTGTGCTAATAAACCAGCCGTACAGCTTTCTACTGTACCAATTTTAAGATCTTGACTAACTAATAATTTGGCGACAACTTCGGCTAAGGTTTCATTTTCGTATCCATACAATGCTTCTGGAATAATGGCTTCAAGTTCTTTAAAATAGCGATTGATTTTTTCGGCATCTGCTGCTCCTTTGTAGGAGTTTATTCTCAACTTAACAAAGCCCGGAGATGGTAAATAGGCTAATTGAAGGGAATCTGCATTCAATGCCTTTTCCCAATCCCTTATCTTTTCTGCTAAAAATGATTCTCCAATACCCTGTGTATGAGCTGTTTTGAAATATAATGCGGATGGATTATATTTTTTGGTGAGAAGAGGTAGTAATTCTTCCTCGACAATGGACTTCATTTCGTAAGGAACACCAGGAAGACTTATAACAACTTGTTTTCCGCTGTTGATCCACATACCTGCAGCCGTTCCATTTTTATTGCGTAACACTGTGCATCCATCGGGTAACATTGCTTGTAGACGATTACTTTCTAGCATTGGCCGATTTCGGTTTTTAAAGTATCCTTCAATGTGATCTAAGGTTTCTTGGTGCATCTTTAATGTTAATCCATAATGTGCTGCAAGTGTGTATTTTGTTATATCGTCATTCGTTGGACCTAAACCTCCAGTGATAATAACACAATCTGTATCGTTTGAAATGGCAACTAAGGCGCTGATTATTTCCGATGCTTGATCAGAAATGGTGGTTGTTTTTGTTATTCTTGCACCAAAGTTACTTAAGGTTTGCCCCAACCATGCCGCATTTGTATTAATGGTTTGTCCGATGAGTAATTCGTCCCCAATTGAAATTAATTCTACCTTCATTTTTTAACGAATTTAGCGATTGATTCAATATGTCCTGTATGCGGAAATTGGTCTACTAAGCTATAATTTTCAATGCTATATCCTGCATCGATGAGTAAAGAGGCATCACGTGCTTGAGTCGATGGATTGCAGGAAATGTAGACAATGACTTTTGCGCCTAAATTAATTACTTTTTGTAATGTTTTAGGGGCTATTCCTGCTCTTGGAGGGTCTAAAATTAAGGCAGCAATTTTCCCTTCTAAATCGGGATGTTCCTTTAAGAATTTTCCCACATCTAAGGGAATAAATTGGATGGTGTGTAAGCCATTAATCGCAGCATTTCGCCGAGCATCTTTGATGGCTTCTTCCACGATGTCAACGCCAATAATGGTGAGCGATTGGTTGCGTTTTGCGATAAGTTGGGCAATAGTTCCTGTTCCACAGAACAAATCCAACACGACACTATTTGAGCTTATGTCGTCCAAGCCTAAATAATCAATAGCTCGCTTATAGAGTAATTCAGCACAGAGAGGATTGGTTTGAAAAAAACTCTCCATACTTATTTCAAAACGAAGGTTGTTGATGGTCTCTTCAATGACGGCTTTTCCGTAGAGCAGTTTTGTTTCACCATTTTCCATCTTTGCACGATCAGCGACATTGTCATTAATGGTATGCTGTATTCCTGCAATTCTATCGCCAAATTGAGCAATGATAAAAGCAACAAAAGCCTTGCGATCAAATTTACTTAAGCCCATTGACGAACTTACAAGGTTGACCAATAAAAGATTGGATTGAAACGATTTCCGTATCACAATATGCCTAAAAAACCCTTCTTTTTTTGGAGGATGCCAGGCTGGCAAGTTGGTTTTATGAAGAAATTCTCGGATGGCAATTAACTTACTTTCCCATTCCTCATCGAATAATCCGCTCGGTTTATTTAAGCTTTCTACTTTCCACCAAGTGCCTCTGCGCTTAAAACCAAGTGCAAATGCGTCGTCTTTTTCTTCTCCTGTTAACACGCAATGCTCGATGGAAGAAAAGCTGTATTCCATTTTATTTCTATAAAAGTAGTGGTGAGGTGAAGAAATAAATCCATCGTATTTTTCATGTATATTTTTACTCCCAGAAATTCGAGAAAAGGTATCAAGTGTAGCAGTTTCTTTTACTTTTTCTTGAAGCTGAGGCGGCACGTAAATATAAGGTCCTCCAGAAATTTCTTGAAAATCTGACACTTTTTCATCTACGGATCGGGTTATAACTTCAAGCAGTTTTCCTTCCGCGTGATTTTTACGTTTAACATCAATTTTCGCGCGTACAAGTTGCCCTGGAAATGTATTATCAACAAAAACTACGAAATGCGAATCGTCAATAGGTACCTTAGCAATACCTCTCCCGCCGAATCCGTATGCGGTAATAAGTAGCTCAACAATTTCCCCCTTACTAAACATGTTAAATCATACCACGTATTACGCCCTTATCAGATTTTTCGATGAAATCAATGATTTCATTTCGCAAAATAGAGTCAGCAACCGTATCTTTTATGAGTTGTATGGCTTTGGAAATATTACTATTTTGAATATAGATTATTCGGTAAATATCTTCAATACTTCGAACTTCCTCATCTGTGAACCCTCTTCGACGCAGTCCAACAGAATTAACACCGGCAAAGGTCAGGGGTTCACGAGCTGCTTTAATAAAAGGGGGAACGTCTTTTCGGATTAATGACGCTCCGCCAATAAAAGCATGGCGCCCGATATTTACAAATTGCTGCGCAGCAACTTTTCCTTCTAGAATGGCAAAATCATCAATAGTAACGTGTCCTGAAAGTCCAGTATAACTTGCGAGAATAACATTATTCCCAATTTGGCAATCATGTGCAACATGAACGTAGGTCATGAGCAAGCAATTATTTCCGATGCTAGTTTTCCACTTATCTTTAGTGGCCCTATGAATCGTAACGCATTCTCGAATCACAGTGTTGTTTCCAATCTCAACAGTAGTGTCTTCACCTTCAAATTTCAGGTCTTGGGGAATCACACCAATTACGGCACCTGGGAAAATTTCGCAAAAACTTCCTATTTTAGTCCCTGAATAGATTGAAACATTGGAGTGTATTTTCGTTCCTTCACCGATACTCACATTATCTTGTATGGTAGTAAACGGACCAACTTCAACGGTATCGTGCAATTGAGCATTTGGTGAAATAACTGCGAGTGGACTTTTCATTTATTCTTTGTCTTTGGTAACAAGTGCGAGCATTTCAGCTTCCATAACTACCTCTCCATTTACATAGGCTAAGCCTTTCATTTCAACCAATCCTCTTCGAATCGGTGACATAAGATTCAGCTCAAACACAAGAGTATCGCCCGGAACGACCTTCTGCTTAAATTTCACCTTATCTATTTTCATGAAGTAAGTAGTATATAAATGAGGATCTTCTACTTTGCTAAGGGCAAAAATACCTCCTGTTTGCGCCATTGCCTCAATCTGAAGTACGCCAGGAAAAACTGGATTTCCAGGAAAATGACCCGTAAATATGGGTTCATTCATGGTGATATTTTTAACCCCAATAATTGTTGAGTCATTAATCGACATGATTTTATCAACCATTAAAAAAGGAAATCGATGCGGTAGCATTTTTTCAATTGCCACGATATCATACAATGGAGGTAAGCTTAAATCAAAGAATTTAGCTTTTGTTTGTTGTTTTTTAATTTGGTCTTTCAACACTTTAGCAAAGCGAACATTTCCAGCATGACCAGGTCTAGCCGCTAGAATATGCGCTTTTATCGGCTTGCCAACTAACGCTAAATCTCCCACAATATCCAATAATTTATGTCTTGCAGGTTCATTTTCATACTGAAGTTTAATGCTGTTTAAAACACCTAGCCCTTGTATCGATATTTTTAATTCTTCTTTTCCAAGGAGCTTAGCTAAACGATCAAGTTCAGTTTGATCAATATCCATTTTATCGACCAAGACAATAGCATTATCTAAATCTCCTCCTTTTATCAAGTTGTTGCTTGCTAAATACTCCAGTTCCCTTAAAAAGACAAAGGTTCTACAAGGAGCAATTTCCGTATTGAATTCACCAAGGTGATACATGCTAGCATGTTGGGTTCCAAGTACTGGAGAGTTGTAATCAACCATAACGGTTAATCGATAATTTTTATCTGGAATGGCTAAAAATTCAAGCCCTTTATCGACATCTTCCCAAGGTATATTTTCTTCCAATTCAAAATATTCACGTTCTTCATCTTGTTCTATTTTCCCTGTAGCTAAAAATCCTTCCACAAACAATTTAGAACTTCCATCCATAATAGGAACTTCTGGGGCATTTAATTTAATTAGTGCATTATCAATTTGACAGCCACATAAAGCGGCTAATATATGTTCTGTAGTAAATACTTTTGCGCCATTTGAAGCTAAGGTAGTGCCTCTATCAGTTGCAACAACTAAATCCACATCTGCTTTAATTGTGGGTTCTCCCGGTAAATCAACTCGTTGAAATACATACCCGTGATTTCCTGGTGCGGGGCAAATTTCCATGCTAACTAATTCCCCAGAATGTAGGCCTATGCCTTTGAAAATTACGGGGGAAAGTAAGGTGCATTGTTTTTCTATCATGCTATTTATTTTTTGACGTAAGGGCTTCCAATTTCGCCTCTAATTCACTAATTCGATTCATCAATTGAGGCAGTTTTCTAAATCCAATAAAAGACCGTTTGAAATCATCTATAGGAAAGCTTGGCGAACCCATTAATGTAGTGGCTTTCTTTACATTGGAGGGAACTCCGGATTGCGCAACAATTTTTGTTTCATCAGCAATTTCAAGATGTCCACTAATTCCAGCTTGACCACCAATCATTACTCGCTTTCCAATTTTTGCCGAACCTGCAATACCAACTTGGGCTGCCATGGCTGTATTTTCACCAATTTCTACATTGTGTGCAACTTGACATAGATTATCTATTTTGACACCTTTACGGATAATGGTGGAGCCCATAGTGGCCCTGTCGATGGTAGAATTTGCTCCAATCTCCACATTGTCTTCAATGACTACGTTTCCGATTTGAGGTATTTTTTGATAAACGCCATGCTCATCGGGTGCAAAACCGAAACCATCAGATCCAATAACAACACCTGCATGAAGTATGCAATTTTCTCCAATTGTACAAGCGTCATAGACAATTACACCAGCATAAAGTGTCGTTTGCTTACCAATTTTTACATTGTCACCAAGGTATGTGTTGGGGTATATGCTACAGTTTTCACCAATTTCTACATTTTTTCCAACATAAGTAAAGGCTCCTAAGTAAACGCCAGCACCAACTTTTGCGCTTTCATGTACGAATGTCGGCTGCTCAATTACAGCTTGCTTTTTGCTTAAGTTACTATATACTTCTAAGAGTTTAGCGAAACAAGCATAGGCATCTTCGACTTTAATTAAGGTAAGTGTTTTGGGAAGTGGTTTACTTGGGTTAAAGGAGTCATTAACAATACAAATACTAGATGCTGTAGTATAAATATAGTTTTCGTATTTGGGATTTGATAAAAAGGAAAGCGTTCCTGTTCGACCTTCTTCAATTTTTGCTAAACCATTAACCGTAATTGTTGGTTCACCAATTATTTTCCCCTTGAGGATCTCTGCGATTTGTTCGGCCGAAAATTCCATGCATCAAATATAATTATATAATGCTTGACAGCCTTATTTAACATGATTAATTTATTAACATGATAAGGTGATTAGTTGCTTGGAATTTCTTCTGAATTTGCTAATTCAACTGATTTAAGCGTGATTTTTTCTTTGTACCAAGTGGTTTGCATTGAAAAGGCAGCAGATGATTTTTCGATAACCCAGCAATGTGATGATTTTTCACTATCAAATGTTGATTTTGAATAATCGATGTAGCCAATTTCTTTGATCAATTTTAACAATTGCACGCTTTTCATTATTCCAATGGAGTTTAGTTTTGTCAGGATGTTTTTATCAGTTCCCAAATCGAAAAGTTCTTTATTGTTTGGAAACAAGACAGGGTAACCTTTTCCTGTAATTGAATTTTTAACTTTTTCAGTTGCCGTAGTATTGATCTTCATTTCGCTAATTACACTTCGGTCAGGAAGAGTTAAAATGAAACGGATAGGTTTTCCGTTGGGTAATGTGCCTGTTAATTGATAGGCTTTAGGCTCTCCTTTCTTCTTACTTTCGGAAAAGGATATATCTGAATTTTGTATTAAATCGTTAAGTTGTTTTTCATTCAAGGCAAGCGCTTTATAGGCAGGCATTTCATCTTCATGCACCACAATTACACGTTCTATGAAAGATGATTTCACTCTGTTTTCCGGAAGCCAATTACAACCTCTATTACGAAAAAATAAAAAGACGCAAATTAAACCAATGCCAAAACCAATTCCATACATTTTTAACCTGCGAAAAAAATTATCCATGCTGAGTTTAAAAAAAAAAGCCGCTTAGCGGCTTAATAGGTTATGACAAAAGAGCGTTTAATTTTTCCGCAAGGGTCGCTTTTGGAACAGCACCTACAGATTTATCAACGACTACTCCATTTTGTATAAACAAAACGGTTGGAATACTTCTAACATTAAATTTTGCAGAAACTTCTGAATTAGCATCTACATCCACTTTTCCTATAATGGCTCTTCCTTCGTATTCTTTGGAAAGTTCTTCTATTACAGGTCCAATTAATCTACATGGACCACACCATTCCGCCCAAAAATCTACGACTACGGGTTGAGTTGAATTCATTACCAACTCATCAAAATTTGAATCTGTTATTTCTACTGCCATTGTATTTGAGTTTATTTTTTTTAATAGATTGTAAAATTAATTCAATTTTCAATCTAAGCTTAAACAATTTTAAGTTTTAACGAAATAATTTTTCATTTCATCATTTCTAGCTTCAAATACTTAGCGGTATAAGAGCTTAGGGAATGCAGTTTAACAAGTTCTTCGGGCGTTCCCATGCAGCAAATGCTACCGCCACCCTTTCCACCTTCCGGACCTAAATCAATAATATAATCGGCTGTTTTAATGATATCAAGATTATGTTCAATCACAACTACGGTATTTCCTTCGTCAACTAATCGTTGCAAAACAGTTAAGAGTAATTCAATATCTTCAAAATGCAACCCTGTTGATGGTTCGTCGAGTAAATAAATAGTTTTACCTGTCCCTTTCTTCGTTAATTCACTTGCTAATTTTATACGTTGTGCTTCGCCTCCCGAAAGGGTAGTGGATGATTGTCCAAGCGTTACATATCCTAGTCCCACGCTATTCAAGGTTTCTAAAACGCGATAAATTTTTGGCAGGTGTTCAAAAAATACTACCGCTTCTGATATGTTCATGTTTAATATATCCGCAATTGATTTCCCTTTGTATTTAATTTCGATGGTTTCTTTGTTGTAGCGTTGGCCATTACAGGTTTCACATTTCACATAAACATCGGGCAAAAAATTCATCTCAATTAAGCGCATTCCTCCGCCGTTGCAGGTTTCGCATTTCCCTCCGGCAACATTGAAAGAAAATCGCCCTGGCTTGTATCCTCTAATTTGTGCTTCTGGCAAGGACGCAAATAAACTTCGTATTTCATCAAAAACTTTGGTATAGGTAACCGGATTTGATCGAGGTGTTCTGCCAATTGGGCTTTGGTCAATATCAATTACTTTATCAAGGTGCTCAAGTCCTTCAATACTTTTATAGGGAAGTGGTTCGCGAACGCCTTTGTAAATGTGTTTTAGCAATATGGGATAAAGGGTATGGCTTATCAAGGAGGATTTTCCGCTTCCAGATACGCCTGTAATGCACGTGAATGTTCCTAAAGGTAAGATGAGATCAACATTTTTCAGGTTATGGCCATTTGCTTTTTTCAAGCTTATTTTTTTTCCATTTCCTTTTCGGCGTTGACTTGGCAAACTTATTTTCTTATTCCCATTCAAGTAGGCTGCCGTTAAGCTGCCGGTTTTTAATAATCCTGCATAATTGCCTGCATACATAATTTCTCCCCCATAAATCCCTGCACCTGGACCAATATCTACCACAAAGTCTGCTTCCTCCATCATTTCTCTATCGTGTTCCACCACCAAAACAGTATTGCCAGCATCTCTTAGTTTCTTTAAGGATGCAATTAGTTTTTGATTGTCGCGCTGGTGCAATCCAATGGATGGTTCATCGAGAATGTATAAAACGTTTATCAATTCAGTTCCAATTTGCGTGGCAAGGCGTATGCGTTGCGCTTCACCGCCGGAAAGGCCTTTTGAAGAACGATTTAAGGTGAGGTACTCAAGACCAACTTCTAATATAAAGTGTAAGCGAGAACGAATTTCTTTAATAATTTCGTGGGCAATAAGAGATTGATCTTTGGTTAAGTGACTTTCAATTTCTGTTAGCCAATTGGATAATTCATTTAAATCCATATTGGAAATTTGTCCAATGTGTAGCTCTCCAATTTTAAAATGTAGCGCTTCTTTTCTGAGTCGATAACCTGAGCAAGAATCGCATGTTTTTTTATTCATAAATCCCTGTGCCCATCGTTGTATACCAGCAGAACTATCTTCAGCATGTCTAGAAATAAAGTTGATAATCCCTTCAAATCGAGCTGTGTTATCACCACTTATTAGCTCCATATCCTCGTTGCCATACAATATCAAGTTTATAAGCTCTTCATCATATTCTGAGAGTGGGGTAGCGATATTAAATCCGTTGGCAATAACCAGTTCCTCTATTCTATCAAAAATCCAGCTTTTTTTGTATTCCCCTAGAGGAGCTAATCCACCCTTTCGTATTGATTTTGATGGATCGGGGATTATTTTTTCCATTGATGCAACACTTACATCTCCTAATCCACTGCAAACTTGACAAGCTCCGTATGGAGAATTAAAAGAAAATAAATTTGGCTCAGGTTCAGGATAACTAATTCCGCTTGTGGGACACATCAGTGAGCGACTAAAATAGTGACTTTTATTCGTCTCTATGTCTAGTACCATCATATTCGCATCGCCATGTTTTAGGCAGATCTGAACAGCATCACTTAGGCGTTTTCTATCTTTTTGTTCAACAACAATGCGATCAATAACCAACTCAACATCATGATTTTTATAGCGATCTAGGCGCATCCCTTTTGTAATATCTTTAACTTCGCCATCAACTCTAACTTTTGTGTAGCCGATTCTAAGGATCTGCTCAAATAATTCTCTGTAATGACCTTTACGACCTCTAACTTTTGGAGCTAATAAGGCAATTTTTTTTCCAGCGTAGCTTGTGAGTATGATTTCAGTAATTTCTTCCTCTGAATAGTTAACCATTTTTTCTCCGCTATGAAGAGAATAAGCTGTTGAAGCTCTTGCATAAAGCAGTCTAAAGAAATCATAAAGCTCCGTAATTGTTCCAACTGTTGATCGGGGTGAGCGTGAAACAGTTTTCTGTTCGATTGCAATGACCGGACTTAAGCCTTCAATTTTATCTACTTCAGGTCTTTCTAAGTTACCGATAAACTGACGAACGTACGAAGAGAACGTTTCGATATATCGACGTTGACCTTCAGCAAAAATTGTATCGAAAGCAAGAGAAGATTTACCACTGCCACTTAAACCTGTAAAAACGATCAGCTCATTTCTAGGGATCTTTAAGTCTATGTTTTTTAGGTTATGCTCTTTCGCTCCGAAAATAGATATTTGTCCCGATTCAATCTTTTCTATCTTCATTTTTTGTAATCGAGGTAATTTTTCAGATTATAACCAGGTTTCGGAAGATCAATGGTATAATTAAATGGTTTAATAGTTAAAGAATTTCCGATCAACCAGGGATTTAATTTTCGCAAGATTTTAAGATTGAAACCCTTGTTTTTTGCCCACAACGCTAAATCTTTAATTGGATAATTAATCACCAATGGGTATGTCTTTCGTTCAGGATATAAATCACTAGAACTAATATTGAATCCATATGCCTCAGGATTTTCTAGTATGAGCTTCATCGCCATAATTCTAAAAACATATCGTGCAGTTTCATTGTTCATTTCGACATCAAAATAATTTGTTGCATATTGATTTCGCAAATCGGAACGAATCCCACCCACACCTCTATTGTAAGATGCTGCAGCTAAGACCCAATTCTTAAATTCAGTGTGAGATTTTCTTAAATATGCACAGGCAGCAAGGGTGCTTTTTTGAACATTGAGGCGCTCGTCAATTTGATCATTGACCACTAAATTATATTCACTTGCTGTTTGTGGCATAAATTGCCAAAATCCTAATGCGCCGGCTGGACTTCTAGCTTGTGTTAAATTACTTTCAATAACACACAAATATTTAAAATCATCGTGTATTTTTTCTTCTTTTAATAATTTTTCAATGTTCGGAAAATACCGATTTGACCTTTTGATAATAAGCGTGGTAGCACTATGAAAGTATGAATTAACAATCAATTCATTATCTAAGCGTTCGCGTATATCTTCATCTTGCAAATCTATAGTCTCTCCAAAAAGCGTCATTTCTAATGGCAGCTTTGGCAACTCATTTTGCTTGAAAGTTTGGCTTACTATTTTTTTTTGGCTTATTTCGTCTTCACACCCAAACATAAAAATGGTGAGTAATAAAAAGATGTATGGTTTCATTTATTTTTTTTGACTTTTAATGAGGGTATTTTTATACAGAAAATAGAATACAAATAAAAACCAAGCAAGTGCCGCAAAACTAAACCAATTCATAGTACTTCTTGCCTGCCAAAACAATAAAAATGTTAGTAAAGCTGAAATTAATCCAATTAGTGTAAAGCAATAAAAAACTTTTTTTTCACTGTAGCCTTTATATACTAGGTGATGAGTAGTATGGTCTTTCCCCCCTATGAATGGAGAGCTCTTGCGCTTAAGCCGATTAAAGATAACTGTAAACGTGTCAATTAATGGAGCGCTAAAGCAAACCATTAAACCTATAATTACTTGCCATAAAGGAATTGCATTAGCGATACTGCTAGCACCAAAAATAAATTTAATGGAAAAAAAAGCGACTATTAAGCCTAGATATTGACTCCCTGAATCACCCATAAAGAGTTTTGCTGGTGGAACATTAAAAACTAAAAATCCAATTAGCGATCCAATTACTGAAAGAAGCATTAAGTTCCATAATTGGTTGCTGTCAATGCCAAGGAGTAGGTTCACTGATAAACAAGCAATCAATATAAAAATAGTGGTTATACCAGTTATTCCGTCCATATTATCTAGTAGATTTAACGAATTCATTAACAGGACGACCCATAACGTTGTAATAATGATATTAAGTAGGGGATAAGCAGTAATTTCGATCATGCTACCCGTATAGGAAAAAATAAGGCCGCAGCAGATTTGAATACTTAATTTAATTAGTGGGCGGGTGTTGTATGCATCATCGAAAAGCCCCATCATAAAAGCAAGGCTGGCAGCGATAAATAATCCAGTAAAGTCAACTTGGCTGAATAAATTAATGGATGGATTAAGAAATAGATATAAAATTACAAAGCCTAAGAAGCCTAAAAACAAGCTTATCCCGCCTAAAGATGGCTTAGATTGGTTACTCCATCGCACAGTAATATCATTTTTATTTCGTATCCCTAAGGAAGCTGAAAAATTGATCAGAAGGCGATTGAAAATAAGCGAACAAATTAGTCCAATTCCACAGAAAATTAAATAATAATATAGTATCGTCATGCCTTAAAATGGACTCTTAAAATTTTTAAACAATATCCCTTCACGGTCTTTTGATGATACAATTGGCGATTCATATCCCCAATCAATATTTAGCTCAGAATCATTCCACAGTAAAGTTCTTTCGTGAGAGGGAGAATAACTATTACTGCACTTGTAGGAAAAAATAGTATCCGCTTCTTTTGCTATAAATCCATGTGCAAAGCCTACCGGAATCCATAATTGTAATTTATTATCTTCATTAAGTTCTACGCTAAAGTATTTTCCAAAAGTTGAGCTATTTTTTCTTAGGTCTACTGCGACGTCAAGTACACAACCTTTTAATACTTGGACTAATTTACCTTGAGCGAAAGGGGGTAGTTGGAAGTGCAAGCCTCTTAAAACATGCTTATGAGATTTAGATAGGTTATCTTGTGAAAAATTGAATTCCTTAATGATCGCCGGATATTTTTTGTCATTATATGACTCTAAAAACTCCCCGCGCTCATCCTTATAAACGGAGGGTTTAATTAGTATTAAATCATCGATTGTTGTTTTTATTTCTTCCACTTCATTTTGATTTTATTTATCCAATTAAAAAGAAAAAAACTACTTTGTTCATCTTCTGTATAATACCCTGAATCGGTATACGAATATTGATAACCATATCCATAAATGGAATTATTGTTTTCAACACCGTTTAAAATAACATTAAGCTTTTGTATTTTTTGAACTTTAAACAATTCTTCTACACGCTCAGCAAAAATACGTTTTGAAAAATTGGCTTTAAAGACGTAGATAGGAATATCTGCTTGAGCAAGTATATGAATTCCATCTGAAACGATTCCTACTGGAGGATTATCAATAAGGATGATGTCATAGCGCTCTTTTAAATCGCTGAGAATAGTTTTAAAAGCGATACTTTGAATTAATTCGGAGGGGTTTGGTGGGATTAAGCCTGAAGTAATAAAATCTAAATTAGCAAAAGTGGAATGCTTAATAACCTCATCGAAGGTAGATAAACCAGAAATATAATTACTCATTCCATTCGTATTTTCAACATTAAATCCATGATGAACTTTTGGCTTCCTTAAATCAAGGTCTATAATTAATGTTTTCTTTCCACTCGCTGCAATAAGTCCAGCAAGATTTAAGATGACAAATGTTTTTCCTTCGCCCGAAACTGATGAGGATACGGCGATTACTTTTGCGTCTTTATTAACAAAACTCATGTTGGAACGAATATTTCTAATTGATTCGGCCAAACGAGACTTTGATGTTTCGCTTACAACAATTTGAGAGTGATTCATTTTTTTTCTGTGGATTGGTACTGATCCAAGTATATTTGTTTCGCTAGGTAATAATGCTTGAAGATCTTGAATGCTTGTTATTTCGTTGTAGGTGAGGTATTTAAAAACAATGGTTCCAAGCCCTAGAAGTAAACCCAAAAAACCTAATAAAAAATAGGTCAGTCTGCTATTTGGATATATTGCTGCTATTGGTATAGTTGGGGCGTTTAAAATTCTGTTTGAAGAAGAGTAGCCTGCATTTGACAACTCATATTCTATCTTTTTTTCAGTGAATAATGTAAAATATCGATTGTTTAATTCTTGCATGTATTTTAAGCGATCGAATTCCATTTTTTTATCGGGTAAATCAAAATAGTTAGATTCTAATTCGTTAATTCTTGCTTGAATGATTTCTTTGTCTTTTTTCAGACGGTCATCAATTATATTAACACCTTGTTTAATAGTGAGAATCCTATTTTTAATCCGTTCATTTAATACTTTATTTTGCTTATTATCCTTTGTCACCTCTCGCAATAAATCTTCCTGAGCCTCAAGTAATTGATTAAGTTCTTCTACTTGCCTTATTAGGTTAGCTTCAAAACTTTTCTTTCCAGCCATTTCAGGAATTAAGCGATAAACTTCTAGGCGATTTGGATCGACGCTTATTTTATTTTTAATCATTACTAAAATTGAAATTTCTCGGTTAATTTCTAGTAGACTAAGTGTTAATTCATTAATCTCACTTGACAGTTGAGTTTCCACTCTTTCTGGATTCGATATTTTTTCATTTTGCTGAAAATTACTGAGGCTATCTTGAGAACTTTTTAGTATTTTTGATAATGAATCTAATTGTTGATTGATAAAAAATATAGTTTGATTTGTTTTTGTTTGCTTATTTATCTTGTCAAAATTGATATAAGTATTGATTAAATTTTCGACAACGTTGTAGCAAATTATGGGATTATTATTTGAAAAGGAAATCTTTATTGTTTTCGCATTTGGATCTAACTGCTCAATATTTAATCCGCTTTTCATTTCATCTCTCAATATTGTTTGATTATTGAATTTAAAATATAGGTTGTTATTTTTGATAATATCAAACACTGCTTTTTCGCTATTCGCATTAATAGATAATTCAAAATGATTCGTTTTTATCATTTCATTAATGTGCCCTTTCGTTTTAACTATTTTTCCATTGCAATCGTACGTTAATAAGAGGGCATCATTATCTATGGAAAGATCAATTCTTTTTCCGCAAAATGAAGAATCGCGGAGCGAATGTAAATTGATTGAAAAAGGTGAGCTTCCATAAAGGTCTTTGGTAAGTAATTTTCCTTCAGAAAATAAACTAACATTCATGTTTAGTTTATTGAGGACAGCATCAAAAAGAACGTCTGAACGTAAAAATTCTACCTCCTTTGATATATCTGTTGAAGCTTGAACGATTCCTTTATCCCCTAAAACATCTTTTACTTTGTCCTCTTCTACAAGTTGTATTATCGAGCTTGACTCATAGGTTTGTTTAGAATAGCGTAAATAAATAAAAGCAGTAATTATCCCAAAAACGATTAATATAACTGGCTTATACCAATGCTTTCGAAGAACATTATTTAAAATGAGTGCATTAAATTCTTTATTGTGCAGTCTGATTGGCATTTGTCCGGTCTATTTGGTAAAAATGGCGTAAATAGCTAAAGAACTTGAAAAAACACTCAGCCATGGTGCAATTTCTTTCAAAATTTCTCTGGTAATTCTCGGATTACTGTCAATATAAATACAATCATTGCTTTGAACTAACATTTCACCGTATTTTAATCCTTCAATTGTCGATAGATCAATTTTATAAATCATTCGTTTATTATCTTTTTTTCGTATTAACTTGATGGAATTTGCACGTCCGTCTTCACGAATTCCATTTGCTAAGGCTATCACTTCGATTAAAGATGTGTTCGTATTCTGCAAGGTAATGACTTGGGCTGCATTTTTACCGGGGAAAATCGTTACGCGTTGGTTAGTTAACCTTATTTGAACAAATGGTAGTAAATAGTCTTTTGATAGGAATGCTTCAAGTTGATCTTCAAGTGCTCGAGTGCTCATGCCAGCTACTTTGATAGTTCCTACTATCGGTAATTCTACGGTTCCATCTTGTTGAACTAAATAATCTTGAAGTTGGCTTGTAGTATTTGATTCGTTTATTTTAGCTGAATTTGAAATTCCTGTGGCACCAACTAATATTTTTTCTCCGTTATTTGTTGAAAACGAAAAACTAAAACGATCGCCTAAACTAATTTTATGCTCATCTAAAGGGCCATAGGGTATTGAATCATATGTAAAGTTGGTTTTCTTTGATATGCGAAACATTTCACTACTATTCATGGTTGAACAAGCAGTAAAAAGAAACAATGAGAATACGCTGATTATACTGAGATTTAGAATTGTATTTAGGCGCATATATTCTTTTGATTTAATAAAAATTTGTAATAAGAGTCGGTTTTAGCAATCAAAGTAGTGTATTGAAATTTTTCTTCTACGAAAGACCAACCTTTTTGTGACATTTCTTGGCGTTTATTTTCATTTTCGACTAAATATAGTAATTTTTCGATGAATGCTTCATAATCAGTCAATTCAACTAAATATCCAGTATTATTCTCTGAAACGATATCTTTTATTCCACCAACATTAGTCGCGACAAATGGGATGCCAGCTGCCTGCGCTTCAATTATACTTACCGGTGTACCTTCATTTTTTGAAGTTAGACAAATTACATCCATACCTGCATTGAAAATGTTAATATCATTTATCCAAGAGGTCATTCTAATGTCCATCCCTTTCGCTTTTAAAACCCTAACTTTTTCATCGATGGATGTAAAATCTTCTCCCCCTCCAACAATAAAGTAAACTACTTTTTTAGTTGTCTTTTCATGTATTGAACTTATACATTGTAAAAACATATCATGATTTTTTATGGGCGCCAAACGTCCAATAATGGCTACTGCTATTTCGGTATCTTTTAATCCTAATGAGGCTCTCGTTTTCTTTCGATGCTCAGTTTTATTCTCATTAAAAGGCCTTAAATCAAACCCTAGTTGGATTATTTCTATTTTTTCAGCTTTACAAATCTTATATTTTAATGATAACTCATTTTTTTGAATCTCCGAGATTGCAATAATGCCTGTTGTTTTTTTTGCAAGGCGCTTTTCAATTGTTTGATATAATTTTGTTTTCCACCAACTGAAATAGGAATGAAATACATGACCATGAAAGGTATGAACTATTATTGGCACCTTACAATCAAAGGCTGCTTTTCGGCCTAATGCACCTGCTTTTGAAGCATGAGTATGAACAATATCTGGTCTAAAGGCCAAAATAATTTCTTTAAGCTGCTTTAATGCCTTTTTATCATTTGTATAGTTCGGTTGACGTTTCATATCATCCAATAGCATCGGTTTTATACCGTATTTTTCTGCAATATGGATGGAACTGGCCTCATTTTCTTCAGGGTGGCCTCCTACCAATAAGGTTTCATATTCATCTGGCATAAAAGCGCTCAACAAAACAGCATTATGTATAGGTCCACCGACATTAAATCGATTGATGATGCGTAGAATTTTTATTTTTTTCTTCTCGGCCATTATTTTTGATAAATCAACTTTTTTATTGATTATTTTCCCATTTAATTCCGAATTTCACAAAAAAAATAACGGCATGCAAAAGTACATATTATTCATCTTTTTATCATATACTCTTTATTTGAATGCGCAGCAGGCTCAAAACGCGTTGACAAATTTTACTAAAGATCCTTTGTTAAAGAATGGCAACATCTCTTTTTATGCTGTGGATTTAGAATCAGGGATTAGTATTGCTAATTACAATGAAGACTCAAGGTTAATTTGCGCCTCAACAACCAAGCTTTTCGCTTCAGCAACGGCGATTGAAGTGCTGGGTAAAAACTATTCACCCTTAACGCGCATCTATGTGGATGGACCCATTGATGAAAAAGGAGTTCTACATGGTAATGTTTGGATTAGAGGGGCTGGAGATGTTTCAATGGGAAGTAAATATTTCAATGCCGCAGGACACGAATTTGATTTTCTAAATCAATGGACTGATTCTATTATTTCAATCGGAATTAAGCAAATTGATGGGTATTTAATTGCCGATGGATCATCATTTGGTTATGATGGAGCGCCTAAAGGTTGGAAAAGTAATGATCTTGGTAATTATTTTGGGGCGCCACATGCCGGGATTAGTTTTTATGATAATTTATTCAAATTGTATTTTGATACTGGTAAAGTTGGAACCAAGGCCAAACTAGTGAGCATTTATCCTAAAATTGACAATTTAGTACTTGATTGTTCTGTTTTTGCTTCCTCTTCTGGTGGTGATGAATGCAATATATTTGGAGATCCATTTTCTTATAATCGTAAAGCAAGTGGTAAAATTCCTGCGAATAAGAAAGGTTTCGAAGTAAAAGGAAGTATGCCAGACCCCGAATATCAGTTGGTAAAAGAATGGGCGAGTGTTTTATTATTAAAAGGTATAACTATTTCTAAAGGAGCGAAGGGTTATCGGCTATTAACAACACCATTAAAAAACGATTATGCCGATGATTTCAAGTTGATTTTTTCACATTTGGGAAAAAGTGTTGGAGAGGTTGCGTATTGGACAAATCACAAAAGCGTGAATCTATTTGCTGAGGGATTGCTTAATTATGTTGGTTATGTTAAGGAGGACAATGGCTCAAACAAGGTTAGTATTGATGAATTAAAAAAATATTGGGCTCCAAAACTAGATATAGCAACGATGATCATTAATGATGGTAGTGGATTATCACGTTTAAATGCTATTTCAGCAAGTCATTTTTGTGACTTATTATCATATATGTATAAATCACCCAATTATGCTGATTTTAAGTCAACTTTGCCAATCGCCGGGGTATCGGGCACCATTAAAAATTTATGTAAGGGACAAGTTGGTGAAGGAAGAATATTTGCCAAAAGTGGCTCACTTGATAAAGCAAAGGCTTATAGCGGTTATGTAGAAACAATTTCTGGAAAAAAAATAGCCTTTTCTTTTTGTGTGAATAATTTTTCTTGTTCTACTTCTCAATTAGTGAATAAAATGGAGGTGGTGCTGAATGCCTTAGCGGAATATTAATCTAATTCAACAGAAATAATTTCTGCCCAAAAATCACTTAATGTAATACCTGCTACGGACAGCATTTGAGGAACTATGGATGCTGCAGAAAATCCCGGTGTGGTATTCACTTCGATAACATTTGGATGATTATTAACCACCATAAAATCAATTCTAGCGATGGATTTTAGTTGCAATAGTTCATATATTTTTTTCGCCATTAATTGTACCTCAAGCGTAAGATCTTCCGGAATACGAGCGGGAGTTATTTCGCTTGACTTCCCTTGGTATTTTGCCTCAAAATCAAAGAATTCGTTATCTGATACAATTTCCGTTAAGGGTAGAGCAACCAGTCCATGAACTGAACGATAAACACCACATGTAACCTCTATTCCATCTAAAAAAGATTCAATAACAACTGTTTTTCCTTCTTTGAATGCAAATTGTAAAGCCTTTGGTATTTCTTCGATTGTTTTGACTTTCGATATTCCATACGAAGACCCAGAATCTGAAGGTTTTATAAATAGCGGCAAACCCAAAGAGGTAGCTATTTCACTTGGATTATATTGGTCAACCTTCGATAAAAATAATGATTTTGCTACTGGAATGTCAAAGGCGCTTAAAAATTGATTGCAGTACCATTTGTCAAAAGATAATGCGGATGCTAAAGGCCCTGAATTAATATATTGAATACCATGAAGTTCAAGCATGGCTTGTATTTTACCATTTTCCCCAGGATCCCCATGAATGTAAACAATTGCCGCATCGAGTATTTTTTTTGTGCTACCGATAAAAAAACTGCAATCATTTAGATTAAATGGCACGATTCCTTGTTCCATTTCAACTTCCCATTTTCCTTTTGAAACAATAATTTTATAGCTTAAGAAGGAAGCAGGGATATGTTTTTTAATCGTATCGGCACTTTTTAGCGAAATGTCATATTCGGAGGAAAATCCACCACAAAATATCCCAATTGTTTTCATCGTCAAATTTGTTGAGTACTAAGTTATTCATATCGAGCTTATCGAAATAACAATAGACAGAAAGTTTTACCATGGTAATTGTTAATTGAAAGCAATGTCATTAATGATGCGCTTTTTTATGTTTGCTTTAATGGTTTTTGGCTACATTTGATTATGAAATTTGTTTATTTATCCTTTTGGATATTATTTAATCTTGGTTTGCGGCTTTACTTTAAGAAGGTTAGGACTTTTAATGTAAAAAGAAAAGGCTTAGGTAGAACCATTTATGTGAGTAATCACCCAGCGGCATTTCTGGATCCCCTTGCAATTGCACTTTATGGGAAGCGAGTTGTTCATTTTATGGCAAGAGCTGATGTGTTTAAGCCATTATTTAGGCCAATTTTTACCTCTGCTCACATGTTGCCTATTTATCGCCAATTAGATGGTGGTGATACTCGTGAAAAAAATAGGCAAGTATTTTTGAAGACAAACGAACTGATTCGAAAAAATGGAAATATTTTAATTTTTGGCGAAGGATTTACTGATGAGGTATTTATTCGTCGCCTTAAATCTATTAAAAAAGGAGCTTTTCGCATTGGCTTTTCTGCCTTAGAAGCAATGAACTGGGAACATAAAGTTTATGTAGTTGCCATGGGTTGTAATTATACTGACCCAAATATGGCAAGAAGTGAATTTTTACTTAATTCGGCTGAACCCATTTGCTTGAATGACTACCGAAGCGATTACGAAGAAAATCCAAGTCGTACCATCGCTGTACTAACGACACTTTTAGATGCCGATATTAAAAATAACATTATCCATGTTGAAAAGGAAGAGTGGTTGGAATTTCACGATCGTGCAATGAAATTAACTAGGCGGGGTATGGATCCTTTATGTTATGATGATTCTTATTCTTTAGAAGAACGCTATCAGTATGGAAGGCAGCTAGCTATTGCATTAAACGATAAATCAGAAGAAGAATTAGCACAATTAAATCTCGTTAAATCAGAAGTAACTTCATATTTTAATGGTTTAGATTCCTTAAACATTTCTGAAAATGAACGTTACCTTAACGCAAGTAAAAGTTGGGGCATCCCTAAACGCTTGCTTACAATGTTAGTCAGTTTGCCTTTTGCATTACTAGGCCTAATTCATGCTGGTTTATGGTATTTACTTGTAAAACGATTTGTCGAAAAAGTATTCAAGCGGCCAGTCTTTTGGGGGTCTTCTAAATTAATCATACTTATGGCTCTAGTTGGATTAGTAAATATTCCTTTTATTTTTTTAATTGCGAATTATTTTGAATTTCTAGGTTCAGTTTATGCATATTTAATTGCGTTTTCCTATTACTTTTTCATTTGGTTTTATAGCTTAATGGCTTACGCATGGAAAAATCATGCAATACATTGTTACCGTTATCTAAAAGTTCGAAAGCTCGATTTATCCTCTTTTCACGATACGGCTAATCGTCTGAAACTTTCAATTGATTCGATTTTAAAAAAGTAAGGTGTATAATTTACTCCACAAAGAATGGTTCGATGCACTTGATGATGAAATGAAAGTCTACTTTAATGCCTTATGCGAAACAATTGAGGCACGATATCAAGCTAATCCACTCGAAATTTTTCCGCCTAAAAACCAAGTGTTTTCGGCATTTAATTTAACTGCAAAAGACAATGTTAAGGTTGTCATTCTTGGCCAAGATCCATATCCAACGGAAAGTGTCGCAAATGGTCTATGCTTTTCTGTTCATCCTTCCGCTAGTATCCCTAAGAGTTTGAAAAATATCTTTCTTGAATTGAAAAATGATGTTGGGAAGGAAATTCCACTAAATGGCGATTTATCGGCATGGGCTAAACAAGGAGTTTTGTTGCTAAATACAGTCCTTACTGTTGAAAAAGGAAAGCCGGATAGCCATGCAAGGATAGGGTGGGAGAAATTTACTGATGCTATTATTGAAGTACTTGCTTCCCAAAATAATCCAATCGTTTTTATGTTATGGGGAGCAAAGGCGCAACAAAAAATACCATTGATTGAACAATCCTATCATTTGATTCTAACAGCGCCTCATCCTTCACCTCTTTCGGTTTATAGAGGTTTTCTAGGTTCCAAGCATTTTAGTAAGGCAAATGATTTCCTCATATTGAATAAGCTGAAGCCAATTTCGTGGTAAAGAATATTAAGTATAAATAATTGAACCTTTCAATCGAATCCTTAACTTTGCAGACAATGGAATTTAAAAATGATTTATTTCTGCGTGCTGCTAGGGGAGAAGCGATAGAACGCTATCCTATTTGGTTAATGCGGCAAGCAGGACGTATTTTGCCAGAATATAGGGCGCTTCGAGCCACCTTATCTGGATTTAAAGAATTAGTTGAAACACCTGCATTGGCAGCAGAAGTTACTATTCAGCCAATTGATCATTTGGATGTAGATGCTGCCATAATTTTTTCTGACATACTAGTTGTGCCTGAAGCCATGGGCTTGCCATATCAAATGTTGGAACAAAAAGGACCTTGGTTTGAAAATACAATACGTTCCAAAGAACAATTAAATTTATTGGATGTCGATATAGATGTTTCGGATAGGCTATCGTATGTTTTCGAAGCGCTAAAAATTACCAAAAAAGAATTGAATGGTAGAGTTCCTTTAATAGGTTTTGCAGGTGCCCCATGGACAATCCTTTGTTATATGGTAGAAGGAAAAGGATCCAAGACGTTTTCAGAATCAAGAAAGTTATTATATACCCAGCCTGCTGTGGCACACGAATTGTTAAGACGAATCACCGAGGTAACCATTACCTACCTCAAATTGCAACTTGAAGCTGGTGCCGATGCCCTGCAATTATTTGATTCTTGGGCAGGTATTTTGGGTAGAGAGCAATATCAAATTTTTGGTTTAAACTATATTAATATGATTGTTGAAGCATTTCCGAATGTTCCCTTTACTGTTTTTTCGAAAGGTGCTGTCGCTTCTTTGCCCGAAATTAGTGCTGTTCACTGCACTACAATCGGTCTTGATTGGAACATGGATATAGGAGTAGCAAGAGAATTAGTAGGGGAATCAAAGACATTACAAGGCAATTTAGATCCATGTCTTTTGTATGCTCCAAATGAAATTATTGAAAAAGAGACATTAAATTTGTTAAAATCGTTTAAAAGTCAAAGACATATTGTAAATTTGGGTCACGGAGTTTATCCTGATATTGACCCTGAAAAGGTGAAAGTATTCATTAAAACTGTTAAAAATTATGAAATTTAAAGCTACAAGTATCAAATTATTTTTATCAATAAGTTTGATTATCCTGCAAGGTTTTTCCCTTAATGCGCAACAGCGTAATGGTAAAGGTGATAAAACAAAAGCGTTTTTGAATTTTACTTTTGAAGTATTTGAAGAGGAGGCCACAATTTCTGAACCAATGCAGATTTCGTTGTTAAAAAACGTTAGCTCCCCAACAACAATAGGGGCAGATATTTTTAATAAAAATTCTCCGGGTGATTTTTGTACTGGCCAAAATATTTACGGTAAAGAGGATCCTATTGCTGCATCTACTGAACGATTATCAGAAACAGACAAGAATTTATTTGATAAAAACCTAATAGGTGGAGGAGATGGCTATGCTGGAATTGTAACGTACAAGCCAGGAAAATTATCCAAAGAACGTTCTTATATTACCATCCCATTTATGGTTGGTAAAGACCAAATCAAAATGACTAAGGGAATGAAGTATTGTGTTGAATTTTCAGTTTCCTTAGGTGAATCTTCAAAGTATGCATCAAACAATATACAAATGATGTTCAGTCCTAAAGATTATATAGATCAAGAAGTTGAAGGAATTATAGCTAGAGAGGCAGGTCGTACGCTATCTAATTATAAAAATAAAGTGTATACTGGGTTTTTTGGATGGGAAAAAGTATGTGCGATGTACGAAGCAAAAGGTGATGAGACTTGTGTTATTATTGGGAATTTTGAAATGAATGATCAAACTAAGGTTGAAGTTCAAAAAAAACCTAAGGAAAGTGAAAATGAGGTGATTGCGCATTCTTATTACTTTATTGATAATGTTCGAATTAAAGAAGTTAAGAGCAAAGAGGAGTGTAATTGTTATGCTGCAGATACAGCAGAAGTAGCTGAGGTTTATTCAACATTAATTTATGATAAAACACCAATCCTTACTGATAAGATGACTATTGATCAGAAAATTAAGGAGCAAGTTGCTTATTTCGGATTTGGTAAGAAATCTTATACTCCCTCAGGTAAAGAGGCTTTCAATTATATTATTGCAGCCATGAACGAAAATTCTTCTATGCGTATAAAAATAACAGGTCATAATGATAAAAAAGAAGACGAAGTAGCTGAGCAAAATCAAGAGTTAATCAATATGGCAAGACAGAGAGCTGACGCAATTAAAAATTATTTTGTTAAGCAAGGCATTACTGAAGACCGAATTGATGTTGACTCTAGCGGATCAACTATAAGTAGCCTAGAGATTCAAAGTGATGATGATAACGAAGTTCGCGATGCTAAAAATCGTAGGGTGATGTTTGAAGTAGTTGAATAAGCACCAAAGTATATTTTTAAAAGAAGGTGAGTATTCACCTTTTTTTATGCGCCTAACTTTTTAAGTTCATTAAAAATCTCTGCCGTTGGAAAGCCCATCACGTTAGTATATGATCCAGCGATTTTGTGAACAGCAATACAACCAATCCAATCCTGAATACCATAGCCTCCCGCTTTATCGTAAGGATTACCATTTTCTAAATAATAGCGTATTTCCTCTTCTTTTAATGTGTTAAATGTTACGAGTGTTTCAACTGAATTACAATGGTATTGGTTTTTATTCACGATGCAATAGGATGTTATTACCTTATGTGTTTTTCCTGATAACTCTTCAAGCATTTCTTGTGCCTCGGCATAATTTGTAGGTTTCCCAATTATTTTACCATCTAAAACGACAACAGTATCTGCACAAATCAATATAGAATGTTCATTTATTCTTCCTACTAAAGCTTCAGCTTTTTTTTTCGCTATGTAGGCTGCAACACTATCAATAGGTGTTTCGGGAGGATAAACTTCATCGATATTGGGAATTAATAGTTCGAATTCAAATCCGAGAGCACTCAAAAGTTCTTGCCTTCGAGGCGATTGGGAGCCAAGTATAATTTTCACGTCATTAAGAAAAATAGAGTGCACAAATGCCAATAAAAAGTGATATCTTAATTAATTGGCTACAATGTTTTATAGTTAATTTTTTAATAAAGGGAAATAGTAATAATAATGAATTTATTCCGGCACTTACGAAGAAAATAACCCAGATTATTGGTTCGTTTGTTAATGTGGATTTAAAGTAAAAAAAAGCTATGAGGCAAAAGATTCCACTTAATTGTGCTACTGCAGCGGCTAGCCAATACGCTTTTTGTTCGCCGATTACCATAGGTAATGATTTTACTTGTATCTCTTTATCACCCTTCATGTCTTGAATGTCTTTTATAATTTCTCTTGATAGGTTTAGAAAAAAAGCACAAACGGCAACAAGATAAATTAGATTGTAGTTGATGAAAACGGACCAAGTATCAGCATGATAAGGAGAAAATGTACTGTTTGATTCATTACTTACTTTGAAGAAGATAACCGTTAAGAGAGGTATTATTCCGGTCATAATGGCAATGACAATATTTCCACTGATTACTTTCTTTTTTAATTTAAGGCTATAAAACCAAAGTAAATTACCACTAACAACATGTATAAATATAAACCAGAGTGATTCATACTTTACGCTTAAATAAAGTGATATCGCTACTGCTACGCCATTAAAAATCCAGTGTAATAAAATTGCCCACCTTTTTTTAATATATTTTCCAATAATTAATGAATCTGGCTTATTGATTCGATCTGCTTTTATATCAAAGTAGTCGTTAATAATATTGCCTGCTGCGGCAATTAATATGGTTGAGAAAATTAATAAACTAAAATCGATTACATGGAAACGAACGAATTGATAGGAGTTCGTAGATAGAATAAAATAGGCTGCGCCCAACATAGTGAAAACTATGATGGCTAAATTGATTGGGCGAAGAACTCTTAATAAATGCATTAATTAATTATTTTATAAACTGTTCGTCTATTTTTTTGATGCGCTAATTCCTTTTCCTCTAGTGATTTTAGGGATTCAATGGTTTTATCGGTGATAATGACTTGTGTTTTACCATACCCTTTATAACTTAGTCGGTTGGCTGCAATTCCTTCATTTGTGATTAAGTAATTATAGACTGTTTTTGCTCGCTCAGTAGAAAGCAACATGTTATCGGTATCATTTCCTCTCGAATCGGTATGTCCACCCAATTCAATTTTTAGGCTCGGATTGCGCTTTAAGAAAGCGCCTAAGTTTTTTAATTCTATGGCGGACTCTTTGCGTAAGGTGGCTTTTCCTAAGTCAAAAAATACATTAGCGAGTACATTTTCTGTTGAACTAGTTAATGGATTCATCGGAATATCCAAATGATAATGATCTGATCCATCTGGTATTTTTAAATTAAAATTAAGCGAGTAGGGAGCATAGCCATTTTGAGTGACTTGTATCGCATATTCTCTATTAACGGGTAAAGCAACCATAAAAGAACCATCTACTTTATCGGCATCAGAAATAATTACAAGTTCACCGCTTTCTATATCGGTTAGTTGAAAATGGCCCGGTAATGGCAATCGGGTTAATTGATCAAAAACATTCCCGTCAAAATATAAGGTTTTAGTAGGTCTATATTCTAATGGTAACACAAAGTAATAAATATCTAAATCGCCATAGCCTCCGGTTCTATCGGATGCAAAAAATGCAATATCACCGGTTGGAGAAACTAGTAATGAATTTTCATCATACATAGTATTGATTGGATAACCTAGATTCATTGGTTTTCCCCAATTACCGTTTGCATCCATTTTGCTTACAAACAAATCTGAACCTCCCATTCCAATATGCCCCCTAGATGCAAAATAGAGTGTTTTACCATCAGGATGTATGCAAACTGATTCTTCTGCAAATGGTGTATTTATGAAATCAGGTAATCGAAGTGAGTTGCTCCAATTGCCATCGCTTTGCAAATAAGCGACATAAATATCACTATTTCCATTCGCGTTTTTACCACGCATTCCTCTTATGAAATAGAGTGTTTTTCCGTCAGCAGACAAAGAAGGTTGTGATTCCCAATGCGATGTATTGACGCCACCTGGTAAATTAATGGGATTTATCCAACTCTTCCCTAGCTTTTTAGTGTAAAATAAATCGCAACTGCCTTTACCGCTCCTGTTTTCGCCGTAATACGTTCCTGTTTCGTCTGAGCAAGCTACAAAGATTAAACTCTTTCCATCTGCTGAAATGGTAGGGGCACCTTCATTATTTACTGTATTTACATTATTCGTCATGGGAGTTGATTTTTTCCATACACTATCAATTCCCAAATTGGAGACAAAAAAATCTTCTTGCTCTTGGTAGCCTTTCACACGATTATCTGCTATTCTTCTTGTAAATAACAAGGTTTTTCCGTCTACTGTGATGGTTGGGTAATATTCTGGATCAGCTGTATTTATTCCTTCACCAATGTTTATAGGGGAAAAACTCTTTGGGTTTTTTATGGCTTGAATCGCAAAATTGGCATTTTGCTGCATTATTTTGGCATTTCTTACAAACTCCTCACCGGCATTTTCGTTTTTCAGGAATATATCGGCGTATTTCAACGCCTTATCATACGCTCCTTCCGCCAAGAATAATGCTGCCAAATGGTAGTGTGTTGATCCATAAATCGAATGCTCAGGATTAATTTTTAAGGCACTTTCGTAGTGAAAAATAGCTTGTGTATATAAATTTAAACTTTCGTTAAATTGAGCTGAAAGGATGTGTGCTTCCCAAAAGTTCGGGTCTTTTTTTAAGGATTGTTCTAAAAGATAAAGGCCTTCTCTGTAATTTGGACCTCTTGTTTTTGGATCTAAGCTCTCTCCCGGTGCTTTTTGGGCAGCCACCAAAAGTTTTATCGCTTTTTTACTCTTTGTTGAATATCGAAATTGAGCTGAAGATGAAAGATGAATAAACAGAATCGAAAAAAGGAATATTGTAACTTTCAGCATATTAATTTCTTTATGGAATATTCATGTATTTATGAGTCTGTAACGAGATTTTCCACTTCAGGTTACCCTTCACATAACTAATAATTAAAGGTAGTAATTTTTCAGCCTTTGACCATTCGGGTTGAAGAAATAATTGACAGCTATCTAACACTTTTTCTGCATGCTTATTTGCCCAATCTAAATCGGAGGGATGGTTTATGATTACTTTTAATTCATTTGCTCGCAAATAAGCTTCATCACAGGGTGCCTTGAACTTTTTTGGTGAAAAACAATACCAGTCTACATCGCCTTGCAGCGGATAACAACCGGATGTTTCTATCGCTATGGTAATTCCCAGCGATTTCAATTGATTAACCAAAGGACGTAAGTCATACATTGCTGGTTCGCCTCCAGTAATGACAACAAAATCTGTTTTGCTTTCAGTAACTTTTTCGATGATTTCATTGGTGGTCATGGTTGTATGCTGGTCCTTATCCCAACTTTCTTTTACATCGCACCAAACACAGCCAACATCGCAGCCTGCAATACGAATGAAATAAGCTGCTCTGCCTGAATAGGTTCCCTCACCTTGAATGGTGAAAAAGTGTTCCATTATCGGATATTTTTCGGTTGAAATCATTTCAGTTCTTAATATTTTGCTAAAGTAGAGATAAGATTAAGGTCAATTTTAGTTTATTTTTGAATCAAGCTATCGTATTTTATTTATATTTGTTTTAATCTTAAATTATAAATTATGACCAAAATTACTACTTTCTTAGCGTTTACATTGTTTATTGGTTTTCTTTTTGGGCAAACTCAAATTGGTAATAGTAACCTTGAGTTATGGTCGAACGTGGGTGCTCCCACCGAAGAGCCAGATAACTGGAACGGATTTAAAACAGGATCAGGAAATTTCGCTGGATTTGCTAATAAGCAACTTGAACGATCTTCTAGCATCAGAGCTGGGGCTTCAGGAATGTATTGCGCACGCATCTGGTCGACTTCCGTTTTAGGAATTACAGCCAATGGCACCATGACTTGCGGACGCATCAATATGGGAAGTACAACACCTGCAAACGCAGCAAACTATAACTATTCTTCTATCGCTGATGCAAACTTTTCTGAGACTTGTGCAAGTATTCCTGATTCTATCGTATTTTGGGCGAAATATACCCAAGCAGGTTCGGGTAGTCAAATGGCCAGAGTACATGCTATAGTTCACGACGCTTACGATACGCGCGATCCAATAGATGCTTTATCTCAACCGCATGTTTTGGCGGATGCCGTTCTTAACTACAGCCCTACAAATGGGGCGTGGGCTCGATTTTCTGCTCCTTTTGTAGCATCGGTCAATACTGGCCTGATAGCGGAATACATACTCGTTACCTTTGCTACCAATTCAACGCCAGGCGGTGGAGCTGCCAATGATGAAGTATTGATCGATGATATCCAATTGATTTACAATTCGGGTGCAGGAATTACTGCTAATACTGACTTAGCATTAACGGTAAATTATTCTGATGCTTCAGGTGTACAATTTTTTTCTGACCAAATTATTGACGGACAACTATCTATCCTTAATGTGCTAGGTGGAGTAGAATTTGAAGGGGCTATGAAAAATAACGTTTCTGTTAAACTTCAGTCTGGTGTCCATTTTGCTCGTTATCAATTACTTTCAGGAAAGGCCGGCACCCTTAAATTTATCGTAGATTAATTTTTAATGGTTTTTCGTCTTTCCATTTTATTTAGTTTTCTCTATTCCTTTTCTTGTTTCGCACAAAATGGAACAATAGAGGGAAAAGTGCTGGATGCAAAGGGCAATGTAATTGTTGGTGCATCTGTCATTTATAAGAAAGACATTACGATTGGTGCTGTAAGCGATGATCAAGGGAATTACAACTTGTTTTTACCAGCTGGTAATATCAAATTGCTTTGCAAGTATTCTGGAATGAAATCCGATACATCAAATCATCTACTCATTGAAGGTCAAGTTATTAAGCATAACATTACTTTGGAGCCTTATGTGTTGGAATTTGAGCAAGTGAAGGTTAGTGTTGGAAAATTCGATAAGCCATTAGAGGAACAAACAGTCACGATGGTAGTATTGAAGCCTGAGCTTATTGAAAATAAAAATACAAGAAGTATCGAAACCGCTTTGGATCAAACACCTGGATTAAATATTTTGGATGGTGAACCACAAATAAGAGGTGGAAGTGGCTTTACTTTTGGCGTAGGTTCAAAGGTAGCAGTTATGGTTGATGATATGCCGATGCTTTCTGGAGATGCTGGACGACCGGAATGGGGATTTATTCCTGTTGAGAATATTAGCCAAATAGAGGTCATTAAAGGAGCCGCTTCCGTATTATCTGGAAGTTCTGCCTTGTCTGGTTCAATTCATATCCGTACTGCTTATCCTAAGGCAAAGCCATTAACGAAAGTGAATCTTTATTCAGGATTTTATTCCAATCCTTCAATTGATGGAGCAACTTGGTGGACAGGAGTCCCCTTAATTTCAGGGGTAAATGTCTTGCATTCAGAAAAAAAAGGAAACCTAGATGTTGTTTTGGGAGCTAATGTAAATTATGATCATGGGTACATTGGGGCTCCAAAACCGGGTCAATATGTCATTGATTCCATCTCTAATTTTACCGATAAACAAATGGCTTCTCAGCGCGCACGTTTGAATTTTAATTTGAGGTATCGTTCCAAAAAAATCAAAGGATTAAATTATGGTGTTAATGGGAATGTGATGGTGGCGAGAAGTAATATGTCATTTGCTTGGTTAGATGATACGTCTGGCTTATACCGAGCCTATCCTGGGGCGGTATTTTTACAAGATCAATTTATTTTTAATCTCGATCCATTTGTGCAATTTCTAACCGAAACCGATGGTCGTCATTATTTAAGAACACGCATATTACATGCTGACAATAAGCGCACAGCCAATCAATCCAACTCAGCCACCACTTATTACGCTGATTATATGTTTCAAAAGTCGTATGCGCAATTAAAAGGTATCGATTTCATTGGAGGGATCACCTCAACTTTTACTAATTCGTTCGCTAATATTTATGTGGGTTCCGGATCGCCAAATAATCAATTATTGAATTTATCGGCCTATACTCAAATTGAACATAAAGTTGAGAAGCTTCTTACACTTTCGGCAGGTGCTCGTTTAGAATATTTTCAGCTCAATAATAATGTAACTGCTTTTAAGCCGATTTTTAGAGCGGGTGCCAACCTAAAAATTTACCAAGAATCATATCTTAGGGCTTCGTTTGGACAAGGATATCGATTTCCAACGATCACCGAGCGATTTATAAAAACAGGTGTTGGTAATTTTGGGGTTTTTCCAAACCCGGATTTATTACCCGAAAGTAGTTGGAATGCTGAAGTCGGTTTCAAGCAAGGGATTAAGTTGGGAAAAATGTTGGCGTATTTAGATGCCGCAGTTTTTTGGCAGGAATATCAAAATACGATTGAATATATGTTTGGTATTTGGGATGTCGCTAATGCTCCAGCATCGTTTGCAGGATTCAAATTTCTTAATACAGGCGCTTCTCGTGTAATTGGAATAGATCTTTCATTTGTTGGTACAGCTAAGTTTTCAAAAAATTTCGAACTCACTTTTTTGACAGGCTACAATTATATTGTTCCAAAGACGCTCAATCCTGATTATGTTTATGCTGTTGATGATATAAATCGTCAATACAGCTACAATACAACATCGATGGATTCGGCAAGTCAAATATTAAAATACCGCTTTTTACATAATCTTAAATTTGATGCTGAAGCAACGATATTTTCTAAATTTTCGCTCGGTGTGAGCGCGAAGTATTTTAGTAAGATTGTGAATATGGATGCGATTATTAAAGACTTTGAGGAAACCACCGCCAATTCTGGAGGCGATAAGCAAAACATTCGTTACATGGACTATTTTAATGCACATCGCTTCGGCAATTGGATTTTTGATACGCGCCTTTCTTACACCATCAGCCCTTCTCACAAAGTTGCCGTCATTGCTAGTAATATATTTAATCGCAGCTACTCTTTACGGCCCTTGAAAATAGAACAGCCTCGATGCCTTATGGTGCAATACACCTATAAATTAGATCGGAATTAACTATTTTTCTTAAAAATAGGGTTCAATGTATTTAAACCCAAAATAAAAAGCCTATCTTTGCACCCTCAAAATAAATTATAAACCGAGGTTTCGGACCTCAAATTGTAAAAAAAAAAAATATGGCAACACGCATTAGACTTCAACGTCACGGAAAAAAAGGAAAAGCTTTTTTTCACTTAGTAGCAGCAGATAGCAGAGCGAAAAGAGATGGTAGATTCATTGAAAAATTAGGAACGTATAATCCAGTAGCCAATCCTGCTGTGATTGAAATTAATTTCGATAACACATTAGCATGGGTTCAAAAAGGAGCTGAAATGTCTGAAACGGCTCGCGCTATTTTATCCTACAAAGGTGTTCTTCATAAGAACCATTTGTTAAAAGGAGTAGCAAAAGGCGCTTTAACATTAGAACAAGCAGAAGCGAAATTTACCCAATGGCTTCAAGAAAAAGACGGAAAGATTGAAGGTAAAAAAGATTCACTTTCTAAATCAGCAAGTAAAGAAAAGGCAGATAGAATGAAGGCCGAAGTAGAAGCAAATATTGCTAAAGCGGCTATGATAGAAGCTAAGAATACAGTTGTTGAAGAAGAAGTAGTTTCAGAAGAAGTGGTTTCAGAAGAAGTGGTTTCAGACGAAGCAGTTTCAGAAGAAGTGGTTGCTGAAGAAGTTGTTGCTGAAGAAGTAGTTGCAGAAGAAGCGGTTGCAGAAGAAGCGGTTGCTGAAGAAGTAGTTGCAGAAGAAGCGGTTGCAGACGAAGTGGTTGCTGAAGAAGTAGTTGCAGAAGAAGTGGTTGCTGAAGAAGCGGTTGCTGAAGAAGAAGTTGCAGAAGAAGCGCCAGAAGCAGACGAGTCAAGTGCTGAAGAGGCACCTGCCGCTGAATAATTGCATGCAAAAAGAAGATTGTATTTATATAGGACAAGTAGCGAGACTTCACGGATTTAAAGGTGAGGTCTCTTTGTTTTTAGACGTTACTGATTCGAGTGAATACCTTGAAAGTTCAATGTTTGTTCTGGATATTGATTCCTGTTTAACTCCATTTTTTATCGAACATGTTAAGTTAAAAAACAAAGGATTTATTACCGTTAAATTTAAGGGTGTGGACGATGAGGCCGCAGCCAAAAGACTCTTGAAAAAGAATATTTATATTCCGGAAACGTCATTGCCAGATTTAGGTGAGGATTCCTTTTATGATCATGAGGTCATTGGATTTCAAGTCGTTGACATGAAAAAGGGAAACATAGGCATCATCATCGAGGTAATAGACCATGCCGCTAATCCTTTATTAAAGATTGATTTTAATGGCCTTGAAATTTTGATTCCGATCTTTGATGGATTAATTCATCGGGTAAGACGAGAAGATAACATTCTTGAAATAAAAGCACCAGAAGGTCTTATTGATTTGTATATCAATTAGAAATTAGGCCTAAGGCTATTTTCATTCTTATTACTTTCTTTGCTGATTCGTCCACTCGCATTTTGAAAGCCTTATCTTTTTTGTATAACTCCAAGATTTCCTTATGAGTCTTAGCAGCGTCTACCGGCATTAAAATAATATCGCAACCAGCTGAGATTGATTTACTCGCACTTTGAGGAACATTTACTACGCCGCCCATATTCATTGCATCTGTCACAATTAAACCTTTGAATCCGAGCTCTTTTTTCAAGAGTTGGTTCACGATTTTATCGGAACAAGTAGCAGGCAGTCCGTTGGTATTATATTTTTCATTGTTTACAACGGCAATGTGTGCCACCATAATAGAAAGAACTCCGCTGCTAATTAACGCGGGATAGTTTTTTATTTCTTTCAATTCGCCGTCGATACTTTGCAGCGAAAGGTGCGTATCTCCACTCACTAAACCGTGACCTGGAAAATGTTTGGCAGTAGCTATTATATTTTGTTTTTGGGTATTTTCAATGAAGGCCCAAGACCAAGGGATAAGTTGGTCGGGTTTAGAGCCAAAGCCACGATAACCAACAGTGGCATTTCCAGCTACATCCACTACAGGGGAAAAGTTATAATTAATGCCTATTTCGTTTAGGTCTTTAGCAATTGAAAGCGTGGTAGCGATAACTTCTTCAAGAGACATAATTTCGGCTGCCTTCTTTACAGGCGTAGATCCACTAATCTTTCGATTCACTAAACTTGGTTCTGCATCTGCGCTGTATAAGAAAGGCAAGGCACCAAGTTGTTTATTGGTGGCTTCAAAATCTTTAATCATTGCGGTAAACTCTTCCTTACTTCCATTTAACATTAACACTCCACCTATCATTCTTTGCGAAATATGCTTTTCAATCGTTGCTCTTGTTTGTCCATATTTCCCTACCGCCGGCATAATTAATTGCGCAACAATAGACGTATCATCTAGTGTGTTAAAGATTCGAGATACTTCATCATTTAGGGATGCATTATCGGATAAATAATCTTTTAATTCAAAATTATAGCTCGTTTTAGCTTGCACTCTTTTTTCTGTTTTAGGCGACTGTGCGCATCCACAAGCGAAGCTTAGTGAAAGTATGGCGACAAGGAATGTTTTTATCATAATATTGTTTGATTTCAAATGTAATCCTATAATTTAAGTGTTGTAGTTAATTTCGATAGTAATTTTGAACAAAAACCGTGTCAATATCTTAATTTAACCATAATTAGTTTCATCACGGCTTCTTATTAATGGTAAATATCCCCCAATGTTAAATTATTATTAACTAATACGAAGGTTTTTGTAAATTTGAGCATCTAAACATTCAATCTATTCAATGATTTATTGATTAGTAATTCTACTTTTATGAAATCTACCTTAATTTATTTCTCTCTTTTACTATCGTTTAATTCTATTTCTCAAAACTTTTACGATCGAAGCGTAGTTCAAAATATCGAACTATTTTTCTCCTTTTCGAATTGGGATGCTCAGTTAGATGCAGCAGCAACAACGGAATCTTATATTGTGGCGGATTCTGTCCGAATTAATGGGGTTTCGTTTGATAGTGTTGGGGTTAAATACAAAGGAAACAGTACCTACAATCCAACTAATAATAAAAACCCATTTCATATCAAATTGGATTACATTAAAGGGAATCAAGATTATTTAGGCTATGCTGATATCAAATTGCAAAATGGCTACCGCGATCCTTCCATGATTCGAGAAGTATTATCCTACGCCATTTTAGAGCAGTACATGGATTGTCCCAAAGCGAATTTTGCGAACGTATATGTCAATGGTTCATTGCGTGGATTATATTCCAACGCTGAGGACATTTCAAATGATTTTAATGCAGCGCATTATTATAGTTCAGACGGATCTTTTTTTAAATGTAATCCCGTTGGAGGTGCTGGTCCGGGAAGTACCATTAGCCCTGATCTAAACTACATTAATAGCGACACAGCTTCTTATGCTCAGGGTTATGAGTTAAAGTCTACCTATGGTTGGTACGACTTAGTGGATATGATTACTGTATTGAATAATAATTTCACCCAAATAGAGACAAAGTTAGACATTGACCGCGCCATATGGATGTTAGCCTACAACAACGTCTTGGTTAATTTAGATTCTTACAACGGGGCATTTCGCCAAAATTATTATTTGTACCGCGACATTAATGATCGTTTTGTGACTACTGTTTGGGATTTAAACATGAGTTTTGGTGGATTTCCAGGTGGAACAGGTTCCGGAACTACCGTTTCGACAACCCTAGACCCTATGTCTAATAGCACTTCTGCGATTCATCCATTAATAAAGAAAATCCTTGGTGATCCTATATATAAACGAATGTATATGGCGCATTTACGAACCATTGTACAAGAAATTTTTATTTCCGGCGATTATTTAACAAGCGCTAATACATTACGCACCACCATTAATTCGTCGGTTCAAGCTGATCCTTATAAGTTCTACACCTTTGCCCAATTCACTAATTCTTTGACCACCTCAGTTGCCGCAGGGGGAACGTCAGGCTTTTCAATTCCGGGTATACAACAACTCATGGCAGCCAGGATTTCTTACTTAACTACCAATGCGAATTATTTACTTGTTGCCCCAGTGATTACGAGTTACGCTTCAAGCGTTCTTTCACCTACGATTAATTCTACGTTTTATATTACGGCAACTTGCACGAACGAAACAGATGTTTATTTAGGATATCGGACTTCTCATCCATTGAAATTTAATCGTGTATTAATGTTTGATGATGGAGCACATGGTGATGGAATAGCGGGAGACCAAGTTTATGGTTGCCAAGTTTTAGCAGATGGACCTGTATTTGAGTATTATATTTATGCCGATAATAATGTGGCTGGATTATTTAGTCCACAACGCGCAGAACATGAGTTTCATTCCTTGGCCTTATCCGTTCCGATACCTCAAGTTGGAAATGTATTGATAAACGAAATCATGGCGTCTAACTCCATTACGGCTTTTGATAATTATGGCGAAAGTGATGATTGGATTGAGTTATACAACACAACAAGTACCGCCTTTGATTTATCTGGACTTTATTTATCCGATAATGCTACAAATTATATGAAATGGTCGTTTCCTGCGGGTAGTATTATTCTTCCAAATGATTATTTAATTGTTTGGACAGATGACGATACCAATCAAGTTGGTTTACATACCAATTTTAAGCTCGGTTCTACGGGCGAGAGCATTTATTTTAGCAATGGACTCACGATGTACGATGCAGTCGGATTTAGTTTTCAAACCACCGATATTTCTTACGCAAGATGTCCTGATGGCGGCTTAGTTTTTGCGGCTGCTACACCAACATTCGACGCATCAAATAATTGCTTTGTTGGTATTCATGAGCAAGCTGTTTCCGCTAAAGTGTATCCGATCCCTTTCCAAGACTATTTCATTATTGAACCAGGTTTAGACCTTGAAATGGCATTTTCAGTAATTGATATACAAGGGCGTACAATCATATCGGATAAGGTTTTTTCGAGTACATACACGGTAAATACTACGGATTGGAAGAGTGGACTTTATTTTTTATCGATTGAACAAAATGGCATTCAAACCACTCATTCTATTGTAAAGCGTTAGATTTTTTACTCTTCTTTCAAGTGCAATTCAACCAGTTGAAATAATCTATTGCGAGCATGAATTGCGCCATACAAATAGTTTAGCCGCTCTTTTTGAAGGTATTTTTTAGTCGAGTAACCAAAGGTAATAGCATTCAATACCTTTCTTCCAAAACCTACTTGGGGTAGATAATTAATATCTATCCTACCTAGATTTTTTGCCTCTTCAGTAATGGCATCATTTAAGGCCATTTTAATTATTTGCTGGCAAATTTCTGCCGATATGATATCAAAACGCATAAGGGATTCATCTTCAAATTCTTTTGTTTTGATGAATCGTTTGTATTGAAACTCAATGTCAGTAATGGCATGAAATAGTTTGTCAATCGTCATATTTTTCTTTGTGGAAAGATAGTAGGTGTGCAAAAATAGTTAATTGTTCAAGTTCTATCAAATAATCCCTGGACTTTCGTGGTTTTTGCTACTGAAAGGAGTTATCTTATTTCTCTATAAGTGTCTCTCGGCTTACTTCGGCATAACTCGACAGGCTCGGCACTAGCGCTCAGCACAAGTCGCTCGATTCACTTAAAGGGCATAGAGTCCGCCTCGCCGCGGCGGAGCGGATCGAGAGGCACGGTCTAAAGTCTTATTTCAATACAATCATTCTCTTATGCAAGCTTTCATTTTAAAAAATAAATTCGTTTTTTCTCCTGTCGCCTTTTATTCTGATAAAGTGAAGCGAAATGAAATAAGGGCACCGTAAAGCAGCTCGCAGAGATCGCTGAAACGGTCTTATTTCAAGAGTGGAGTGTATTGAAGAATAATCAGCGACTTGATTTTTTCGTTCTTTTGTATCAAGACAAAAGGACAAAGAAAATAAGGTCCGATTT
>JBIIOQ010000081.1:0-3959 GCA_044336865.1 Crocinitomicaceae bacterium | reverse complement strand
CTTTAAATAAAAAAGCAATTACCTTAGAATTGGCCAAGCAAATGGTCGATAAATTTGTAAAAAATACCGCAAGAGAAGTTTCCATTGAATATATTCAAAAAGTAGTTTGCGATTATTTCGACTTACCGATAGAAATGTTAAAATCTAAAACTCGTAAGAGAGAAGTTGTTCAAGCTCGTCAAATTTCAATGTATTTTTCTAAAAAGATGACTAAATCATCACTTGCCAATATCGGTGCACATTGCGGAGGAAAAGACCATGCTACTGTATTACATGCCTGCCGTACTGTAGTAAATCTATCAGAAACTGATAAACAATTTAGGTCGTACTTGGAAGATCTGGAAAAGAAACTAACCCTACAATAATAAAACTTGGTATTATTTATATGCCATTAATTTTAATTATCTTTTATTGTTGATAACAATAATCAATCAATAGCTCTTTGATAATAAATTGGGTGTTATTTTTGTATAATGGCTAGCCTATGAAAAAGCTAATTCTCTTTTCGACTTTACTCCTAGTATTACTCTCCTCATGTATTGAATTGATTGATGATTTAACTATACATAATGATGGCAGCGGAACATTCAAATATATTTTGAATTTAAGTGCTAGCAAAATAAAAGTAAATTCAATACTGGCACTGGATAGTATCGATGGCAAAAAAGTGCCCTCGCTGAAGGAAATATCCGAAAAGCTAAATAATTTTGCGCTTAATTTAAAAACTCAACCTGGCATTACCAATGTTTCCATGATTATTAAAGAAGATGATTTAATAGTTAAATTCTCCTGTGATTTTGCATCTATTAATGAATTCCACAATGCCTTAAAAGCAGCTATTCTTTTTATGAATAACGGAAAAGAGATTAAAGAACTAAACCAAAACTGGTTGAGTTGGGATGGGAAGATCTTGAAGAGAAATATACCCCTGCTTTCCCTAACTATTTCTGAAGAATTAAAAGAGACCGAATTAGACCTGTTAAAAACAGGTAGTTATACCTCCATTAATCATTTTGACCGGCCTATTGATCATGCTGAAAAACCCGAAACTAAACTAAACCCTTCAAAAACAGCGTCTATGCTGAAGGTAAATACATTCGATTTACAAAATAATTATTCGCTAATAGAAAATACTATTTATTTAACCCCCATTAAAAACAAGTAATTTTCCCTTAAATGAAAAACTCTATACTTATAGTTCTAATATTGACCAACTTTACTTTGTTTGCACAATCTGAATTATTGATCCCCCAAAATGCAGTTACCGTTTTTAGTATAAACAACCTCAATTTACTGCAAAAAATATCAATGGATGAACTTGTCAAATATGACTTTATGGAGGAAGTACATCAGGAACTATTCGACGGATCTACTTCGGAAAAAACATTAAAAGATGCAGGTATTGATTTTAATCAACGATTAAATGTTTTTTACGGTAAAAATGATAACTATGAATTGTCTGGCTTCACCTTTGGCGTAAAAAATTCAATGTCTCTGTTTGAAGTCTTTGATGATTTCACAGAAATCTATAGTAAATATAGTGGTGTTAAGCAATATGGATCCTTTTTTAATAACCTTATCATAAAAGATAATACGGCATTACTCATTAGGATTGAACCATCTACTGAATCTATAGATGCTCAAACAGATTCTATCTGGTATGCAAGAGGAAATGAATATCCTTTCGGGTGGGAATATGATGAAGACGATGATGACATATTTGATGAGGAACTATTTGACGAAAATGACTCTATAAATTATGAAAATGATGACTTTACTAATGAGCTAGAAGAAAACCGTGAGCCAATTGTCGATTTTCCAGAAGCAAATGAGGACCCTAATGAGAAAAATTATTTTGAACTCAGGGACAGTGTTCAATTAGAATTGCAACAAGCTTTATTAGCGGAGCTTTTAGATGATTTATTCATTAAAAATAATAACCTGTTAAAAAATGATCCGAGATTTGCTGAGCAACTTACACATCCGTGCGAGGGAACCTTCTATTTAGATAACTCGAGAAGCTTCGAACAAGCGAATGGGCTTTGGTACTTTCAAACGGTTATGCCTTCACTTTATCGAGACATTAAAGAACTCTATACCGGGAACATCATTTTGGGGGATTTAATCTTAAAGGATAAATCAATTGATTTCTTAGTAGAAGCCAGATATGGAGAAAAATTAGGTTCTGTTTATCAAGAAATGAACGATTCTAAGTTCGATAAAAACATTGCTAAATATATTCACAAGGGCAGTTCAGCCTATTTTACATATAATGTAAATATGCGAAAAGCGTATGAAAAAGCCTATGAGGTAGTTATGCCAATTCTTTCGTCAGAAAAAAATGCTGATCTTGCAATGAATGTGCTAACCCTTGAATTATTAAATGAATTAGTAAATAAAGATGCATTATTTGACACCTACAAAGGCAGTATGTTTGGGACATTTAATGGTATAAAAAAAATAAAAACAAAGAAAATTGATTTCTATTACGATGAAGAAACATTCGAATATGGGGAGAGAGAAACTGATGCGGTGGAAGACATGCCAATTTTCACCTTAGGATTTTCAATTGAAAGGGATGATATACCGGAAATTATACTGAAAAACTTAAGCCGTTTGACTAGTAAATTTGAAAAACACGATAATTATTGGGTATTTCAAAATGCTATATTAGATGCAGCGCCACTTTATATGATCAATAAGAATGACTTATTCATTTTCACGAATGATGAGGACTTGGCTATCAACCACTCCGATGGATATGGAGCAGATCAACTTCCAAAAAAAATAAGTAGGCAAATTCAAAAGAACGGTTTTATGAATGGATATTTAGATATCTCAGGTGCCTTAAATCGCTTCCCTAGCGATCTGTTAGATGAACGCAGAAGCGAAATGATTAATTCATTAAAAGGTAAATCTGGCAAAATGTACTTAAAGTCAACCAAGACCACAAGTAAATCAACAAACTTCATAATGAATTATGAATTTCGTGGAGAAGAAAATTCAGGCGAGCACTTATTAGATCTTATAAATACGCTTTATATTTTTTCAAAGTAAAACGATGTACAAAAAGTCGCTGTTAATCACTCTACTTGCTATTGTTCTTGCGGCCTTTTTATATTTTCAACCTTTTATATTTAGTAAAGCACCAAAGCCAAGAATTATAGATCGATTACCTGATGCAGACTTTATAGGTAGTGTAAAAATTCTTGATTTAATCAAGGAAACAAATAGCATGCTTTACTTCTATAAGACGCCATTTAGAGATTTGACTAGTGCTGAATACCTGCTTGGACAGGGGAAAACCTTTGGATTAAATTTTCAAAAAGAGATCTTTATTTTCGCCAACGAAAATGGCGAATATGGCGCAATAATTCAACTAAATGATAGTACTAAAACCAAACAAGCCCTTGAAAAAGTTAAGCAAAACATTGCGGTAATAGATTCTTCAAAAAATAAGATGCATGTTTACTTTATTCCTAAATTAAATATTTTCTTACATTACGATTCAAAGTATTTACTCGTCTATTCTGGTAAAAATGTATATAAAGTGATGAATCGTATTCACAATGCAAAGCATATGGGCATCTCTAAGCTCTGGAAAGAATACTTCGCTCTTAACAAATTCAAAAATGAAAATTTAGTGGTTTTTTCAAAATGGAAGGAACTACAGAAATATGGAGTTGATTATGCAATATTTGCCCATGATAGCGACTCGGCCAATTTTAATTTAAAATGCTACTTTCATAAAAATGATCAATTTCCTTTTTCGGAAATGAAACCTGGATCTAGCTTAGTAAAGGGAAAAACTGAAAAAGCATCAATTGAATTGCACCTAAATGCAGAAAAATTTAGATCCTCGAAAAACGATCCCTTTAAAAAATTTTTAATTGCTAAAGGCAGAAAAATTAGCTTTCCAATGGCAGCATTCATTGCCGCATGGGAAGGCGATCTATCCT
>JBIIOQ010000080.1:0-3988 GCA_044336865.1 Crocinitomicaceae bacterium | reverse complement strand
ATGAATAATTTCCATTGCTATTTATCTTAACCAGAATAGCGTTATCATTCGCACCATTCACTAAAGAAATTGGTCCAAAACTCGCTTGTGAATCGAAATTTCCTGTGAAATATATACTGCCAGTTGAATCGGCGCTTAATCCATAAATCTCTCCATTAAATAATGAGAGTGTATTAGACTGAAAAACACCCATTGCATCGAATTTGGCGATAAAGTGATTCTGACCATTCATTGATTGGGCCGATCCATTAAACCCAATATTTGTAGAGGTCGAAAAACCACCAATATAAATATTACCGTTTACATCGACCGTATGCGTCCAAATAGAAACTCCGCCCGTTATACCAAAAGATTGCACTGGAATTCCTGCTAAATCTAATTCCAATAGAAACGCATGACCATTGCCAACAGAATTAATGTTTGCGCCAGGAAAAATGAACGTACCATTGTAATTTCCCGAGAAAAACAAATTTCCATTTGAGCCTAGGCACAAGTCCATAGCGTAATCATTGGTAGTCCCTCCCCCTTTCTTAGCCATTAAAATCGCACCATTACTAGCATCTAATTTCACAATAAAAACATCTGATCCACCGCTGGATACGAGTGTAAAAGCACCAACGGTCATTGTTTGTTGAAAATGACCAACGACCCAAACAGCATTGACACCATCAAAAACAATTTTAGAGGAATAATCGCTCCCAGCTCCCCCAAAATGACTCACCCATAACAAGGCACCATTAGATGCATATTTTTGCACCACAACATCTTGAAGACCGTTGCTATTAATAACAGAAGATCCAATTTGATTATTAGTCCCTACAATTTGACCGCAAGTATAACTGTCGTTAAAAGGATCTACAGCCACGTCTATGCCAAGTCCAGGGTTAGCAGCGATCCAATCACCAACCTGAGCATTAGCAACAATTACAGAAAATAAAAGAAAAAAGGAACTTAGTAGTTTTTTAAACATAGCTTTAATTTTAATGTAAAGCTATATAAAACTTGAAAGCAAACAAAACTTATGCAGAATCCCACCACCTCTTTATTCAGGACACATTTTGTTATAATCTTCTACCGCTTCTTCGAACGTGCAGGTTTGATATTTTGGGTTGGAGAAATATTCTGTTTTATAAGGCTCACATTCAAACATATATTCTCTAATCGCCTTTAATGCTTTAATCCCTTTAAGTCCCGAAACTTCATAAACAGTACCATTCGGTAATTTTACGTGTCGCATGTATAAACCTTCAGTGGTTTCTTTCATTACACCTTGGCTGTTGTTTGAGCCGTCAAAATTCTCTTTTAATTTAAAACTAGTGGTGACATCATCAAAGACATCCACTGTAATTTTCCCTTTAACCATTCTTTTTCCATACCTGTAATAGCCATCGGATTTATTAAGATTTAAAGGCATCCTTAAATACAAAGCGCCATCTTGACATAACTGTTGGATGTCAGGAATTTCTTGTTTCTTTAATCGAACTATTTCATTTTGATTATTGACATATTCAAAATCAATCATTTTTCCTTGTGCATTGGTATCAAAAAAATTAATTTGACGACACGGAATTGAATCTTTACTAGTCGTGATAAAATAATTCTGAGAAAAACACACCGAACTACTTAATGCAATTAACAATATAGAAGATGCGAAAATTATTAGATTATATTTCATTTTTTACTATTTCGTTCAAAATTAAATATATTCTTTTCTATTTGAAAGATCTAATTAATTTAAATTCTATAAACGATTCCGGCTATGCTGGGACAAGATGAATAAATTGAAATTCCAATTTCATTTCTCTTAACATTCTTTATTTACCTTTGAAGTTAACATAAATCTCACCTATGGAGCGACGTAATGTTTTGCGCTTATTTTTAGCTTCTTCGGTAGGCGCTGTCATCTCGCCTAATTTTGCTTTTGGAAAAATACCTTTCCAGCATAATATAGATTTCTCTCGATTTGATTTTGGTCCTGATTTTAGTTGGGGAGTAGCTACTTCTGCCTTTCAAATCGAAGGAGCGCATGATCTAGACGGAAAATCGGCATCCATATGGGATACCTTTTCTCACGAGAAAGGGAATATTAAAACAGGAGAAAATGGCGACGTGGCCTGTGATTTTTACCATTCGTATGAGCAAGATTTGGATCTACTGAAGTCCTTAAACATGACCGTTTTTCGTTTCAGTATTTCATGGTGTCGAGTGTTGCCAAATGGAACAGGTGAGCCCAATCAAAAAGGCATAGATTTTTACCATCGGGTAATCGATGCCTGCCTTGAAAGAGGTCTCGAGCCATGGCTTACTTTATATCATTGGGATCTTCCTCAAGTACTTCAAGATCAAGGGGGATGGAAGAATCGAGATTCCTTGGCTTGGTTTAGTGAATATGCAGAATTGGTCAGTAAAAATTTTGGCAATAAAGTAAAAAATTGGATGGTTTTTAATGAACCCTCAGCCTTTACTGCGCTTGGCTATCTGATTGGTTATCATGCCCCAGGATTAAAAGGATTCAAGAATTTTTTACCGACCGTTCATCACGTATGCCTCGCACAAGCAGAAGGCGGAAGAATTATCCGTAAAAATGTTCATGCTGCTCAAATTGGCACCACTTACTCATGTGCGCATGTTGATTACTACACCAGTGAAAAACACGATAAGAAATCGGCAGAACGTTGGGATGTATTACTGAACCGCCTATTCATTGAACCCGCCTTGGGAATGGGCTACCCAATAGCTAGTTTTCCGATTTTAAAAAAACTCGATGCCTATATAAAGCCAGGAGATTTGGAAAAATTAAGCTTTGATTTTGATTTTATCGGCATTCAAAATTACACGCGCGAAGTCGTAAAAAAGATGGGCTTGATTCCAATCATGAAAGGATTGGAAATTAAACCCGAAAAACGACATGTACAAGAAATTACAGCCATGGGTTGGGAAGTTTATCCGGAAGGAATTTATCAAATCATCAAACAATTTGCCGCTTATCCCGGGGTTAAAAAAATCATAGTAACGGAAAATGGCTGTGCTTTTCCCGATGAGCTTAGTTTAGGAAAGGTAAACGACCTAAAACGAATCGACTATTACCAACGTTACTTAAAGCAAGTATTACGGGCGAAGCAAGAAGGCGTCAATATTGGAGGCTATTTCTGTTGGACTTTATTAGATAACTTTGAATGGAGCGAAGGTTTTTCTCCTCGTTTTGGTTTGGTTCACGTAGATTTCAAAACACAAAAGCGCCTGATCAAAGACAGTGGCTATTGGTTCCGAGATTTTTTGGGATAATAACGTTAGGCTGTAAATCCAAGCTATTTTGCTAGTAGCATTACTGACGGACTGCTTTCTAACCACAAGATCTTTTTGGCATGTATCCGCCATCTGGCGGATACATGCCAAAAAGGGAACTATCTCATGTTTTTTCGCTAGATTACATCCAGCGCTAAAAACATTCAACCCCTATGGGGTTAATAGTCTTGTGGTATAATTAAGACCATTCAAATTAGCATTTATGGCATTTGATTATATGAAACGATAAATAGGTTAAGATTTAGCCCGAGAAAAAAAATGTATTAAATTTTAATTGCCCTTGTCATTTCACGTTTACCTGGAGGACCAGGCAGTGACTCAAGAATAAATCCAATCGCTTTTAAGTCACGCTTAAATTGACCTTGGGCACAATAGGTAACTAAAGCGCCTCCTGCATTTAAGGATTGGAACATTTTCTCCAAAATAGTGATGTCCCACATTTCTGCTTGCACCCGAGGACCAAAAGCATCGAAATAGATGAGATCAACATTTTCAACAGCTGCAAAATCTTGAATTTTCATCTCCCTTTTTTGAATCGAAAAATGAGTAGTTAATTGATTATCCATTTCCCAATCACAACGAATGAGCTCATCGTAAATCTTTTCGGAATTTTGGCCAATATGACGAGGGTAATCCAGTTGAAAACAAAGTTCTGAACTCAATGGCTTTGCTTCAATTCCGG
>JBIIOQ010000079.1:0-3999 GCA_044336865.1 Crocinitomicaceae bacterium | reverse complement strand
CTTCATTCCAAGGTTTTGAAATAAATGACTCAAGCATATTTTCTTTGTTCAAGGCCTCAATCGAAATTGGATTCGCATGTCCTGATAGCATGACACATTTTAAATTAGGATGTTTTGATTTAATCTCACGAATTAATTCGGCGCCTGTCATTTTAGGCATTAAGTAATCTACGATAATAAAAATAATATCTATTTTTTCCGCAACTAATTGGTCGATGTTTATAAGCGCCTCTGAAGGATCTGTAAAATACTCCAAGAGCGTATACTTTTGATCAACGATTTTTGATAATTGAAAGCCTAACATTTGTAGTATAAAGGCATCATCATCTACACAAACGACAGCATATTTTATTTCATCCATGCGACAAAAATAGATATAAATATAAATTATTGAGCAGTTGGGACGGTTTTTTTATGTTCACATCTATTCATTAAAGAAAATTGTAAAAGTAGTTGACACTGAAGTTGAATTGAGCGATATAGTCGCATTATGCATAACCAACACATTTTTCACAATGCTTAAACCCAATCCAGAACCATTTTGGCCTGATTTGGTGGTGAAGTACTTTTCGAAAATCTTTTGTTGGATTTGCTCAGGAATAAGTGGCCCATTATTTTCTATACTAAGTTCAATACCTTTTTTAGTCTTTTTACCATTAATTTTCAATTTTCCACGTTCCTTTTTATCATCCATCGCTTCTATTGCATTTTTAATAATATTAGACCACAATTGAAAAAGCTTAATATCGAAACCAAGAAGCGATAAGGAATCAGGCACAGTAAATTCAACATCGATGTTTCGTTTCAGTTCATAATTAAAAATAGTTAAAACAGTAGCAATATTTTCTCGAAGATTGACCATTCCTTTACTCGTGTTTTGGGGTTCTTTGATAAAAGACCGAAGATCTTGCACCACCTTAGCACCTCTTTCGCTAGACGATAGAATGGTATCAATAAAATTTCTATTTAATTGAGTATGATAAATCAGCAACAGAAAGTCTTTTCTGTTTTCTGTTTCCATACACTGTTTAATAAATTTCGTTTCGGATAGTGAGATTCTACTTTTAACAAATAGGCCTGCGATTTCGTTAGATTCTGCTTTTAATGCCGGGAAGTTTAGCGATAAATAATCTTCAAATTCTTTTATTTCTCTCCGTAACTGAAGGCCCCCCAAAAATAATTCACCTTGTTTTTGCGCGGATCTCTCACAAGCGAATTTTATTTGCTCTTCCGAACACTTCCAAATGATATTTTTTAGTAATTCGCTTAAGGTATAGCGAATGCTTTCGGCTCCAATTTTAATAGCACCCAATGGCGTGTTTAAATCATGAGCAATCCCAGAAGCAATTTCACCGATGGTTACTAATTTTTCTTGATCCGTTATTGATTTGGACAATTCAATATTTCGTTTTGTTTTCTCAGCTACAATTAATTCCAAATCCGTATTCATGTTTTGAATTTCTTCTGTTTTAGCATTAATTTGTTTAAGGAAATTAGTTTGAATCTCTAAATTAACGAGCATTTTCCCAAACAATCGAAGCAAATCCTTCTCATCTTCATAAAAAACTCTGTAATTAATCACAGCATCAAATCCGACAAATCCGATGCATTTATTTCCTTTCATTAAAGGAAGGGCAAATACACTCTTTATGTCTTGTTCAAGCAGCATTTCTTTAACTGTTCCATCAGGTAATTCAGTCGTTTTTTCAATAATTATTTCATCTCCTTTTGCATGTGTTTCTATCCAAAATGGAATACTTGAAAATGGTATAAATTGTAAATTATCTATTTGTGGACCGACACCATCCGCGCACCATTCATAAGTGTTTGAAGCTGTTTTAGACTTATGGTCATAGGTGAAAATATAAACTCGATCAACATGGACAAAATTTCCTAATTGCGACAAGGACTCGTTAATTGTAACATCCATTTTTTCGATTGGCAAATTGATGTATTTTGTTGCCAGATCCATTAAAGTAGCTTGAAAAAGATTGTTTTGTTGAAGTATATCCTTCGACAATTTAATCGCTGTTATGTCAATTCCATATCCAACCACATAACGAAGTTGTTCATCTATATCAAAAACAGGAGCCATTTTACGCAAAACCACCTTTCGATTACCTGCTAAATCAAGTAACTCATCCTCCCATTCGATTTCTTTTTTTTCCGTTATTACCTTGCTAAAAGCGGCACGTCTAAATTTGGCAGAATCCGTAGGAATACCTTTTAACTTACAATAATCAAAATCATCTTTTCCGATCATAAATTCACGCGTATCCTTATCTTTAATAGCTTGAGGATTTATAAATAGGTATTTATGCTCTCGGCTGAAAACTGCAATATCGGAAGGTAGATTATTTAAAATATATTCGTAAAAGTTACGCTGTTCATCAATTTTTATATTGAGTTGATTTAGTTCCTCTTCTTTTTCTTCAACTTGCGATAAAAATAAAGATATATCATTCGCATAGATATTAAAATACTCTGCGTTAAGGACATTTTTTATGTTTATCAAATACGTTCTTTTGTTACGCGTTAAGTAAAGCGATAAATTTTCAATTTTCTTTTCCAAGCAATGAGCCAAGTTTATTTTTAATTCTTGGTCATTTACCCCATTGATATCAATTTTAAAATCGATAATGAATTTGATGTTTGAAGCATCATTTGAATACAGAAGTTTATATTTTTTACTAATTCGGAGAATCGGATTTGGATTTTCACTTGGAAATTTAGCCAAGCTAATAAGCTCTTCCTTTGCGCTTTCTATACTTTTGTTTTTTTCAACCAATTTTTCATTCAAATTCCTTGCTTCGGTTAGAGCTCGTGAGGACGATTGCAATAAAAACACATATTCAACTAGGTAATCATGTTTAGGGAAATCTGAAAGTGTAACCCCATAATTGTTTATGTGAAACTTTGAATTTATGATTGGAGAAGCTAAAACAATAAAGCCATAACTTGTTTTTTTAATAGAAGCCTTATACCGTTGATTTTCATCTTTTGATCTAAAAAAATAAATTCGAGATTCAAGGTTCTCGTTCCAATTAGCAAAGGAGAAAATAGTTTCCCAAGAAAAGATATCTAAGAATGCTTGACCTTTATCAATTACATTGGAAGATTTTAAATAATTACTTCCAATCCCTATTATTTTTTCGTTAAAATCAAGTAGTAAAGAATAGGGATTTGAGAAGTTGAGTGCTTCAAAAATTGAGTTTACATCAAGTGGCGCAGATTCTTTTACTTTCATGACAGTAGATCACCATGTTATTTTAAAGACATGACAATCGCTATCTGGGCCTTTAAAAACAATTTGTTCAATTTGACAAATCATATCAAATCGCTTCCCTAATCCCTTAATTAAACCTATTAACATTGGCGTTAAACCTTCTCTATGTGAACGGTATTCTAATTCAATAGAATTTTTTTTTTCATTTCTAGTTGTGAATTGGGGAGCAACCAGTTCAGGCATTATATTGTTGATTCTATAATGGAGCATATCCATATTGTTTAGAAACTCAACAAATGAACTTCCAGAAATATCCATCAAATCACCATACCCTTCATTAGCAGTGTATAAAATCCAATATTCGCCAAACGCCTCCAAAATATCGGCCGAGTCCGCTTTTAATATATGAGAAGCATTTTTAACTAAATCATAAGTAAGCTTATCTGGATATGGGTTCATCCCAACAAACTCTTCATCCTCAAAGTTAGAAAGCTTGCAGATTTCTTTCCATATTTCTTCACCATGATTGGTGACAACTAAATCCTTAATGGCTTTGTTTACGAGTCCGTACATGTGATTGTTTTAAACAAAAATACTAAAAATAAATCTATTTTTATATTCACTTTTTTCTTTGGGCACATTTGTTAAAATGCCTATTTTTGCAGGAAATAATTACTGACTTATGGAATACGTTGCTTTAGGTAAAACAGGTTTGCAAATAAGCCGATTATCCTTTGGGTCTTGGCTAACCTTTGGAAAACAAATTGATACTA
>JBIIOQ010000018.1:0-54322 GCA_044336865.1 Crocinitomicaceae bacterium | reverse complement strand
GATAGCGACGGTGTGTGCGATCAACTAAAACGACTGTCTTGATGGATTTGGTGGGTTGCTCTAAGAATTTCATTAAAGCGTATTGTAAGGTTTTACCGGAATTAATCACGTCGTCCACTAAAATGATGAAACCATTTTTTAGTTTCGCCTCATCTATGCTTAACTTAATTCCTTTAGCCCAGGGCTCTTCTTTGTCTATTTCGATTTCAAAAACTTCCACATTGATAGAAGAATTTTGCTTGATGATTTTGCTTAGTTCTTTTGCTAAGTAATACCCATTGCCAATAATACCACCAATAAAAATATTTTTTTCCTCCGAACAATTTTCAATGATTTGATGACCTAAACGAATCGTTTTTTGTTGAATCTGTTGATGATTAAGGATCACTTGCATAGCGCAGAAATGTTTGAACAAAGATACATTTTCAGATTGAATTATGTCTATGTACTGTACAATTCTACATTTTTTTTAGCAAAATTATTATTGGCTTCAGTATTCTTTAATTATTGATTACTTTCGTTTCATGTCAGCATGGAGAGATTCATATCAAATAATAAAACACGCTTCTTTTCTAAAAATATGGAATATATGCCTGCTGAAAACAAGTTATCTTCTCAGTAGAGTATTTAAAAAACCAGTTGTTTTTGGCTTTCCATTTTCCTTAAGCATTGAACCCACCACTGCTTGTAATCTTGCCTGTCCAGAGTGCCCTAGTGGTTTGAAGCAGTTTTCGAGACCTAAAGGAAAATTAGATTTAAATGTACACAAGCAAATGCTTGAACAAGTAAAATCGTCTGTTTTTTATGTTAATTATTATTTTCAAGGGGAACCTTTTTTGCATCCCCAATTTTTGGATTTGATTCGGGAAGCGAAGCTTGCAAAAATGTATACTGCAACGTCGACAAATGCTCATTTTATTGATAAAGCCAAAGCCTTAGAGATTATTGATTCCGGTCTGGATCGATTAATTATTTCTGTGGATGGAATCACGCAGGCGACTTATGAGCAATACCGAGTTAATGGTAGTTTGTCAAAAGTGTTGGAAGCATCTGTCCTTTTAGTGGAAGCTAAAAAGGAACGGAAGTCAGCAACGCCTTTTCTGATTTTTCAATTTTTAGCGGTAAAACCAAATGAAGCTGAAATTCCGGCCGTTTTTACGCTGGCAAAAGAAATAGGGATTGATGAGGTCCGCATTAAAACAGCCCAATTATACAATTTTAAGAATGGAAATAGTTTGATGCCGGAGCAAGAAGAATATGCGCGTTATGCTAAGCAATCCGATGGGACGTATAAATTAAAAGGTCGTCAGGGAAATCATTGCTGGAGAATGTGGTCCGGAAGTGTCTTAACATGGGATGGAAAAGTAGTTCCTTGTTGTTTTGATAAAGATGCGTCGCACGTTCTTGGAAATGTTAAAGATCAACATTTTCGGGGCATATGGAAGTCTATCGAATATCAAAAATTTCGGTATGCGGTGCTCGTAAATCGACAAGAAATTGACATCTGCAAAAATTGCTCTGAGGGAACAAAGGTTTGGTCGTAAAGCAAATTAGTCATGCTGCCAGAGTTCTTTATTGAAAATTGAAAGATTTTTCAGTAAAAAAAAATCCCGATTACCTAGAGCAATCGGGATTGAAGATTCACACATAGAAAGCTTATCGCTTAATAAATTGTTGGTTCGCTCCATTCACGTTTAGTAAATAAATTCCTTGGTTTAGAGAACTTATATCTAAGCTTGTTGCACTTGATTCGATGAGTAACTTTCCCGTAAAATCGTATACTCGCTTTACTCCATCAATCGAAACGTTTAAAAAGTCTACTGCTGGGTTTGGATAAACGCTGATGGTATTTTCTATTGCTACAATTCCTGCAGATGAACGTACATCAAACACAATCGTTCCTGGCGAAATTCCTACGTTGAAGTTCGATAGTTCGATGTTGTTTGCATCGAAAATATGCACTTTTCCAAAAGAAAAATAGTCGGTTTCACTCGTGTACAACTGACCGGAAACCGTTTCTTGTGCTAGTTCATAGTAATTTAGTGTATGGCCTGTTACTGGTCCGCTGCTGTTCATTACATTAACATCAAATTCATTTAGAATAGTTTCCATTGAAAGTTGATAAACCAAATTATTATCCCGTAAAGCAGAGGTCCCGCATCCTGTTGAAGCAGCTGCCAAATTAACGGTGTTATTGCTTGTGCCATCGAGTGCTACTTTCGAAATCGAAGAGCCTGAAAAGTCTTTGTTGTTGACCGTGTATAGAAAACCGCCAAGTTTTACGAGATTATCAGGATTTTTTCCGTCGGGTCCTAGATCTACTTCATTTCCATAGCTTAGGTTGCTTAAATCCAATTTGCCGATAAGACCTTTTTCATTACCCCACTCATAGCCATTGTTAACCGCAATATAAGCAGAGGAACCATCAATTACAATGTTTTGTGTAGCCCATTTAGGACCTTGCACTGTATCTATCGCTTGAATTAACGAAAGCGTGCTGGCATCGTAAATATGCAGATAAGAACTATAGCTAATCAGGTATTCTCCACGTGTGGCAACTAATTTATTTTGGTAGATTCCTAAATTACGCACTCCGGGACACGAAACAGAAGCTACTTCTTGGTGCGTATTCAAATCCATTTTGAATATTTTTGAGTCGGCAGCTACATAGTAGAAATTCCCATCGATGATGACATCAGAGCCGAAGCGCATTCCTTCTAATGTGTCAACTAGTTGATACGTTTGATTCGCAGGATTATAACTACCAATGGTAACGGGTTCAATAATTTGATTGGTCTGGTAATCAAAATAGCCTTCATTTAAAATGAGGGCTTGGTGCACATAGTTTTGCGCCTGTACAAGCGCTGTTAAGCTTAAACTAAGAGTAAGTAGTACTTTTTTCATACGTTCTGTTTTTAAAACGATTAATAAATAATAGTTTGAAGAAGAAAAAAGATAGGGCAGGGCATGGGTGCAACAATCCCATAACCGAGTCCAACTTTAATCTGAAGTCTTCACTCCGCTCATGGCAAGTCTTCTGGCTTACACTAAGTTCGAATCGCCTTCCCGTTTGAACAGTGGACAATGATTCGTTTTTAAAGTGCTTACAGCTGCAGTTACAGCTCCGGATTCACACCGGATTCCTTATTAATCTCTTATTCAGAGAACCAAAGAACGATACAAATGTAGTTAAAATCTTCTTACATAGATTTAATCGTCAATTTATAATAGAATTTGTTTGACAATTAATAAAGTGAATATAGAGGTATCTTTTTTTATTCTAGATGATTTATTTGTCAATTAAAAAAGTATCACTACTTTTGCATCCGTCTAAACCGAGAGTCGGTGAGGCTACATAAAAATTATTTATACAATATTGGCATGTATTTAAACCCAGAAGCAAAAAAAGAAATCTTCGCTAAACACGGAGGTTCCGAAACAAACACAGGATCTACAGAAGGTCAGGTTGCTTTGTTCACTTATCGTATTAGTCATTTGACAGAGCACTTGAAGAAAAATCGTAAGGATTTTGGAACGCAACGCTCTCTTCAATTATTAGTAGGGAAAAGAAGAAGTTTATTAGATTACCTAAAAAGTAAAGACATAGAGAAATATCGTGCTTTAGTGAAAGAATTAGGATTACGTCGTTAATTCTTAACTGAGTACACAAATTTTATTGGAGGGGACATTCGGCATTAGTCGTATGTCCTTTTTTTTGTATAATAACCAAGTAAATAAATAAAAATGAATATAGGAATTAAAAAGTCAATGGTCACCGGTGGTAAAACTATCAGCGTTGAGACCGGTAAATTGGCAAAACAATCGGATGGCGCTGTTGTCGTTCGTATGGGAGACACCATGTTGTTGGCAACTATCGTTTCTTCTCAAGAAGCAAAAGAAGGGGTAGATTTCCTTCCATTAACAGTTGATTACCGCGAAAAATATTCGGCAGCAGGACGTTTTCCTGGTGGATTTTTCCGAAGAGAAGCAAGACCGTCTGAAACGGAAATTTTAGTAATGCGCTTGGTTGATAGAGCGCTACGTCCTTTGTTTCCAGATGATTACCATGCTGAAGTTCAATTAATGATTCAATTATTGTCATATGATGGCATCAATAATCCGGATGCTTTATGTGGCTTTGCTGCATCTGCTGCTATCGCTGTTTCTGACATTCCATTCAATGGCCCAATGTCTGAAGTACGCGTTGGACGTGTTGACGGTGAATATATATTAAACCCAACAATGGCTGAAATGGCTGTTTCTGATATCGATATCGTGATTGCTGGAACGATGAAAGACATCAACATGTTGGAAGGTGAAATGCAAGAGATTTCGGAGGATGAATTAATCGAAGTTTTCAAAATTGCTCACGTGGCAATTAAAGAACAGTGTCAATTTCAATTAGATCTAGCTGCTGAAATTCCAACCTCACATCCTAAGCGTACGTACTCGCATGAATCTCACGACGAAGCGGTTAAAGCAAAGGTGTATGAATTGGCCATGGAAAAATGTAAAGATGTAGCAAGAATGGGCTTGGCGAATAAAGCGAAGCGTACTGAATTGTTTGATGCCATTAAGTCGGAAGTTAAAGCAAGTTATTCTGATGAAGAATTAGCCGTAATTGGTAAATTCATTTCTCCTTACTTTTCTGAAGTTAAAAAGAAAGCAGTTCGATGGGTAATGCTAAACGATCGTAAGCGTTTGGATGGTCGTCAGTTTGATGAAATTCGTTCGATTTGGGCAGAGGTAGATTATTTACCAATGGTTCACGGTTCTGCGGTATTCACTCGTGGAGAAACACAATCATTAACTACCTTAACCTTAGGTGGAAAAATGGATGAGCAATTAATTGACGGTGCTACTTTTAAAGGAACAGAGCGTTTTATGTTGCATTATAATTTCCCACCATTTTCAACGGGTGAAGCGAAGCCATTAAGAGGAACTTCTCGACGAGAAATTGGACATGGTAACTTGGCTTTACGTGCGCTTAAGCCGGTTCTTCCAGATGATAATCCTTACACAATTCGAATTGTTTCGGATATCTTAGAATCAAATGGTTCGTCTTCGATGGCGACTGTTTGTGCAGGTACCTTAGCATTAATGGATGGTGGAATCCAAATTAAAGCACCAGTTTCTGGTATTGCAATGGGTTTAATTACGGATGAAGGTAAATTTGCTATTCTTTCTGACATTTTAGGTGATGAAGATCATTTAGGTGATATGGATTTCAAAGTGACGGGTACTGCGAAAGGCATCACCGCTTGTCAGATGGATATCAAAGTAGATGGCCTTCCTTACGAAGTGCTTATTCAAGCATTAGAGCAAGCAAAAGCTGGTCGTCTTCATATACTTGAAAAAATTATTGAAACCATGCCTGCGCCTAGAGCGGAATTGAAACCGCAAACTCCGCGAGTTGAAATGTTTATTGTTCCTAATGATATGATTGGTGCTATTATCGGACCTGGAGGAAAAATTATTCAAGGTCTTCAAAAAGAAACTAAAACTACTATTACTATCGAAGAATTACCTACAACGGAAGGACGTGTTCAAATTCTTTCTAACAATGCGGAAGATATGAATGAAGCGGTTAGAAGAATTAAATCTATTGCTTTTCCTCCACTCGTTGAAGATGGAGCAACTTACCATGGTAAAATCAAATCTGTAAAGGATTTCGGTTGTTTCGTTGAAATTCTTCCTGGTACCGATGGATTGATCCATATTTCTGAATTCTCTTGGGAGAAAGTAGCGAAAATGGAAGACGTTTGTAAAGAAGGTGACATGATTGATTTCAAGGTTATTGGTAAAGATCCAAAAACTAAGAAGTGGAAATTGTCTCGGAAGGTATTATTACCAAGACCTGAAAGAGAAACCGAAACTGAAGCATCAAATTCTTAAAATAGAAAAAGAATAGAATATTAAAAGGCGATTAAATTCGCCTTTTTTTTTGCCTTTTTTATCCTCATTTTGATTTCTTCGATTACCTTTGACTTATAAACATTCAAAATGAAAAAAATCTACCTTGTTCTCAGTTTAATAGTGGCTCATGTGTCTATGGCTCAACCGCTTCTTTACGATGGTTTTAATTATACACCCAGCGCTACCAATGGAATAAATGTCCAAAGCAGTGGGGCTTGGGCAAATGTCAATACGGGAGACTCCATTTTGGTGACAGCTAATTCACTATCTTATGCTGGTTTGGCTGCTTCGATAGGCAATAAAGTAGCCTTCGATGGCGCAGGTGTTGATAATTATAGGTTTTTTAACCCGCAAACAACAGGAACGGTCTATGCCTCTTGTATTTTAAATGTAAGTTCATTGGGTGCTATGAATGCAACCGGAACGTATGTGTTGAATTTCATTGAGCCGGCTTCTGTTTCTGCTTATGGGGGATGCGTTTGGTTGAAAGCAAGTGCCACAGCTGGGAAGTATTTAATTGGTATTTCAAATAGAAGTTCAGCCTCTCCTATTACATATACTACTGTAGATATGAATTTGAATGAAAGCTACTTCATTGTTTTTTCATATGAAATCATAGCAGGTTTAGCAAACGATGTTACAAGAATGTGGATAAATACCACTCAATTTGGTGGAACAGCGCCCGTTTCAACGCTCACGGCTACTGGCGGAACGGATTTAGGCGTAGCAGGAATTGGAAGGATTTTATTGCGTCAACCCTCTGTATCACTTTCAGCTCCATTTGTTGAATTTGATGAAATACGAGTGGGTGCCAATTGGGCAGATGTAACGCCTTGTGCAAGCCCAAGCTCCTATTACCTAGATTTAGATGGCGACACTTTTGGGGATCCAAATTCAATGGTTCAATCGTGTATGTCAATGTCTGGATTGGTTACCAATAATTTAGATTGTAACGACAATAACACTGCAATTAATCCGAATACTATTTGGTATGCCGATACGGACGGAGATGGTTTTGGTAATTTGTCAGTGACCCAAACAGGCTGTATTCAACCTACCGGATTCGTTTCCAATAGCACAGATTGTAATGACAATAATGCAGCGCTTAACGCAGTGACAACTTGGTATCAAGACTCCGATGGAGATGGTTACGGTAATCTTACAGTAACTTTACAAAATTGTGGCCAACCTGTCGGATATGTAGCTAACAGTACCGATTGCAATGATGCTGCTTTGGCAGTCAATCCTGGGGCTGTTGAAGTTTATAACGGAATCGACGACAATTGCAACAATACTGTAGATGAAGGATTTACACCTTTGAATTACTATCTCGACAACGATGGAGATGGGGTTGGAGGCGCTACGTTTGTGGTTAATGTTACTTCCCCTGGTCCTAATTATACTTTAATATCTGGAGATTGTAATGATAATAATCCAAACATTTTCCCTGGAAATACAGAAATTTGCGACAACCTAGACAACGATTGCGATCTTCTAATTGATGAAGGCTTGACCTTTGTTTCATACTATCAAGATTTAGATGGTGATAGCTACGGAAATGCCTCTGTGATGCTATCATCATGTACGCCACCTCTTGGATATGTATTGAACAGTACCGATTGCCAAGACAATGCAGCAACTATCAATCCAGCGGCATTTGACATTCCTGGCAATGGAATTGATGAGGATTGTAGTGGACTTGATGCGCCTATAGTTCCATTAATCCTTGGTTTGTATGAATTTACAGGAGCTTCTGCCTGCCCAGTAACTAGTAATTTAGTTACTTCGCAACCGGTTAATGCCTTGTTTTCACCGTTTTCTAATTTAGGAGTTATTTGCTCGCCTACAGCGAATGTATTTAGTGCTTCAGCGTGGAATCTATCTAATACAATTGATTTAAATCAATACAATGAATTTTCTGTTGTAGCTGATTCTTGTTTTGGATTGAATCTTTCTTCCTTTGCTTTTAATCACCGTACAAGTAGTACTGGTGGAAGTCCTACTTGGATCCTACGTTCAAGTTTGGATAATTTCACAACAAATATTGGCTCAGGTTTATCGGGAAATAATGGCAATGTCGTATTGGATGATACCGTTTTGTTATCGCCTGCATTTTTTAATATTTATCAAGTTACTTTCCGTCTTTATTTGACAAATATTGGAGCGGTAGGTTCAACATGGCGAGTGGATAATGTAAGTGTATATGGTAATGTTGTGGCAACTGCTCCGCAACTTTATTATGCAGATATGGATGGAGATGGATTCGGAAATGCAAATAATCCCTTATTATCTTGCACATTACCTTTAGGTTACACCTCTAATAATACAGATTGTAATGATAATGATTCGTTAATCAATCCTTTAACGACCTGGTTTGTAGATGCAGATTTAGATGGATTTGGGAATCCAAACAACTTTGTAACAAGTTGTATTCAACCTCCAGGAACATCCATTAATGGATTGGATTGCGACGATACAAATGCTCAATTGAATTTGGTTGTTGGGTACTATGTAGATGCTGACGGAGACGGTTTTGGTGATGATGCTACAGGAGTGGTGACATGCGCTCAACCAGCAAATACGGTAACTATTGGTGGTGACTGTGATGATGCTGATTCTACTGTTTATCCTGGTGCAATGGAACTTTGTGATGGGATTGACAATAACTGTAATTCATCCATCGATGAAGGATTGTCAACAACAACATATTATGAGGATTTAGACGGCGATTCATTTGGATCTCTTGTGGCAACCATCACTTGTGAAATTTTGGGCAATGGCTTCGTTTTAATTTCCGGAGATTGTGACGATAACAATCCAAATGCTTATCCTGGAGCTTTAGATGTTCTTGATAATGGCATCGATGAAAATTGTGATGGTGTAGATAATTATTTAGCCATAGATGAGCAGTCTTTGGAGTCTGTGGTCTTAATGCCTAATCCAGCGCAAACGTTTGTTCAAATCATTCCGCCAACTAATTTTAATGGCTTGGTTGAAGTTTTGGATTTAAAAGGAACTGTGGTGTATCGATCGGCTTTTGCGACAGATGTAATTAACCTTTCAATCGAATCTTGGTCAAGAGGTCTTTATTTAGTTCGTTTGAGCGCTATAAATTACACAGAAGTACTCAAGTTGATCGTAGAGTAAATAGTGAGCTTAGGTACTTGTTAAATAAACTGACCTTTGTCACAAATTTAATTAACAAGAATGACTAAAGAACAAATAGCTATTCGAACTACCTATTTTAGCATAGTAGGAAATACGGCTTTAGCGATAGTAAAAGGACTAGCTGGTTTTTTTGGAAATTCTTATGCCCTTATTGCTGACGCTATTGAATCAACCACAGATATTTTTTCTTCATTCTTGGTATTATTCGGAATTAAATATTCAAGTAGGCCGCCCGACAAAAATCATCCTTATGGTCACGGGAGGGCCGAACCCTTAATTACATTTTTAGTTGTTGGCTTTCTTATTACATCTGCCATAATCATTATTTATGAAAGTGTCAATAACATTACTACTCCTCACGGACTTCCTAAAGTGTGGACCTTGTTTGTGCTCATCCCATTAATTCTTTGGAAAGAAATTTCCTTCCGTTTAGTAATGAGAAAAGCGAAAGAGACAAATAGTTCCTCGTTAAAAGCAGATGCTTGGCATCATAGAAGCGATGCGATTACCTCTATTATGGCATTAATTGGCATTTCCATTGCATTATATTTTGGAAAGGGTTTCGAAACAGCAGATGATTGGGCGGCATTATTTGCATCATTTTTTATACTTTACAATTGCTATAAAATTTTTAGGCCAGCGCTTGGAGAAATTATGGACGAGCATTTTCATGACGACCTCGTTGAAGAAATTAGAAAAGTATCCTTAACAGTTGAAGGAATAGTTGACACCGAAAAATGTTATATCAGAAAAGCTGGAATGAAATATCATGTAGACCTGCATGCATCAGTTGATGCTAATATTACAGTAAAAAAAGGGCACGACATAGCACATAATCTCAAAGACGCACTGAAAGATAATATCCTACAATTAGGACACGTTTTAATTCACATCGAACCAAATGATTAGAAAAGTAGAGCATATAATGGATTCCGAAGGAAACAAGCTAGAACTTTGGGAACCAATCGACATCGTTTTTACAAATATGGACGAAAAGACCACTAAATAGGGTTGATTTAGAACGCATTAAAAGAACTTAATCAATGCTTGACAATAGTGTTAGGCAAAGCTTAAATCAGCCATTAGTATCATTTAAAGAATGAATACCAAGGAATCAAATTTATTCAAACCAAAAAATATAACGAAAAAAGCCCCGTCTTTGGACGAGGCTTAGCAGAAATAGGAGATTAATTATTGCTTCACAACACGTACAGTTTGAACTGTATTTTGGTCTTTTAAACGAAGAACGTATGAACCGTTTGTTAAACCAGAAAGTTGAATCTCATTATTAATTAAATTTCCAGCGCTTACCACTGATCCTTTCATGTCAATTAATTCAAAAGAGCCTTCATTCAAACCAATAATTTTAATGTTATCCGCAGCTGGGTTTGGATAAGCCACTAATTCAATGTTGCTTAAGTTAGACAGGTTAGCTAAATTTGGTAATAATACAGCATCAAGTACGTGTACAACACCATTATCTGCTTGCACATCAGCAAGGATTACCGTAGAAGTATTAACTAAAACGCCTGGACCTGAGATGTTAATAGTAACATCTTGACCATTTAATGTGGCAACGTTTCCATTCGTTAATTGGGTTGATAATACTTCTGTGCCAATAACATGATAAAGTAAAACTTCAGTCAATTGAGGGAAAGCTAAAAGTCCTTGTAAATCCAATCCAAGTGCTGTGGCTAAATTCGTAAATGCAGCATTATTTGGAGCAAATACAGTTAGAGATGCGAATGGGTTTGTTAAAGCAGGTAATAAACGCGTTTCTACAACCGCAGCAACCAATGATGTAAAACCATTGTCGATAGCAACGTCAGCAACTGTTTCAACCGGAAGAACAACGGCATCAGTAACGTGTACCACTCCGTTGTCAGTAGTAAGATCGAAAGCTGTTACTTCAGCTTGATTTACGAATACACCTTCCGTACCTACAGTTAACTTAAGTGTATTTGCTGGATTTAATGGCGTTGCAATCAATCCATTGGTTACGGCACTTGATGGAACCGTAACTCCTAAACAATGATATAGTAAAACGTCTGATAAGTTTGGTAAAGCTAATAATCCTGCAATATTTGTATTTAGGGATACTGCTAAGGCATCAAAAGCAGCATTTGTTGGTGCGAAAACCGTCAATGTTGCAGCTGGGTTTTGTAATGCACCCACCAATCCTTCTTGTTGAATCGCAGCAGCAAGGTAGGTGTGATTAGGGCTCGTGCTGATAACGTCATCGTAAACGTTGGTTTGGGCATTGACGTTGAAGAGTGATAGAACACACATTCCAGAAATACTCAGTACTTGGAATAATTTAATTGTTAATTTTTTTTTCATAGTTAAATTTTTTAAGGTTTATTTTATGACAATTAAACTTAAAAAATGTTCAAAAACTTTTTTAAATTAAACACACAAATCAATAAAACACTTAGATTTACAAGTTATTATATGCAATTTCTACAAATTCTTCAAAATGATCAAAAACCTTGTATTTTTAACTTTCATTCTTTTAGTTATATCCACTAGAGCCCAAAATACGTGGCAACAAGAGGTGAATTATAAGATTAATGTTAGTCTAAATGATGTGGATCATATCTTATCAGCTATTGAAAAGATTGAATACATAAACAATTCACCCGATGAATTAACGAAGATCTATTTCCATCTATGGCCAAATGCGTATCGCGATTCTAAATCTGCCCTGGCAAAACAATTATATGAATCTGGCAAAAAGGAGTTGTATTATGGTGAGCTGAAAAATAGAGGTGGAATTGATTCCTTGGATTTTTATGTTGATGGTGAACGAGTTACCTGGAACTATGATAGTGAGCATCCAGATATCTGCTACTTGATGTTAAAAAAGCCTCTTTTACCATCAGATAGGATAACGATTTCTACGCCTTTTAAAGTTAAGATACCGTCTGGTGAGATATCCAGGCTTGGTCATATTGATCAATCGTATCAAATCACTCAATGGTATCCCAAACCTGCTGTTTATGATGCTAATGGATGGAATTATATGCCGTATTTAAATCAAGGTGAATTTTATTCTGAATTTGGCTCCTTTGAAGTGAGTATTACCTTGCCGCAAAATTATGTGGTGGGTGCTACTGGTGATTTACAATCACAATCTGAAAAAGATTTTTTGGATTCGCTAGCAACTAAATCGTTGGCTAATATTCCTCTGATGCTTCAAGAAAAACAAAGTGCCGAGGGGAATACGAAATTCCCTGCCTCAAGTAATGAGAAAAAAACCATCACCTTTCGCCAGGATAGGGTACACGATTTCGCTTGGTTTGCGGATAAACGCTTTGCGGTATTAAAAGGTGAAGTTGAATTGCCTAGCTCGAAGAGAAAAGTCACCTCTTGGGCAATGTTCGTCCCGCACAATACGCTCTTTTGGCAAAATGCGATTGAATATATTAATGATGGGACTTATTACTATTCCCTTTGGAATGGTGATTATCCGTATAATAATGTTACAGCAGTAGATGGTACTATCAGCGCGGGAGGTGGAATGGAATATCCTATGATAACTGTAATAGGCAATGTAAGTTCAAAAAATGATTTAGAGGTAGTAATTGTTCATGAAGTAGGACATAATTGGTTCTATGGTATTTTGGGATCTAACGAGCGGACCCACGGTTGGATGGATGAAGGATTAAATACCTTGAATGAAGTTCGCTACATTCAAACCAAATATCCAAACAACACCAGGCTTTCCGATATGGTGTTGAATGGTAAATTTCATTTTGATAAACTCAATTACCACGATCAAAGTGATTTAAGTTATCGCACCCTAGCATCTTTGGCATTGGATCAACCTATAGAAACACCTTCCACAGACTTCTCTTCCATCAATTATGGATTAATTATGTATCAAAAAACAGGATTGGTTTTTTATTACTTAAAAGATTACTTAGGCCAAACGGTCTTTGATCAAGCCATGCAAACTTATTTTGAAAATTGGAAATTTAAACACCCTCAACCTAAGGACTTACAAGCAGTATTTGAAGAACAAACGAAAAAAGATTTATCATGGTTTTTTAATGATTTAATTCAAACAACAAATCATATTGATTTTAAAATAAAGCGAGTGAGTCAAGCTAAAGTTGGTTCTTTGGTAAAGGTTAAAGATGTTGGGCAGGTTTCTGGTCCTATTGAACTTAATGTTTTTAAAGATTCGCTCTTACTTGAAACTGTTTGGTTGGAACCAGGACAAGAAGAAATTGGGATTGCCTCAAATCTTTCTGACATTACCAGAATTGCAATCGATGATTCAAAGGATATTCCTGAAATTAACCGAACAAATAATAATTATTATCCAAATCGCTTTCTTTTTAAAAAGCGTGAACCCCTTAAATTTGAGTTTGCTTTTGGGGATAATGAAGCAACTAAAAATAGTGTTTTTTGGCTACCGGCACTAGGGTGGAATGTTGTAGATGGAATGATGTTGGGCTTGGCTTTTCATAATTTTGGTCCTGCCTTAAAACCAACGCAGTATTTTATCGCGCCAATGTATTCGTTTAATGGACGAAAAATGACAGGTATTGCGGAGATTTCGCATTCATTTTTTCCCCGTGATTTCGTTAAAATAGCAAAAATTGGACTTTCATTAAAGTCTTTTTCAACATCTTCATCCAAATTGAATAATGTTGGTCCAGGTGAATACTTTGTGGCCTATAATCCATACCTAACGCTTGATTTGGGAAAAAATACACCTAAATCGATTGCTCGGGCTTTAACGTTAAAAGGTGTCGTAAATCAATATAAAGAATTCAATAATGCTAATAATAAAATTGGCGTTTTGCTTGATTATAATTATCAAAAAAATAAAGCGGATTATCGCTATTTGAGTGATAGTAGGTTCGAATATGTAAGTAACACAAACGGAGAAGATGATGTGCTGCGCTTGTCTACATCAAGTACAGTTGAGTACAAGTTCTTGAAAAATAAGATGAATCGATGGATTAAAATAAGAACCTATGCAGCTTACAACTTGATTCAGCGCTCGAGCTCTTGGGATAAGCAGGAAAAATATTTTATTTCACTATCTGGAGCGAGTGGTGTTCAAGATAATTTTGTGGAAAATTATTATTTCGACCGCTTCAATGCTAATAGTCTTCAACGCGATGAAAATATGGGTGGCTTTAGAAGTAACGCACTATTGTATTCAATGTCATGGATGGCGGCTGTTAATACCACTTTTCAACTGCCGATTAAACCTAATATTTTCGTAGGATTTGTTGATGTTGGTGCCGTTCCATTAAATTTTTATGTGAATGCTGGCCTAGGAATTAAATTGGGCGATATTTTCGGAGTCTATTTTCCACTTTGGAGAACCACAAATATGGGGGCTAATTTGTATGAAAATTACGGCAATGAAATACGTTTAACGATTAAATTTAACCCAGCAGTAAAACCTTTAATTTTAAAGAAAATAATAAATAAATAAAAATAACCATGTCCGAACCTAAGCTATCGTTTTCTAAAGTATTTTGGCCAAGTTTTCTAGCCGTAATCATTGCCTCTGGAATTGCAATGTTTTTTTTCTTCATCATATTGGGAGGTATTATAGGTTCATTTAGCGATTTTGGCCCTGAGCCGTTGGCCATTAGTGATAATGCAATTTTACAAATGAAGTTGGATGGAGAAATCCAAGATAATGGAAATAGTACTTTCGACCCTGCGAGTTTCAGCGTAAATGAAACAATGTCTTTGTCAAGCCTAATCTATGGTTTAGATAAGGCTAAAAAGGATAGTAAAATCAAAGGTCTTTTTATTGATATTGGAGAGGTGCAATGTGGCTTTTCGTCAGCGCTAGCTTTACGCGAAGCAATTGCGGATTTTCAAAAATCAGGTAAATTTGTAACCGCTTATTTCTCCGGCGAAATGATTTCGCAGAAAGAATATTACATTGGCTCTGTCGCAAAGGAAACCTATGCTTTTCCAAGTTCAGCTTTTCAATTAAATGGTATTGGGGGAGAGATGATGTTTTTTAAAAGTTTATTGGATAAACTTGATATTGAGGTTGAAATTGTTCGTGGTAGCAATAATGACTTTAAAAGTGCTGTAGAACCTTTCTTCAGAACGAATATGAGCGATTCGAGTAGGGTTCAATCTGAACGATTATTGCATTCTATTTGGGATGATATGTGTGCAGAAATGGCTTCTTCTCGCCGTTTATCCTTAGTTGATTTTAATACTATTGCCGATTCAATGAAAGTAACAAGTACTGAAGATGCTTTGCAATTCAAGTTGCTTGATGCTCTGAAATACCGTGATGAAGTAATGTCGGATTTAATGACAAAAATGAAGGTGAAAAAGGAGGCAGATTTGTTGTTTTATAAGTTTGAAGAATACGCAAGTTCCTCTTTTCTCAATCAGCAGATTATCATCCAATCTCAAAAGGCTAATGTTGCGGTTATTGTCGCCGAGGGAGATGTTGTTCGGGAAGGTGAGGGTTTAGCAGCAGATAAAATATGTGGTTTATTTCAAAAAGTGAGAAATAACCCGAGTATAAAAACAGTTGTTTTTCGTATTAATAGTCCTGGTGGAAGCGCTTTAGCAAGTGAGGAAATTTGGCGCGAAGTTGCCTTAACCAATAAGGTTAAAAAGGTAATTGTCTCTATGGGGGATGTCGCCGCCTCTGGTGGTTATTATATCGCTACACCAGCAGATCGAATTTTTGCTGAATCGACTACTATCACTGGTTCTATTGGGGTTTTTGGTATGATTCCATACACCGGAAAAATGTTTGAAAATAAACTTGGGATTACTTTTGATCGTGTTGGCACCAATTCACATTCCGTTCTTTCGCTTAATAAAAAGCTAAGTCCTGAAGAATTAGCGCGTGTTCAAGGGGAAGTAGATTTAATATACGATCAATTTTTAACGCGTGTTTCAGACGGACGGAAATTATCAAAAGAACGAGTAATGCAAATTGCTCGTGGGCGTGTGTGGACAGGAAAGGATGCGCTTTCAATTGGATTAGTGGATGAGTTAGGTTCTTTGCAAGACGCCATTAATTATGCTGTCAAAACGGCTGTACTAACTGATCCAAAAATTATTTACTATCCACTGATTAAAGAAGATAAATTTGCCTTTTTAATCGATTTAATAGAGGAGGAAGCAGAAGAGTCAGAAACGAAAATAAATTCTAATGCTCTTCCAGCAGAATTAGTAAGCTACTACAACGAAATTAAAAAGATTGAAAACAGAATGGGAATTCAAATGCGCTTGCCTTTTGATATTAAATTCGATTGATTTTTGTTATCCAACTTCCTCCCCCTTTATCCCCCTTCCGCCGCGGCGGAGGGAAACATCTAACTTCAACTCTTTTGAGTTAAAAAAAGTAAAGATATCCTCCCCCTTAGTCCCCCTTCCGCCGCGGCGGAGGGAATCATCTAACATTAATCAATTCCATAATTTCGTCTTGAATTTCTTTCCCTTTATCGTCATTATACCATTTTTGTAAAATGGTTTTCATGTCGTCTAGATTTTCGTTTTTATTCTTTAGTTCCAGATAAATATTCTCTAATTCCTGCGGCCTTGGCCCCCAAACAAATAGGTCAGCTCCTTCTTTATTACGCACAATTAGCTTTGGAATGCTCATTTTTCCATTACTTAAATAAGAATCAATTTCCGAATGGCTATCTCTTAATTGAACCACCACATTAATAAGTGGATTTAGTGCTGCCATTTTAAATAAATACGGAACAATCTGCGCTGCATCTCCACACCAAGGTTCTGTGATGATCACCCAGTCTTGTTTTTCGTTAATTGCTCTGATAACCTCCGTAACTTCTTGGGTAATAACTCCTTGTTTTAAACTTCGTGTAAAGCGACTCTTATTAAGAGGGATATAGTGCTGATAATTAATTGGATAGCTTGAATAGCCAGGATGTTCAAGTTCAAAAGTAGCAATGTATTCTGTTGGAGTCATTTCTGATTATTTATACCAATTCGTATTGGCATTTCTACTTATTAATTGAATTAGCAAGCAACTTGGATTAGTTAATAAATGGAAGGGAAAGCGGAAGGATTTGTTTTCTGCATCATGCCATAAATTTTCTCTACAATATCGTCAATACTTGGCTTTGAGAAATAGTCACCATCAGTTCCATAAGCTGGGCGATGGTCTTTGGCGCTTAATGTGGCTGGTTCTTCATCGAGGTGATAATAGCCATTTTGTTCAACCAAAATCTTATTTAACATAAATCCTGTCGCACCGCTGCTTACATCTTCATCGACAATTAATAAGCTGTTTGTTTCTTTCAAAGAGTTAACAATCAAATGATTCACATCAAAAGGTAATAATGTTTGGACATCTATTAAGGTAATTTCTATGCCCATTTGCGCAAGGTTTACTGCTGCGATTTCACATAGATTAAAGGTTGATCCATAAGAAACCAAGGTTAAATCTTTCCCTTGTCTTACGATTTCTGGAATACCTAATGGCTCTCTAAATAAACCTAAATTATTCGGCATTCTTTCTTTCGAACGATAGCCATTCAAAGGCTCAATAACTAAAGCAGGCTCATCGGCAGCCATCAATGTGTTGTAAAATCCTGCCGCTTTTGTCATGTTTCTCGGTACACAAACATGAATTCCACGCAATGAATTAATAATCATTCCCATCGGAGATCCACTATGCCAAATTCCTTCAAGTCGATGTCCCCTTGTGCTAATTATTAACGGCGCCTTCTGTCCACCCTTAGTTCGATACTGTAATGTTGCTAAATCATCCGACATGATTTGTATAGCATATAGCAAATAATCTAAGTATTGAATTTCAGCTATGGGACGTAATCCTCTCATCGCCATTCCGATTCCCTGACCAATAATGGTGCATTCTCGAATTCCCGTATCAAATACCCGCAATTCGCCAAATTTATCTTGAAGGCCTTCTAATGTTTGATTAACACCACCAATTTTTCCTGCATCTTCTCCGAAAACAACTAGAGCTGGGTAGTTTTCCAGCAATTTGTTGTAGTTTTCTCGAAGAATTATTCGTCCGTCCTCCATGATATTTTCTTCTGAAAATAGGGGAGGAACAGCGCTGATTTTTGTGGCAGCTAAATCAGATTGGGAATGCAAAAATGAACTATATCGCTCTTCATTTTCAACAATGGATGCTTTCACCCAATGTGATAATGCCTCTCGTGCTGTATTTTTATCGTGACGAATGATACGCAAAACATTCCTTGCACTGGTAAGTATGTCTTTTCGAACGGGTTCGTAAGATTTCTTTAATAATGTTATTTCATTTAATACGGATTCTTTCTGACTTGTTTCCGCAAGAACATTTTCTAATAATGTCAAACATGCTTTTAAGTCAGTTTGAATACTTTGAGTATAATTTGCCCAAGCTTTGTTTTTAGCTTCACGGACTTTATTCTTAGCTTCTACTTGGATTTCTGATAGAATAGTTTCGTCTGCAAGGCTTAAATCACCGGCTTTAAAATTTAGAATCCATTCCTTGAATTTAGCAATACAATCAAACTCAGTTTCCCATTTTAAACGTTCAGCAGATTTATATCGCTCATGCGATCCCGATGTAGAATGTCCTTGCGGTTGGTTTACTTCTTTAACGTGAACAAATGTTGGAATGTGTTGGCTTCGAGATAAATTGACTGCCTTTTCATACGTAGCGCACAGGTTTGGATAGTCCCAACCTTTGCATTCAAAAATTTCTAGACCATTATAATGTTCAGTTCGCTGCATTCCTGCTAAGGCTTGAGAAATACTTCCTGTGGAGGTTTGAAATTCCCTTGGAACAGAGATTCCAAATCCATCGTCCCAAACCGACATAACCATGGGAACCTGTAAGACACCAGCAGCATTTATTGTTTCCCAGAAAGGACCCTCAGAGGTGGATGCATCGCCAATTGTACCAAAAGCAACCTCATTTCCATTATCCGTAAATATGGAAAAGGCTTTGTCTTCAGAAAGGGTTTTATTGTTTCGGTATATTTTTGATGCTAATGCCAAACCAAGCAAACGTGGCATCTGACCACCAGTTGGAGAAATATCTGCGGAACTGTTTTTTTGCGCCATTAAATCAAGCCATTTCCCTTCGCTATCTAAACTCCGAGTAGCAAAGTGTCCTCCCATTTGCCGCCCTGCTGATTGTGGTTCAAGGTCAAGTTGGGTTTCGCCATATAGTCCTGCAAAATATTCGATTAGTGTTAGTTGGCCAATGGCCATCATTAGGGTTTGGTCGCGATAATAACCGGAGCGAAAATCTCCATTTTTAAATTGTTTGGCAAGTGCAATTTGAGCAATTTCTTTTCCGTCTCCAAAAATTCCAAATTTTGCTTTTCCAGTCAAAACTTCTTTGCGACCAAGGAGTGATGCCTCACGAGATTCGCACGCCAAGCGGTAATCAGCTAAGATTTCTAAGCGAAATGTGTCAAAATCAATATTACCTTGCGACTCGTGTTTTGTTGGCATCGATAGCGTTAATTAGGTGCAAATATAGGTAAAAGAGTGTTTATATTTAGTCCTTCGAAATGGATATTTTTAGGCATCTTTGCACAAATTAGTAAAACGATTTATGAAAATTGAACTTTGTGTCGCTTCCATTGAAGGATTGCAAATTGCAAAGGATTTCAATATTGAACGTATTGAACTCTGTCAAAATCTTGAACAAGGCGGTATGACGCCTTCCTACGGATTCATTGAAATGGCACTTTTAAAAGAGTTAGAAACGCATGTATTAATTAGACCAAGAGCTGGAGGTTTCGCTTATTCTGAAGAAGAAATTCAATTAATGCTTCGAGACATTAAGGTTTGTTGTGAATTAGGAGTGAAGGGGATTGTGATTGGAGCCTTGAACCTAAATAAAACAATTGATCGGGATACCATGCTGAGAATGAAAGATGCAGCGAAAGAGTTAGAGATAACTTGTCATAGGGCATTTGATGATAGTTTTGATTGGAAAAATTCAATGGATGTTTTGATAGAAACGGGAATAAATCGAATTTTAAGTTCGGGTTTATCTTCTTCCGTGGAACTTGGTCTGCCAATTTTAGCGGAGATGATAAATTATGCTAAATCTCGCATCGAAATTATGGTCGGTGGTGGCGTTAATCTAGGGAATATTCAGCGAATTTTACTCGATGTTCAGCCAGATGCGATTCATTTTTCTGGCACTTCTAAGTTAATTCTTGATGAAAATTCCTATTTCTCTGAAACGCTTCTCCAACTTGATAAAAGTAAAGTGGAGAAATTAATTCATTCGATTAGGGGATAGGATAGGGGTATATTTTATGACAATTTTACCTTAAATCAACTTTATGTATGTCATCATGTCGCTTTTATTAGTGTGGCAGTATCTTTGAAAAGATTTGAGAGTTAAAAAAAAATAGCTATGAAAAATAAGAAAGGGAAAATAGAAGAGAATAAGGAAGAGGATACTTCAAACCAAAATAGTGATGAAAATACTAATGTTGACGGAAATAACAATGAAACTGGTAGCGAAGAAATGGATAAATACGATGAGCTAAATGATCGCTTCTTGCGACTTTATGCAGAATTTGATAATTACCGAAAAAGGTCAAACAAGGAAAAAATTGACTTGATTTCTTCTGCTAATGCTGGTTTACTTAAAGATTTACTGCCGATTTTAGATGATTTTGAGCGTGGCATGACCAATAATTTAGAATCAACTGATATCACTGCGGTTAAAGAGGGATTTAATTTGATTTATGCTAAGTTTAATGGGATTATAGATGCAAAGGGAATGAAGGTGATGGACTGCCAAAATCAAGTTTTTGACAGTGAATTTCACGAGGCTATTGGAAATTTGTCAGTGGATGATCCCGAACTTAAAGGTAAAATTATCCAAGTTGTTGAAAATGGATATACCTTAAATGATAAGGTTATTCGTTTTGCGAAAGTTTTAGTTGGACAATAAAAAGATGTAAATGAGTCAGAAAAGAGATTATTATGAAGTGTTGGGTGTTTCTAAATCTGCTGATGAATCAGAGATAAAAAAGGCATATCGTAAATTAGCTTTGCAATTTCATCCGGATAAAAATCCTGATAATAAAGATGCTGAAGAAAAATTTAAAGAGGCTGCTGCAGCTTATGAAGTGTTGAGTAACGCTGAAAAAAAGTCGCAGTATGATCGATTTGGTCACGCAGGAATGGGGCAAGGTGGATTTGGAGGTGGTGGTGGGATGAATATGGAAGATATTTTTTCGCAGTTTGGAGATGTTTTTGGCGGTGGATTTGGCGGTGGATTTGGAGGAAGTAGAGGTGGAGGTAATAGCCGCTTGGTAAAAGGGTCCAATCTTCGTGTTAAAATGAAACTAACGCTAGAGGAAATAGCGAATGGAGTATCTAAGAAAATTAAGGTTCAAAAATTAGTGGCTGTTGACGGTGTGACCTTCAAGACGTGTTCAACTTGTAATGGCCAAGGACGAATAACCCGCGTAGCGCAAACGTTTTTGGGCGCCATGCAAACGCAATCTACGTGTCATGTTTGTCAAGGATCAGGAAAAATTATTGATAAAAAACCAAGTGATACAGATTCAAATGGCTTACGAAAACAAGAAGAGCTTATTGAAATCGCTATTCCTGCAGGGGTAGAAGAAGGAATGCAATTGAGCGTTCAAGGAAAAGGGAATGCAGGTCCTTTTAACGGAGTAAATGGAGATTTAATTGTTGTTATTGAAGAAATCGAGCACCCTGAGCTTAAACGTGATGGTGAAAATGTTCATTACAATGCTTTTGTTAATTTTTCTGATGCTGTTCTTGGTGAATCCATCGAAGTTCCAACGATTAATGGTAAAGCAAAAATTAAAATCGAGCCAGGAACGCAGAGTGGAAAAGTATTGCGATTAAGGGGAAAGGGGCTTCCGAGCGTGCAAGGCTATGCCACTGGTGACCAATTTGTGCACATACATATCTGGACGCCAGTTAAAATTAGTAAGGAGGAAAAAGAGTTGATGGAAAAATTGAAAAATAGTGATAACTTTTCTCCCACTGCAGATACTAAGGATCCTGGATTTTTCAAACGTATGCGCGATATTTTCTCGTAATGAATTTCATAGATTTTTGGAATAAAGGTAGGTTTGGCGCTGAAAATGTCCTCGCAACTATCCTTTTAATTATTGTTGCTTATCTGCTAGGTAGTTCGTTCCTGTTTATTGATTTAAGATTAAATTTTCCTGATTTTTCTGGCGTAAGAAACTTTGACATTAAAGGGCTCTCCTCCCTTATGGGTAAGAATCGCTTTTTTATTTGGATGTTAATACCTTTTTGTTTTGTTTTCATAACCTTTTTATTATGCTTAACTAAAATTCATAAACTTCCTTTGCTAGCTGTTTTCACCTCGAGAAATGCCTTTGATTGGAAGCGCTTTTTTATCGCATTTTCATGGTGGTCATTGATGGTGTTAGCAGTTACCGGTATAGAACTCTTGCTCCATAAAAATTTTCAACTCGTTTTCAATGCCCAAAAATTTTTCACGCTGTGCTTGCTATCGATTATTTTATTGCCCTTGCAGACAAGTTCGGAAGAGCTTGTATTTAGGGGTTATATTCTCCAAGGAATAAAAAAACGTACAGGAAGTATTTTATCATCAATCTTAATTAGTGGTTGTATGTTTGGCATGATGCATATTTCAAATCCTGAAATAGCAAAAATTGGTTATCATATTTTAATTTATTACATTATTGTCGGTGTAGTGCTTGGTGCAATCGTTTATTATGATTCTGGTTTAGAATTATCTTTAGGTTTTCATGCAGCAAATAATTTGATAACGGCACTGCTAATTACGGCTGATTGGCAAGCATTTCAAACGGATGCAATCATTGTAGATAGTAATCCGCCAGGCAATGGAATATTGTCTATGCTCTTAGCCTTAAGCATGTTATTCGCTTTCTTTTTACTTTTAAATAAAAAGTATAAATGGAAAGTATTTAATAAAAGAGAAGGTCTTCGTGAATAAGATTGTTAGTAAATCTATAGGGCTGTAAATTATCGCTTGAATTAATTTTTAATTTTACGCGTATGATTGCCATTAGCCATGTATCTAAATCGTTTAACCGAAAAGCAGCATTGGATGATGTCTCTTTGACTATAGAATCTGGCCAGATTTATGGCTTGTTAGGACCAAATGGCGCTGGAAAAACAACCCTAATTAGAATTATCAATCAAATTATTCAAGCTGATCAAGGAAGTATTCAGGTTGATGGTAAATTCTTAACTGAAAATCATTGGAAGGATTTTGGCTATCTTCCAGAAGAAAGAGGCCTTTACAAAGCAATGTGTGTTAGTGATATGTTGGTCTTTATTGCTTGCCTACGTGGGCTTACTAGGCATGATGCTAGGAATAATGTGAATCATTGGTTAGCGAAATTTGATATTTCATCTTGGTCAAAAACGAAAATAGAATCTTTATCGAAAGGAATGGCTCAAAAGGTTCAATTTATTGCTGCTGTCGTGCATCAACCTACTTACCTTATTCTTGATGAACCGCTTTCAGGTTTTGATCCAATTAATGTTGATTTAATTTTAAGTGAACTGAAAGCCATGAAGGCAGAAGGGAAAACAATTATTCTTTCAACGCATAATATGAAAAGTGTCGAGGAAATCTGCGACCAGGTTGGCCTTCTGCATAAATCAAAATTGATTGTAGAGGATACGGTTCATAAATTGCGTGAAAATCAGCGTAGCGGTGAGTTTGTTGTCCGGTTTAGTGGAAATATGATTGCCTTGGCTAATGCGCTTTGGATAGAATTTGAATTGCTTGAAACCTTAGAATTGGGAGATAATCGGTTTCAAATTATTGTAAAACAACGCGGTGAAAGATCCTTCGAAGACTTGGCTAGTAACTTAATGGGTAAAATAAAATTGGAGTCTATTGCTGAACGCTTGCCGAGTATGCAAGAGGTTTTTTTAGGATTAATTGCAAAAGAAGAGGAGAAAAATGAGGAATAGTTGGTTAATAGCTTCGAGAGAATTTATGGAACGGTGGAATAGTCGTTCGTATAAAATAATGCTTGTTCTTGGGCCTCTTCTAATTCTACTATTTACCTATTTCTTATTAAAATTTGGTGATCAAGGAAAGAATTCGTTGCGTGTGTTAATTGCAGACCCCGCCAATTTATTTGATAATAAAATTACTTCGCATCCTTCCGAGGCTGTCGAATATTTATTCTATACTACTTACCTAGATTATGAAGAATTTCGAGATGGGAATCGCTTTAAAGAATTTGATGCTTTTGTTGAAATAAATGAAAAAATTCTACAGAATAAAACGGTTAAATTATTTTATCGAGAAAGCCCGTCTTTAGATATTAAAATGAAGATTAAGTTTGAATTAGAGAGGCGAACAGAAGAACGGCTGATTGCCGAATTTACAGACCTAAGTATTGATCGTTTTAGGCAATTAAAACAACCCTTGAATGTCGATTTTATTAACGTTTATGACCCGAAAAATCAAGCTGATAACAATCGTGGATGGGTGGGTATTTTCTTTGGCTCTTTAATTTTATTTTTTATTGGCCTTTTTGGAATGACTATTCTTCGAAGTACTTCTAAAGATAAAAGTAATCGAGTAGTGGAGGTTATCTTAGCGAGTGTGCGTTCCTCTGATTTAATGCTAGGAAAAATTATCGGAATTGGTCTTTCTGCCTTGGTTCAACTTATAATATGGTCAATCTTTGTTGTTATCGGTCTAGTTGTTTTTAAAGAATTTATTTTTAACGATATTTTTGATCCATCAAATTATGAGGGAATTCAATATGCTGCTGATATTAAAAATGATATTTTGCTCAATGCTAGTTCATCTCGATACAATGCCTTTATTGATTTAATTTTTCATCGAATAAATTATGCTGTAATCTTACCGGTATTCTTTATTTTCTTTCTTGTATCCTATTTTTTTTATGCCGCTTTCTTTATGGCTATTGGTGCTACTTCGGGTTCTGAAAGCGATGGTCAGCAGTTTGTCATTCCCATATTTTGTCTACTTCTTTTATCCTTCTATGCTGGTTTCGTTGCTATGTATTACCCTGATTCATTTTTAGCGACCTTTTTCGCCTATTTTCCATTTACTGCCGCGATGACAGTCCTAGTTAATGTTTCGATGGCTACGTCAGCTAGTGGTTTGGTTCAAGTACTGTTTGTGCTCTTAATTCTGCTTGTTCATGCTTTCATATTCTTAAAGATCGCAGCAAGGTTGGTTAAAAATGGAATACTTAATTCTGGACATCGCCTTAATTTGTCTACCATCTGGCTTTGGCTTAAAAAATCGTAATGTGATTATTGCAGCAATAGATCTCGGAACAAATACCTTTAGTTTATCAATTTGTAATGTGGTAAATCGACAACTTACCTTGATACATCAGGAAAAGGAAGCGGTCATGATTGGAATGGGCGGCATAAATGAAGGCTATATTGCCGAAGATGCTATCAATCGTGCATTGAGTTGCCTAGGGCGTTTTAAATTATCTTGCGATAAATACTTGGTTCAAGAAATACGTGCTATTGGAACTTCTGCTATTCGTGACGCGAAAAATAGTCATGATTTTATTCAAAGGGTAAAAGCCAATGTAAATATTGAAATAAAAACGGTTGATGGTCAACAAGAGGCAAATCTTATTTACCATGGCATAGCCCATAAACACCTTTTTGCAAAACCATCTCTCATTATGGATATCGGAGGGGGAAGTACTGAGTTCATCTTTGCCGATCATGAAGGTATCATTGAAATGGCATCTTTTAATATCGGAATCTCACGAATTTATCAGCTTTTCGATTTATCAGATCCACTTAGCACCGATGATATACAAAAAATAGAACGGTATCTAGATGAAAGCACGGGTGATTTCTTTGAGAAGATTAATACCGATATTTTAATTGGTGCCGCTGGTAGTTTCGAAACATTTTATGAAATGATTTATAATACTACCTTCCCTGAATCTTTTGAGTCGATTGAAATGCCCATGACGATGTTTAAGGATATCCTAGACCTGGTTATTAATTCTACCTACGAAGAAAGAAAAGCACACCTTCATATCATAGAAATTAGAAAGAAATTAGCGCCTATTGCAGCTGTTAAAACTAGATGGATGCTTAACAAGATAGTGGCATCTCAAATTATTGTTACCCCATGCTCACTCAAGGAAGGCGTTTTGTTGAGTTAGGAATTAATGAAAATTTTTATAAGTTGACTTTTTTATGACTTTAAATAAAAATATAATTGGTCTATTTTTTCTAATACACTCTGTATTCTTGCATGCTCAGCAGGAGCTTACTTGGGAGTTTTATCATCCCATAAAAAAGGAATGGTATTCGTTTGGAACTGCAGGAAGTATTCAAGAAAAATTAATGGAGCTTGGGGAATTACCGGATCCTTTTTTTGGAGACAATGAGAAACTGTTTCAATGGATTGAGGAGCACGAATGGAAGTTTAGAAGTACATTTTACCTTACTGATAAGGAACTTAGTGCAGAAAGTTTGGTTTTGAATTTTCCGAATATTGATACGTATGGAGAACTTACTATCAATGAGACTTTTCTAGGACAAACAGCTAATTTTTTTTATCCGTATAATTTTGAGATCAAAGATCTAGCGAAACCGGGTTACAATACTGTTTATGTGACCATTACGCCACCGGTATTGTATCATAAATCTCGCTACGAAACCGAAAGTTTCCATTACCCAGCGCCTAATGATCTTGCCAAAATTAAGGCAGCGCCCTTAAGTCGAAAACCTCAATTTCAGTTTGGTTGGGATTGGTCATTGAGAATGAATACCATTGGTTTTTCAAACCCAGTTCAACTAATTGCTGCTGGTACCAATTCCATTCAGCATTGTGTGGTGAATACCTTATATCAATCGAGTAATGCGTCCACTTTATTGTATGTGCTGGATACTAAAGTTCCTATGAACGGAGGAGCGATTTCTTCGGCATTGTTTGGAGTGCATCCTTTGATAATAGATTCGCTTCCTACGAATCGTTTCCAATTTGATTTTCAATTAGAAAACCCGAAATTATGGTGGCCGATTGGTTTTGGAGAGCCTAATTTATACACGGATACGCTGCGCTTGTTAAATTCAAAGGGCGAGGTGCTCGACCAACTTATTATTGACTTTGGGGTGCGTACAGCTCAATTAGTACAGACAAAAGATCAATGGGGGACGTCCTATGAATTTCAAGTAAATGATGTTCCTATTTTTTGCAAAGGCGCCAATTACATTCCTCAATCCGTTTTTCCTGCTGCCGTAAAAGATCTTGAAATTGAAAATATGATTGATCAAATGATTGCGGCTAACTTCAATATGGTACGTGTTTGGGGTGGCGGATATTATCCCAGTGATATTTTTTATAAAACCTGCGATAAAAAAGGCTTGTTGGTGTGGCAAGATTTAATGTTCGCTTGTGCTATGTATCCGGGAGACAGTGAATTTTTAAGTAATGTAGAAAATGAATTGAACTATCAAATCCCACGAATTACCGCGCACCCTAGTGTCATACTAATAAATGGCAACAACGAAGTGGATGTGGCGTGGAAGAATTGGGGCTTCCAACTACAGTATTCCTTGAGTGATAAATCGCAAAAAGTGATTGAAAAAGCTTACGCAGATTTGTTTCATACACTTGCCAATAAGGTGGTTTCTAAGTGGACTAGCACCTCCTATATTCATACTTCGCCACTCAGTAATTGGGGGAAAGATGAATTGTATAATCATGGCTCGCAGCACTATTGGGGGGTATGGCACGGAAAGGATCCAATGTCAAATTTTGCGACAAAAATTGGGCGCTTTAATGCGGAATATGGATTTCAAAGTTTTCCGGAATATTCAACTTTGTCCTCTTTTTCAGATCGCAAAGATTGGGATTTAAATTCCAAAGTCATGAAACATCACCAAAAGAGTTATGTAGGTAATGGTATGATTCTTAAACACACCACTAACCTGTTTGGTGAACCTAAATCATTTGAGGAATTTGTTTATTTAGCACAACTCACCCAAGCGCATGCCGTTTCCGCAGCCATCAATGGGCATAGATTAGACGCGCCACGATGCATGGGAACGCTTTATTGGCAGTTGAATGATTGCTGGCCCGCACCAACTTGGTCGAGTATCGACTATTATGGTAATTGGAAAGCGCTGCATTATGCCGTCCGTGATGATTATAGGCAAGTTGCTATATTGAAAAAGACGGACTCAAAAGGGAATGTTCAATTGTTCTTAAAGTCAGATGATCCAAAAAGCAATGAAAGTGCTGTTCAGGTTGTTCTGGAAGTTTATAATTTAGATGGGGTAATGCTATCTAGTTCAACTCAAAAATTATCCATTGACTACATGGAGCAAATTTTATTGGGAACATTTAAACAGCAAAATCAACTTGTAAAAGTATTAGTTGGGAATCAATACGAACGGACCTTCCTACTTAGCCAACAAAAATCCTTTCAGGAAAATGCTAAGTACGTGTTGAGTATCGAAAATTTAGACCTGACTCAAAAAACAGGTACACTGCGCTTGGAAAATACCGATTTCATGGCAGACGTTTGGTTTTACTCGTCAGTTTTAGGTGTTCATTTTAACCGTAATTTCGAACATTTTCTCCCAGGTGTTCATCTTATACCTTTTATTTTTACTAATCAAATTGGAGACATTAAACTCATGAATCGATGAAACATTTAATACTGGCCTTAGGCTTATTTTGTAGCTGTTCAATACTAGCTCAAAACGGTGATTCCAACCTTATTGAAAACTCCTTGGGCGATTCAATCCCATTAAAAAAAGAGGTTACCGTTTATGGAAAGGGATTACCCGAAAACTTCACTGATCGCTCTTCGAGTATTCAGATAATTAGCATGGTTCAAAATAAAGACATGCCTATTCGGTCTGTGAATGAAGCATTATTGTTTGTGCCAGGTTTAGATTTGAGGCAGCGCGGTGGACAAGGAATTCAGGGTGATCTTAGCATTAGAGGTGGGACATTCGAACAAAATCTTATTTTGATAAATGGATTTAAACTTGTGGATCCTCAAACTGGGCACCATGCCTTAAATCTTCCCGTTCTTCTGACAAATGTACAGAGCATTGAGTTGTACAAAGGTTCTGCCACACGGATTTTTGGTCAAAATGCCATGACAGGCGCTGTAAATTTTGTAACTCAAGTTACTAATAAATTCGGCGTTAACATGCAGGTTTTTGCTGGGGATTTTGGTGGTGTTGGCACACAAGCTACGGTTTCAGCACCAATTGGTAAACTGAACCAATCTTTCTCCATGGGCTATGATAAAAGCAATGGCCATTGGAATAATTCGGACCATGTTAATCAGCAATATTTTTATGATGCGTCTTTGCCTGTCGGAAAAAAACAAGAGGTGCGAGCAATAGTGGGGTATACCGACCGATCATTTGGTGCCAATGGTTACTATACTTCTGCTTTTCCTGATCAGTGGGAATCTACACAAATGGGATTGGCTGGATTATCACATCAGATATCATTGAAAAAATTAAAATTCCTTACCAAAGCATCCTTGCGAACGCATCGCGATGAGTTTCGTTTAAAGCGATTTGACCCTGCTTTTTACACCAATAAACATTGGTCTGAAGTAATGACTCTTGAGGAAACAGGGCAGTGGAATACACGGATAGGAACAACAGGTTACGGCGCTGAGTTTAGACAAGAAGGCTTGAATAGTTCCAATTTAGGTGAACGTGACCGTACCTATTTTTCTGGTTTTATCGATCATAAGTTGACTTTTTTAAATCGAAAATTGGTCATTGTGGGCAATGCTCATTATTTTAATCTAGGCATGAATGGGAATGTTTATCAAAAAGTTCTTCCTGGTTTTGAGGTTTCATTTATGCCTATTAAGACACTTAAGATATTTGGAAATATCAGCCAAAGCTACCGGGCTCCGTCTTATACTGAATTATTTTATCAAGATCCATCTAATGTTGGGAATCCCGATTTGCAGCCAGAATATGCTACGAATGCTGAACTGGGTCTTAGTTTTTCTTATGCTGATCTATCTGAGTTGAATAGCATGGAAAAGTCAAGAATTACAATGGATGTGACACTTTATCGTCGAAATACGAGTAATATGATTGATTGGATTAGATATCCCGCTGCTATGTTAAATCCATGGATGCCGGTGAATTTGTCATCCGTTATTTTTACAGGAATTGAAAGTAACGTGAGCTACCGATGGAATGGAAATGGTATGATCATGATTAGGGAATTATCACTTGGATACAATTATTTAGATGCGAGCCATCAGTTTACCGATGTATTGGGTCAATCTGAGTCGCGTTATGCTTTTTCGGGTTTGAGAAATCAATTGATAGGACGCCTGACGATGAATTTGACGCATTGGGTGAATGTTACGGTTGCTTACCGTGGAATTGATCGAGTAGGGGGAAATGCATATTCCTTGATGGATGCGAAAATCAAAGTGAATCCAACGCGCAACCTTTCCATGTTCTTGGAAGGAAATAATCTTTTTAACACAGATTACATTGAAGCAGGATATGTTCAAATGCCAGGAAGATGGTTCAAGTTGGGTATGTCTATTTCTTTTAGTGAGTAGTTAGAAAAGTAGAAAATGGTGCTAAAGCACAATAGGAAGATGTTTTTAATATAGTTTGGCTAAAGCCAAACTGAATAGATAATTGGTTTATAATCTGTTATATCTCCTGAGCTTGCTTTTAGTTCGTAGTTAGAAAAGTAGAAAATGGTGCTAAAGCACAACAGAAAGATGTTTTTATTATAGTTTGGATAAAGCCAAACTGAATAGATAATTGTTGAATAATCTGTTTTATCTCTTGAGCTTGCTTTATGATCGTAAATGGACGCAATAAATAGAGGTGCTGAGCACAAATAAACATCTTGATAAATTAATGTATATTTGATTTTGAAAATTTTGAAAATAATTTTAGAATTATTTCAACTTTAAAATCAGATGCCATGAAATATATTTTTTCCTTAACGCTACTATTCTTAGTTATAAATCAAAGTTTCTCTCAAGAATCCAAACAAGCAACTTGGGGAATTGAAAATTCAAAAAACAAAAGTTTCGTTGAGAATTTAGGCCAATTCGATCATGAGGAGACTTTTTCTACTGGTAAAATTAAATTTGCCATTGATTTTGGATCTACAAAAATATTTTTTGGTGAGAAGGGGGTTTCCTATAATTTCTTAGAAATACAAAAAAAATCAAAAGAGGAAAGGGCTGAATTAATGAATCAACCCGTTAAAACATTTGTGGAGCATAAGCAAAAGGAAGTGCTTACGGGAAAATTCTTAGTGAAATCGGATCAGGTATCTATGTTTTGGGAGAATTCCTCTTCGGATGTCGAAATAAATGGTATGAATGTTACCTCTGATTACCATAGTTATACATTCGATGATAAAAACAAGGTGTCTCAAAACATCAACTTTGTGAAAGGATTCGAATACATCATTTATAAAAATATTTATCCAAATATTGATGTTAAGTATGAAGTTCATCCGGTGATTGGAATTAAATATGCCTTCATTCTACATGCTGGAGCAGATCCTACTCATATTAAGATGATCTATGATCGTCAACTTACATTAAAAGATAATGCCATTCACATCCCAACTTTATTTGGTGACGTAATCGATCATGCACCAATTACTTTTTATGAAGAGGATATGGGGAATGTGATTCCTTCCCAATACAAGCTAATTAATAATCAAATTTCTTTTGAACTTGGCGCATATGATTTAGCAAAAAGTCTTGTTATCGATCCTTGGGTTCAAACTCCTGTATTTCCTTTGAATTGGGATTGTGTTTGGGAACTTGATACCGATGCGGCAGGAAATGTCTACATCATTGGTGGCGTGGATCCAATGCAATTAAAAAAATACAATAATGCTGGAGTTTTACAATGGTCCTATAATACACCATACGACACCACTCAATGGTTGGGTACATTAGCCACGGATGATATCGGAAATTCTTATGTTACGAATGGAACAGGGTATGAAATACTTAAAGTTAACAACGCAGGAGGTTTGGTTTGGAGTAATCCAGCGCCAAGTGGCGGACAATTAAGTACTGAATTTTGGAACATTGCCTTTAATTGCGATCAAACAAAATTAATTATTGGAGGCACGGGAGGTAATTTAAATCTTCACGGTAGAATTTATGAAGTAGATATGGCAAATGGAAACATTACAACCTCAACTCAAGTTACTGCTACTGCTAGTCTTTTCGGTATTCCACCGCAAATTCAAGAGGTTAGAGGTTTATCGGCTGCTCCAAACGGCAAATATTATTTTGTTTCACTTGACACCATTGGTTATTTGAATGATAATTTAACGCTTTGCGGGGCAGGTTCAACGTCGCTTTATGAGAAAAACCATGGGGTGAATTGGGGTTATAAAAGTGAAAATTGGCGCTATAATAATACTGGAATTAAAGTTATTCGAGCGGATGCCAATTTCGTGTATCTAAACAAGGGGAATGAACTGCAAAAAAGATCCTTAGTTAATTTAAGTTTAATTGCTAGTGTAGTAATCCCTGGAGGTGTTTTATCTACCCCTTTTCTAAGTGATAATGTCACTGAAAATGCTGGTATTGACATTGATAATTGTGGAAATATTTATGTTGGTTCCAAAACAGGTGTCTATAAATTTAATTCAAGTTTAGTGCAACAGGCTTTTTACCCCACCGCTTTTTATGTGTATGATGTACGTGTAAGCACGGGAGGTGATGTTGTCGCTTGTGGTGGTAGTGGAAACAGTAGTTCTGCAACAAGAACCGGAGGCGTTCAGTCTTTTGCGGCTAGCGCTTGCGCAATTATCCCAATAACTTGCTGTGATGCTACGATTTGTATTCCTCAAAGTTTATGCGATAACGATGCGCCTGTTACCTTGACGCCAGCGGTGTCTGGAGGAACATGGAGTGGGCCTGGTGTAAGTGCAGGGGGTGTTTTCAGTCCATCCGTCGTTGGTCCGGGCAATTATACGATAACCTATACCTTAGCATGTGGTTCTGAATCTATAATTATTCCTGTTGCTTCTTGTTCGTCAATTTTAGCAGCATGTGTTGAATTAAATGGAACCTTATCCGCTCTTAATGGTGTTCCTTCTTTCTCTTGGCAAAATTCAACAACGACAATTCCTTGTATTGCTGGTTTAGGTTCTTATTGTGGTATTTTTACTGTTGCTGGTGCACCCGTTACTGCATGGAGTACATTCGCTACTGGTGCAAATATTCCGGCACCCAGTACTTGGCCTATTCAATTAGTTGATAACCTCGGAACGGTCGTAGCGTATGCGAATTTAGTAGCCATTCCTTCTTGCGTGGTGAATCCTTGTTTACCTTTCAATTTTACCATTCCTACTCAAACAAATGTATTGTGTTTTGGAGGGGCAACTGGATCTGCAACCGTTTCTGCAAGCGGCGGAACAGCTCCTTATAGCTATACTTGGACACAAGGAAGTTTGGCAGGTCCAACACAAAGTAACTTAGCGGCTGGGTCGTATACCATAAATGTATTGGATGCCAATGGTTGCACTGGTACGACAACGGTAGTCATAACTCAGCCTTCCTCTGCCTTAACGATAGGCATGACAAATACGCCAACAACTTGTGGTGGAAATTCAGGGACAGCCACAGTTACTTCTGCTGGCGGAACGGCTCCTTATACGTATTTATGGTCGCCAAGTGGTGGTAATTCTTCTTTGGCATCGAATCTTACGGCAGGAGCTTATTCTGTTACAGTTACGGATAATAATGGCTGTCAAACAACGGGAAATACAACAGTGACTACAAACGGTGGTCCATCTATTTCTCTTGTTTCAAGTCAAAATATTGCCTGTTTCAATGGGGCAAATGGTTCGGCCATTGTTTCTGCAACTGGTGGAACTGGCGCTTTAACTTATTCTTGGATGCCAGGTGGATTGAGTGGCGCTAGTCAAAATAATTTATCGGCAAACACCTACAATATTACAGTTACAGACGGGAATGGTTGCACATCATCAACGAGTGTAATCATATCTGAACCACCCTTACTAACCTTGACATCATCCAATATTATCGCTGCGAATTGTGGCGTCAATGATGGATCAGCGACTGTAATTCCCTCAGGTGGAACTGGTGCTTATAGCTATGCTTGGTCTCCTATTGGTGGAACATTAGCCACTGCTTCAACTATTCCTGGTGGAGTGTATAATGTGGTTGTCACAGATGCGAATGGTTGTGTTAGTAATATGGATATCATCGTTTCGAGTATTGGTGGACCAACAGTAAGCATGCAATCCATTGCTGATGTTTCTTGTTATGGATTAAGCGATGGTTCTGCATCGGTCACAGCAAGTGGTGCAACAGCTCCTTATACTTATTTATGGTCTCCTTCAGGTGGGGCAGGGGCGAATGCTTCAAATCTTTCAGCAGGAATTTATTATGTAGCGGTAACAGATGCTATAGGTTGTATTGGTACAATCACCATTACCATTAATAGTCCTACGCAAATAATAATTTCTGAAACAATTTCAGCGGTAAATTGCCCTAATGTGGATGGGCAGATTAACACATCCATAGCTGGAGGTGCTGGATCCTATACCTACTTGTGGTCTCCAAATGGTGAAACAAGTTCTTCACTAAATAACTTAGCAAGCGGAGATTATTCCTTACAAGTAAGTGATATAAATGGCTGTTCAATTAGTGAGTCGTATACGGTTAATAGTATAGGTTCAATAGGCATTACAGCGACACCAATTTCAACAACAATAATTGAAGGAGAATCTGTCCAGATGAATGCATACGGTGCACTTTCTTATAGTTGGTCACCAACAGTTGGATTAAATTGTAATACATGCTCAAATCCAATTGCAACGCCTACTTCAACCACAATTTATACAGTGACAGGAACTGATGCAGCCGGTTGTAGTGGCACGGCAGATGTCACAATAATTGTAGAAATAGATTGCCATGATTATTTCATTCCTACTGTCTTTGCACCAAATGATGGAGGTCCAACAGAAAATAATACGCTTTGTGTTTTTGGAAATTGCATAGCTGAATTTAATTATGCGGTTTATGATCGTTGGGGAGAGAAGGTTTTTGAAACAAGTAATTTATCTAATTGTTGGGATGGATCGTTTAGAAACAAACCTTTAAATGCGGGTGTATTTGCTTATAAATTCGTGGGGACCCTGTTTGATGGAACACGTGTTATGGAGTCTGGAAATGTAACATTAGTAAGATAAAAATATGAAAATCCTAAGTAGCCAAATCTTAAAATGCATCTCGATATTAACTTGTATTAGTAGCATGACGTATGCGCAAGACGTACATTTTTCACAAATAGAGTATTCTCCGCTCCTCTTAAATCCTGCGTTGAGCGGAGCAAATTCTACGCTAAATGGGGTCCTTAATTACAGAAGCCAATGGAATAGTGTGGCTATTCCATATAAAACAATTGCTGCTTCCGTGGATGGTAGATTTAATGATAATAAGCGAAAAAAAAATGGAATCATTGCCGGTGGTATAAGTTTCTTTAATGATCAAGCGGGTGACTTGAAAATCACATCCAACTCCGTGAATGTAAATCTTGCCTATCATTTAATTTTGGATGAATCCAATAAGATAGGCTTAGGAATTTCAACTGGATTTGGACAAAGATCGATTGATCCATATGGAGGTAGATGGACCAGTCAATATAATGGAACAGTATACAATAGTTCTCTTCCAAGTAACGAGGTGCTAAATATACCCAATTTTTCATATTTTGATGCTGGAGCAGGTATTTTGTATTCCTATCAGCGAGATAAACACGCGGGTGTAAAATCTAATTTTAGCAATATAAATGTTGGGTTGGCGGCTTATCACCTAAATCGCCCAAGTAATTCATTTCTCAATCAAGCGGATGATAAATTGTATGTGCGTTGGACTGCTTTCGTCAATTCAACTATTTCCATTTCAAATTCTAAAGGAAGTATTTTACCGGGAATTTATTTTCAAAAACAAGGCCCAGCAATGGAAATACTTTATGGATTGTATTACAAAACTCAATTGAGCACTAGAAATAGTGGGGGGATTCATCAACCGACTGCGTTTTCTATAGGTTTGTTCAATCGGTTTAAAGATGCAATGGCAATTAAGTTTATGTATGAATTAGGTCCATACGCAGCAGGTTTTTGCTACGATTTAAACATTTCAAGTCTTAATGAAATTTCCAAAACTAGAGGTGGATTTGAATTTTTTCTTCGATTCAACTTGGCTGAAAAATAAGATATCTGCAAGTTTTTTATTCGTATTTGGTGAGACAATCGCCAAACTGTAATTAATAAACTTTATTTATCTTTTATAGATTTCTTGAGCTTGCTTTTAAGCAAGCGATCAAAAAGGAAATAGTAGATTTGGCTTTAGCCACATATAATAGTTGGTATGAGATGAATAAGGGTAAATGTATTTTGAATGATAATTTAAGAGCTACTTATTTTTCAAATCTAGTGTAAAATAGAATACATCCAACCACCCTTTCCATTTTCTTTTTTCAGCAAGGGTTTCGTTGTGCCAAATGAAAATAAAATCTCCGCCATGCTTCTGAACTTCCTCATACAATAGTGCAATTTTTTCCTTTGCAGCATCAATGCTTAAGTTAAGGTATTCATTTAGTGTCCCATCCATATAGGCGAAAGGGTGCACGCGGAGTTTTGTGACCTCATTTTTACTCAAATCAAACCAAAGAAATGATCGAGCTGTTCCTGCTCTGAATCCGGCAATATCGGCATAGCCCATGGTGTAGTCGTCTGTAATTTCTTGCTCTATCAAGGTTTGATAACTGAGCGGAAATTCAAGTTTAAGATAATGCTGCCGGCTTTTGAAAACCCGCTTTGAAATGATTTCTTCTAGGCGTTCTATTTCTTCATGCAAATAAAAATAATAGCTCGTTGATTTATAACTCGGATGAATTCCAATTTCGGCATGTTCACTCATTTTTCTTATTAAAGCTTGGTGTTTTGGATGCTTATAGGATAGATTCTTATCATATTTCCCATAATCGCCAAGTAACCAGAACAAGAGAATGTTAAATCCTTTTTCTTTTGTTTTCTCTATGATTTCATAGGTATAAAAAGGGTCTTTTTTTATGCCACTCAACACTTGTTGTCGCTCCATCAAGCGCTTTGTTTTTCCAAAGATAAGATCGCGAAGATTCGCCAAAGAAGATCGAATTATTCCCTTGTGTTTGTATGCGTAGGCATTATCAATATCAAATGTTGGTATAAACTGCTGCTCTTCTGTCTCAGATGCGGCAGAAAGAGATAGAAAATCAAGAATTGCGATGCTCCAACGATCACAAACGGCTATTTCATGCCATCCTAATTTATATAAAGTGGAATTTTTACCTTCGAATCGTCCATGTTTATCCAATAGCTTATTGGAGTATTCTTCGATTCTGCTGAGGATAAAGAAAATACTTGCTAATGGGTCTAATTGATCGTTTAATTGAAGGCAATCTACTTCGTTGAATGTACTTGGTGATGCAGTGTAATCCTTGATTTTTACATCGGAAAGGAGGGGAGAAGGGGTGATTTTTTTTACATTTTCGAAATGCCGATCTGAATAATTAAATCGTTGTCCATCAAGTCGATCAAAAGCTACAAAATCATTGCATAAGGTGTATTCTATGCCTCTGTTGGAGAAAATAAAGTCCAAGGTATAAATGAGTCTGTTGGAAATGGTATCGGTGTAAATAAAAAGCATTAGAGATCGCTGATAATTTTTGAACAAATAAATTCTGCTGCATTGGCATCGCCATAAAAACTTGGGAAGGTGAAATCGTTACGCGAACTGAGGGTTGCAAAAGCATTACTAATTTTTTCTTCATCTGCTCCTGCTAAAACAGCGTTTCCGTTTTCTACAATTTCAATCCATTCTGTTTGATCTCTTAAAATCACACATGGTTTTTGAAAGAAAAAAGCCTCTTTTTGTAAACCACCACTATCGGTTATGATAAGTTGGGCATTTTTCTCTAAGGCAATAATGTCTATGAATCCAGCTGGCGGAATGAGTTTAATAGAAGGATTCGATTCAAGCATTATTCTTAGGTCAGGGTGAAGTAATTCATCCATCTTTTTGCGAGTACGTGGATGTAGGGGTAAAATGATTGACCAAAGGGAGCTTAGCTGAATAGAGAGTAATGCCCTGAATATTGAATTCAAGTTCTTGGCATCATCTGTATTAGAATCTCGGTGTATGGTACACAAAATATAGTTAGAATTGGGGATGTTTAATCCTTCCAAAATAGTTGATTTACCATCTGATAATCCGGCAAAATGCATGCTGTTATCGTACATTACATCTCCACAATGGTAAATATTCGGATGATCGATGCTGGCCTTGGATTGTTGTATTAGATTAAACCCTTCTTTTTTCAGATTCGCAAGGCCAGTTGGGGTGGGGGTAAAAAGTAGCGTTGACATGTGATCACAGGCGATTCGATTAATTTCTTCTGGCATTGATTTGTTAAAACTTCTCAATCCTGCTTCTACATGAATGACCGGAATATGCATTTTTGCTGCAGCTAATGCACCTGCAATTGTTGAATTAGTATCGCCATAAACCAACACTGCATCTGGTTTTTCGTGCTCGAAAATAGTAGCTAAACCACTAATCATTTTTGCCGTTTGTTCGCCGTGCGATCCGCTTCCTACGTGTAAATTATGGTGAGGTGGATCGATGTTCAACTCCTTAAAAAATACCTCCGACATATTCTCATCATAGTGTTGGCCTGTATGCACAATTATTTCATTCAGAATGTTCGAATAATTTGCTCGAATAGCCCTGCTAATGGCAGATGATTTTATGATTTGAGGACGAGCACCGATAATTGTGATTATATTTTTCGTTTTCATAGCTTATAGTAGTCCTTCATCGGCGAAGCTAAAATAACCATTATCGGTGAAAATAAGGTGGTCAAGGATGCTTAATTCGATGCATTTTCCAAATTGAATGAGTTGATTGGTCAGTTGAATGTCTTTTTGACTTGGTTTTAAATTTCCACTTGGGTGATTATGACTAAGAATTATCCCTGTGGCATGTAAATCCAAAGCGTGTCGAAAGATAATCTTTCCATCTGCTAATGTTCCAGTCATTCCCCCAATCGAAATTTGCTTGTGCTGTATTATTTCATTACTATTATTTAAGTATAATGCGAAAAATTCTTCATGATGCAGATCGGAAAGAAACGGATTTAAATAAGCAAAAGCTTGTGATGATTGAGTGATTTTTGTCTTTGATATTGGCATTGCTTTATTTCGCCTACGTCCTAGTTCTAAGCATGCAATGATACTCACTGCTTTGGCTTGACCTATTCCTTTTATTTTCATTAGTTCGTTTGTTTGAACCCTAGAAAAGCGTAATAAATCGTTGTCAAACTCTTTTAAGATTGTTTTGGCTAGGTCTAATGCACTTTGTTGTTGTGTTCCAGAGCCAATGAGTATCGCAATTAATTCCGCATCTGAAAGTGCTGATTTTCCTTTTAATAAGAGCTTTTCTCTTGGCCGATCATCTGCAGCCCAATTCTTTATTCCGTTTGTATTCATTAAAAAAATGTCGTGAATATTATTTTACTGCTCACTAAACAAGATTATGCCTTATTTATTGAATGCAGAGTTTGATTTATAATGCACTCCTCTCGATTTCGCTGCGTCGTGTCTCTCGACTTACTTCGGCATACCTCGACAGGCTCGGTACTAGCGCTCAGCACAAGCCGCTCGATTCACTGAAATGGCATCGAGCCGCAACGCACCTAAGTATTATTTCAATACAATCATTACCTTATGAAAGCTTTCAATTTGAAAAATTCATTCATTTTTTTTTTTCTCCTGTCGCCTATTATTCTGATAAAGCATAGCGAATTGAAATAAGGGAACCGTGAAGTAGCTCGAAGAGATCGCTGAAACGGTCGTATTTCAAGAGTGGAGAGCATTGAAGGATAATCAGCGACTTGATTTTTTCGTTCTTTTGTATCAAGACAAAAGGACAAAGAAAGTAAGGTCCGATTTTTTTTATCGGACACTAATTTTTATAAACCTTGATCATTTTTTATAAAAAGGTGCTTTAACCACCTTAGCTTTTATCCCTTTCTCTCGAATTTCGATAAAAATTTCTGTGTCAATGGCACTATTTTCTATCGTAACATAGCCCATTCCAATCGCAATTTTCATACTTGGCGACATGGTGCCTGAGGTTACTTTTCCAATAACAACATGATTAGCATCAAGAATAGGGTAGTCGTGGCGGGGAATTCCACGATCCACCATTTCAAATGCGATTAATTTTTTCGTAAGACCCGCTTCTTTTTGGGCTTTCAAAAACTCAGCATCTACAAAATCTTTTGTGAATTTCGTGATCCATCCTAATCCTGCCTCTAGGGGCGAAGTGGTATCATCAATATCATTTCCATATAAGCAGAAGCCCATTTCTAAACGTAAGGTATCGCGTGCGGCTAATCCAATGGGTTTAATACCAAATGAATCTCCGGCTTTAAAAACTTCGTTCCAAACTTTCTCGGCATCTTCATTTTTCACATAAATTTCAAATCCTCCTGATCCCGTATAGCCAGTTGCGGAAATCATTACATTTTCAATGCCTGCAAAAGTTGCATGCTGAAAAGTATAATAAACCATGGAAGAAAGATCAATTTCAGTAAGGGATTGCATCGCTTCTGCAGCTTTAGGCCCTTGAATGGCCAATAATGAATACGAATCTGAAAGATTATGCATTTCCGCACCCATTTTGTTCTGTTGCGACATCCAGTTCCAGTCTTTTTCTATGTTCGATGCGTTGACTACGATAAAATATTCTTCCGCATTTACGCGATAAATAATAAGATCGTCAACTATTCCCCCTAAGCCATTCGGCATGCAAGAGTATTGAGCTTTTCCGTCCACTAATACGGAGGCGTCATTCGAAGAAAACGTTTGAATTAAAGCTAAGGCGTTGGGGCCTTTTATTACGAATTCACCCATGTGTGAAACATCAAATACGCCAACACCAACTCGAACTGTTTCATGTTCAGCGTTTACTCCTTCGTATTGTACTGGCATATTGTATCCAGCGAAAGGAACCATTTTGGCACCGAGTTGCTCGTGAACGTGGGAAAGTGCTGTGTTTTTCATCGTATATTTTGAATTATTGTATGGTACTTTTTATGATTTAACGCGCTCTACGTAAATACCTGTTCGTGTATCTACTTTAATCATTTCTCCATTTGCGATAAACAAGGGGACTTTTACTTCTGCTCCGGTAGAAATGGTGGCGGGTTTCATTGAATTTGTTGCGGTATCACCTTTCACTCCTGGCTCGGTATAGGTTACTTCAGCCGTGATATACATGGGTAATTCCACCACTAATGGCAACTCCTCTTCTGCATGAAACAAAATATTCGCAATCATTCCTTCTTGCAAAAAGCCTGGCTTTTCCACCATTTTTAATGGAATGTTTACTTGTTCATAGCTTTCGTTATTCATAAAGATAAAGGAATCACTTTCTTGATAAAGGTATTGGTATTCTCTATTTTCGATCCGTACGATTTCAATTTTATGTCCAGCTGAGAAGGTATGATCCAATACTTTTTGGGACTCTATTTGACGCATTTTTGTACGCACAAATGCAGGACCCTTACCTGGTTTTACGTGTTGAAATTCAATAATCTGAAATAATTTTTCGTTGTGTCTAATACACAATCCGTTCCGTATCTCTGCAGTTGTAGCCATGGCTTAAATTTGGTATCAAAGATAATAGAATTCTTAAAATACCCGAGAAATATAGATGCGCTTAATTAAATTTATAACTCAAGCCTAGTTGTAAACCAGCTGAAACAGCCATCGTTTTTTGATAAGTAGGGTAAAATAATGAATTACTTAAATTAACATTCATCGCATCCACACCTTTTGCATCGGTGAAACCATAATTTAAACGCATCCCCATCATTAAGCCTAGCGGAATACTTTTTGAAAGCTGAACATTTGCGCCAAATCCCATCACCACAGAGGTATAGTTTTGATAGCTTGATTTTACATTTTTGGTCTCATTTAAAAAACCTTCTCTCGTGTAGGTTGCGGAAGAAATCATATTGAATTGAGGGCCAATTTCAAAATAACCACCGCTTTCGCCTCTTAATTTCAATAGTATTGGAATTTGAAATTGCTTTAATTGGACCTCAGAAGTGTAGTCAGTTCCTAAAATGATTCCTTTATAAGCTCCTTTGTACGTACCTCCTAAAATTTCAACACCTAAGCCAACCGATTTGAAATAACCATTAATTCCAACCCCATAGGTCGTTCCCCAACCTGGTGCATAATCTTGCTCATCGCCTTTATCTGAAATATTGTTATTTAACAACCAGGTAGAGCTTATGATCGATTTCCCTTGGGCTTCGAGTTGAAAGCCAAATTTTTGTGCTTGCGATTGAGAGATAAAAAGGAGACAAGTAATTCCTAGGACTATTTTTTTCATAATTTTTAATTTAAAGATTACATTTTCTGCAACAATTTTACGAAAAAATATGATTGAAAATCAAAATAGATATCTATTAGCTTTTATTTTTTTGATTGATTTCGAAACACAAAATATTTTTGTCATGATTTTAACTAAAAATACATGCCAAAAAGTGAACTATTTCATGTTTTTACACTGGATTACATCCAGCGTTAAAAATAGTTAACCCCTTGGGGGTTATGAAATAGTCTTGTGGTATAATTAGGAACAGTCAATTTATCTTTTGAATAATTTATTCTAAAAGCCCCTATGCGTCGAAATCCACCTCAAATTTCAACTGCTTAAAATGTCGCTTTTACCTTGATGTCCATTCGTTCCTTTAGAATTGGGTGCTGAAAGATGATTCTAGCAGCATGCAAATGCAATCGATTCTCAATCTTTCCATATAAATCATCACCTACAATTGGGGCGTTTAACCCTAAGGAATGAGCGGCGTGCACACGAAGTTGATGCGTCCTGCCGGTGATAGGCTTAAAGATCACCCTCGTTCTACCATCTTTTCGTTCAATAACTTCCCAATGCGTAAGAGCTGATTTTCCATGTTTAAAGCACACAAGTTGGCGAGGTCGATCATCTATATCTAAACGTAGAGGAAGTTTAATTTCTCCCTTATCTTGAGATAGTGTTCCATCTAAGAGCGCTTCATATTCTTTTTGTATTTTTCTATCAATGAATTGTTTTTGTAAGTCGACATAAACATCAATGGTCAAGGCAATTAGCATTAATCCAGAGGTTGACATGTCTAAGCGATGAACAACCAAAGGTCCGCTTGCGTTTGGAAATTGCATTTTCATTCTTTCCGCTACAGAATCTTTAATATGTATGCCTGGAACAGCTAAAAATTCAGCTGGTTTATTAATTACTAAAAGGTATTCGTCTTGATAAATAATCTCAAGTGTTTTTCCATCTGCCGGGTTCTGCAGCATTGGATTTTCAGCCACTTCAATTCCTTCGAGCATATGGGCTAAAATAGGACCGCATTTACCGCGACAAGCGGGATAATATTGCCCATGAACCCGTATTTCTGATTTTGGAGATTGGCCCCACCAGAATTCTGCTATTGTGATGGGGTGCAGACCATGTAGAAATGCATATTGAAGTAACTTTGGTGCAGCACATTCTCCAGCAGCAGACGGTGGTTTTTGGGTATAGGTATCAGAAAATATTTCTCCAATATTTTTTTGTTTTCCAAGATTATTGAGAAAGATATAATTGTCAAATAATTGTTGTTGCAATTCGGAAGATTGATTTTTTCTGTCGAGCTTTAAAGAATTAATTTCATTCAACATGGGAGCAATTTCGATTTCTAATTTGTCCTGCTGAAGCTTCCAATGAGCACGTTGATTTTTATAAAAAGATTGTTCTGCAATACTTTCTTTTCTTAAAGATTCTAATATCGTATTATGCTCGATGTCTTCTTCCTGCATCAAGTTTTGCCGTATCGTTTTACGTGTTGCTTTCGCGATGCTTATGTTGTTTTTTATGTTAGTTAGAATTTCTTGTGAATCACTTAAAAGTTGCTCTTGCTGCTTTAAAAGTGAAATATAGGTAGCATTCGATTCAAGTAACTTAATTTTTCGATTGAATTCATTTAACTGTTCAATTTCCTTTAAGAAAAACCCATCTTCTTCTAGCATGTCAAAAACTGGAGGGACGAAATGTGGATGGTGATTTTTCCCCGCTAGTTTTCCTGAAAAAGCCATAAGGTACCCAATCTTTCCATCTCTATTTTTAACGACCAATACGCCAAACATTTTCCCGATAATTAGTCCATCATGATCTCGATCTAGGCCAAAATTATGTGCTAATCCGTCTTCTATTCTCAATAATTCCTGTACTTCTTCTGCTGCAATCTGGGCAAGTCGACTTGGAGTATAATAAAATGGATAATCAAAGGGTTGGTCTATTGGTAAACCTTTAATAGAAGATTTAAATTCGTTAAAACAAGCTGGAGTGGGGGAATTCAAGTTCTTCTAAATAAGTTGCGTTTGTCGTGCAAAGGTATACTTTTTAGAAATCTAAGCGAGGTATGTAGAGGTATCTTATTCTTCAATAAATTCAATCCTGTCGGAGCATAAATTTATCTTTCGATGTCGGTATAATTTACCAACAGCTTGCTTGAAGGTTTTTTTACTCATTCCTAATTGTTCTCTAATATCCTCAGGATTTGAACGGTCAGTAAGAAACAACACTTTTTCTTTTCTTAATTTCTCAAGTAAATCTTCCGAGGCCATGTCGTATTTTTCAAAGGTATTGGGTTCAAAACGCACATCTAATTTACCATCCTCGCGAACTTTTGTCACATAACCCTTTGATCGCTCGCCTCTTTCTAGGGGTTTATTGAAATCTTGGGTATAGATTAGGCCGGAGTATTTATTATTAACAATGACATTGATGCCTAATTCTGTTTGTTCGCAAATTAAAAGATCAACCTCTTGCCCTGTCAACTCTTCATCACAAAACTCAAAGCTCTTTTTCACTTTCATGCTACCGAAAAGTCGGTCTGTTTCATGATCATATTTTAAAACAAATAAGTATTGCTCATCGATAAACAACTTATATATTTGCTCACGAAACGGAACAAAAAGATCTTTATCTAAACCCCAATCGGCAAAGGCGCCAAAAGGATTTATTTCAGCGATTCTCAGGTAGGCAAATCCGCCAAGTAGTAGGTGAGGAGTTTCAGTAGTGGCTACGATTCGATTTTCAGAATCCTTCATAATGAATACAGAAACTTCACTATCAACTTCCATAGCATCACTTAAGTATTTTTTTGGCAACAAGACCTCGTTACCTTGAATGTCTTCCAAAAACGCACCAACTAGCGTTAATCGATTGATTTTTAATTTATTAAATACGCCTAATTGCATTTATGGTTTATTTTTTCTTCGTTTCTTTTTTTTGTATTTACCCGTTGTAACTGACAAATTATTTGGATCTCTACGATCGCGCCAAAAGCTTTTTCTTTTCGGTTTAGCACTATTTTCTTCTTCATTTAGCGGATTGATTTCCGGCACTCTTGCAACATGCCCGATATCATTTTTTTTATTAGGGTCTGCAGGATTAAGCCATCCGTTTTTCACCTTTTTCTCCTTAATTTTCCCTGTCTTTTCGTCCAGAACGTAGTTGGTTTGATTTTTATTTTCTACATCATTATTAATGGTTATCACGTCTTCGTTTAGCACCCAACTTTCATTATCCCATATATAGGAATCGTACGAAAAATCAGGAACATAAAACGAATATACTCCGGCTAAAGATGGAGATTCTGGTGATAGATGATCAAAAACGATCCGATCGTATTTATCTTCATATTTCAAAGACATGGATGATTTATCGGAGTATTCAAATACAACTCGTTTTAACACTTCTTTCTTCTTGATAAATACAGGACTACCAAATTTTACATTATTTCCGGAAAAAGTTAATACATCAATTATTTTGAAATTACTTTCGCTTGTACCACCATCCCATCCGAGCAGCGTATAATCCGTCTTACCATTATATTCGATGGGTAGTATTTTATAATAGAGCGCACCATACCAATTTTTAGCATCAATTATACCTGTTGGTTTTACTGTGTAAGGGTCTAACTTGTCAATCAATTCGGTTATTTTAACTTCTTCATTGGATTCATCCCATCGCATAACAAATCCGCAATATGAGTATGACATATCTGAATATTCTAGATTCCAATTAATAATTCTCACTAATTTATCTGGGCTATCTAGTAGCGCAATGGTTTTTAATTTAGTAAGAGGATAGGTAAAAGCGCCGTCTAATTTTAGAAAGCTAAGCATTTCATTTTTGAAGTCGATGTTTAAGATTTCAATTTCATCATCATTACTTGCTGCTCGTAAGGCTTCTAATTTTGAATTTAAAAGCAATTCTCTTTGCGCTAAATCAACTTGGGAATTTCCGTATTGAATAGAAAATAAAATAAAGAAAATAAACAGCTGTTTTTTCATGATACTAAGAAACGAATTATATAAGTATAGGTTACGCCTTACAACGCTTTTAAATCAGCAATAGTTTGCGCAGGATTCGCCGAATTAAAAACAAAATTACCAGCAACAAGAGCATTCGCTCCTGCATCAGCAAGCTGTTTTCCTGTTACAAGATTAACACCACCGTCTACTTCAATAATCGCATTAGATTGAGTGCTAGCTATCAATGCTTTTAATTTTTTTACTTTATTTATGGTAGCAGGGATGAATGATTGTCCTCCAAAGCCGGGATTCACCGACATCAAGAGGACTAAATCGAGCATGGGGATAATTTCTTCTAAAACACTAACAGGCGTATGTGGATTCAATGCCACACCGGCTTTCATTCCTAGTTCTTTTATTTTTGCAATAGTGCGATTCAAATGCGTACATGCTTCATAATGTACGGTTAGGTAATCTGCCCCTGATTTTTTGAACGCTTCAAGGTACTGATCAGGGTTAGCAATCATTAGGTGAACATCCAATGTTTTAGCACTTGATTTTCGAATTGCCTCTAGTACCGGAAAACCAAAGGATATATTGGGTACAAAAACGCCATCCATGATGTCAATATGCAGCCAATCAGCTTGCGAGGCATCTAACATTTTTGTATCGCGTTCAATATTTCCAAAATCACACGATAAAACGGAAGGAGAAATAATCATTGACCTAATTTTTTACGAATTTACGGGATATTTTGATGCTGTCTTCAGTAAGTTCAAATATTCATCGTCTCTTTTATAGATATCAAGGTGAAAAACCAGCTTGTTTCTATCAGCCACTACTGATTGATAGTAGACAAAAATAGGGATCGAAACATTTAAAAAGATACGTCGATTTAATTGTTTAAATATTACAGTATCGAGGGAGTCGCTTGTAAATTCAATTGGCTTATCGTCAACAATATCATTTTCAAGCATTATTCGAGCTAATTCTACAGGATTTTCGCAGCGCATACACCCATGAGAGAAATTTCGTACCGATCGATTAAATAAACTTTTTGAGGGGGTGTCGTGAACATAAACGCTAAAACTGTTAGCAAATTCAAATTTCATTATGCCTAAACTATTAAAAACTCCGGGTTGTTGGATTAAGCTATATGGAAAAGAAGTCATTTTTTTCCAATTTACAGTTGCTGGATTAATTTCTACTGCATTTTTATAAATTTTGTAATGATTTTTATTAAGGTAAGCACTGTTTTTTTTAATGGCTGGCAACACTTCATCCTTGCATATAGAATAAGGCACTTTCCAAAAAGGAAAAGCGACAATTCTATTTATTTTTGAAGTCAACTCGGGTGTTTGGTTAGTTGTTTTTCCAACTACGATTCGATGAACACTTTTAAGACTATCATTAGCGTAAAAATATAATTTATATTCAGGGATATTAATTCTCACATACTTTGCTTGGTGTATTTTTGATTGCCTTATTTTATCAAGACTAATTGCAGCCCTCCTAATTTTTGTTTTGTTACTTTCACCCAAGGCCACTATTGTATTCTTATTAATTTTAATTTCTTCAGTTAAGCCATTGTCTCTTTGAAAACGATTTAAGGCACTTTTTAACTGTTCATCAGTTCTCGTTTTGCTTTTCAAATATCCTTTGCTGAACAAAACATTTGTAAGCCTGATGGAAGCAGTAACTACCTCACTGTCTAGTAAATTTAAATCAAAAGAGCTTGTATCTAATGGGTAGCTTTTACAAAAATTATATATATGAGTAGCTAAAAAACGATAGTTTGTATCAGCAGGACCTTGATTAAGAAACTGTTGACTAAGGGTTGTTATATCTAATTGATTGATTTTAGACATGAAATCATCAGGATTTATTAATTGGCTCGGCTTGGTTGTCTTTTTTTCGAAATTGATAATGCCATTATTTAGATCGTAAAATATTCTAGACGAATTAATGCATAAGTATAGCTCCTTAATTAGCGGATGAAGGCTTTTACTGGCGTATGCTTTTAATCGATTATCAGGAATTCCGAATGATAAAGGCTCTTTTAGACTTTCAATAGATGTTAGCCCAAGTTCCGTTAAGTTACTATCGTTACAAAAGAGCGGTTTATTGTTGTTCCGTTTGTATATTTCTTTTAGCCAATCAACTTCGTATTTATTAAATCCGATTTGATCTAAGTAATTATTTTTAAAAATAAGCGCTAATTTCTTTTGATTCGATAGCTTTTTGTCATTTAAAAAATCATCAATCTTCTTGGGTTTAGTATTGCAAGCAACTAAAACCGATGTCAATATGATAAAAAGTAAGATCTTGCTCATTAATGTTGATTAATTAAGTATAAATTTACACGTAATTTTTCGTACTTAATAATTGTTGATTTGTTATCTATTCTATTTCTGGTTATTGGAATGAATATTCTGATTTCCTCTCAAGTTTTCAATAGTATTTCGTGGAGAGAAAAGTTAATTTTGTCTCCTTACTTAATCAAACATGATGGCCAATGGTATCGGCTATTTTCGCATAGTTGGATTCATGCCGATTGGCAACATTTGCTATTTAATATGGCATCATTATATTTTCTAGGGGATTTGATTTTAAACAACTGGCTAGATCTATATGGCGACATAAAAGGCACAGGCATATTTTTGTTTTTATACATTGCTGGTGGCGTAGCTGCTACAATATTCCCGTATTTAAAAAATCAAGATAACTCATCCTATCGTGCCTTGGGAGCATCTGGTGCGGTGTCAGCTGTCATCTTTGCGGCAATATTATGGAATCCAACCATGAGGTTGGGTATACTGTTTATTCCATTTCCAATTCCGGCCTATATTTTTGGACCTTTATATTTATTAATTGAGTATTTTGCTATGAGAAATATAAAGACAGGAGTAGCGCATGATGCTCATCTTGGCGGTGCACTATTTGGTATTTTATTTGTTTTATTTTTAAATTTGGATAAAGGAAAGGAGTTTGTTAATTTATTTTTCTGACTATGATTTTGTACGTAAATAATAATGGTGTCATTTTGCCCAACGATGCACCAACTATTCACCCAGGAAATAGAGGGCATCTATATGGTGATGGGCTTTTTGAGAGTATTAGAATTATGGCTGGTAGACCAATTAATATTGAGAACCATATAACAAGAATGATTCAAGGTGCTAGCGTGTTAAAAATGAAAACACCCGCATTTTTTACAGCTGCATTTTTTGAAGAAAAGATTATTGAACTTATAGAAAAGTCTAAAATAGAAGATGGTGGTAGATGCCGATTGTCGCTTGATCGAAAAACAGGAGGTGCTTATTTACCTGATTCCAACGATGCAACATTTTACATTGAAGTATACCCATATAAGGTAAATCATTTTGAATTGAATGCCAAAGGGTTAGATGTTGACATTTATCGTGACATAAAACTTCATAAGAATTTCCTATCCAATTTTAAAACCAAAACAGGTATTCCATATGTTATGGCATCCATTTCGGCAAATGAACAAGGGCTAGATGATTTATTTCTTACTAATGAAAAGGGCAATATTCTAGAATCCGGTAGTTGCAACGTTTTTATTGTTAGTAATGGTGTATTGTATACTCCGGGATTAGATGAAGGATGTATCGCTGGAACGATGCGAATGCAGATTATTAATCTAGCCTTGCAAAATAATATTAAGGTATACGAATGTTCTATTCTCCCCCAAAATCTATTATCGGCAGACGAAGTATTTTTCACCAATGCCATCAGGGGAATAAATTGGGTAGGGGGGTATCGCACGAAACGCTATCAAAATAACATGTCTCGAAGATTAATTATTTTATTAAATGCTTATTGGGAAAATGAATTAGGACTTTGATTACCATTCATAAGCACCATCCATCAACCAAGTATTTTGAACGCGCATAGTTTGCTCAATTACATCACGAACGCATCCTTTCCCGCCTTCTTTTGACGATTGGTATATACAGCGATTAATTACATCAATAGCCGCATCTTTTGGGCAGCTTGATACACCAACAACAGAAAGTACAGGAATGTCAGGGATATCATCACCCATATAAAGAACTTGCTCGTCAAGAAAGCCATGCTTTAATTTCACTTCACCATATACTTTTAGTTTCGATCTACTAGAAAGATATACACACGTAACACCAAGGTTTTCAAGGCAATCTTTCATTTCTTTTGACGAGCCTCCTGTAATCATGAAGATCTTATAGCCCATCTTTGCTGCGTATTGAATAGCATAAGAGTCTTTTGAATTTAAGGCACGCAAATAGTTGCCATTATCCAATAATACATTTCCGTCGGTTAAAACGCCATCAATATCGAAAATAAATGTATTGATTTGGTTTAACTTAATTTTATAGTTCGTGTCCATTTTTTGCAAGTATACTTTCAGTGATCAAATGATAGATTGTTTTTGAATTTCCATCTAATAAAGCGATATGCTCATTAATAATAATTTTATCATTTCGTTTCGCTGGCCCACTCTGATTTTCGCAGGGATCATTACTGATGATGTTTTCAAATGTCTTTTTTAGTAAAGGCGTAAATAAGCTGAGATCAATTTTTCGTTCTTTTGCTTCAGATAAGCCAATACAGGCAATGTGATTGATGAAATTATTAAGGAAAACGGCACAAAGATGAATGTTTTTCCGTTCAACTGAGCTCGTGATTTGGTAGCTTAAATTCAAAATGGAACAAAGTTGAATAGCATAATTATTTACCTCTTCATTTTTGTCATCCAATAATATTGGTCCATTAAAAGGTAAGGTGTAATTATTTTTAGAAAATGTTTGAAGAGGATAGAACACCCCATGATTTTGAGGCAAAACTGCCGCTAAATCAACTGTTCCTGACGTGTAAAGTAGAATGGAAGATTGCGGTAATTTTCTTAAACTATTTTCTATTTGTTCATCCTGTACGGCAATAAAAATAACAGCAGCATTAATGGATGTAATTTCTTCTTCAAATACAGCATTAGCCTTTAGTGCAAGTGAATTTCCGGAAACGGAATTTCGGCTATGAACTTGGCTTATTGTCAATCCTTTTCCGATTAATATATGAACTAGGAAATGAGCAACATTTCCAGAGCCTATTATGGCAAAATCAGAGATTGAATTCGACATTATTTTCCATGACATTGCTTGTACTTTTTGCCACTACCGCAAGGACAAGCATCATTTCTATTAACTTTTGCTTGAGCAATTACAGGTTGTTTTTTTTCGGGAATAGGCATAGAATTTTGAACAGCTTGACGGTAACCGTCACTACCTCTAAATTGTGGGGGCGTGGTTGCATTGCTGGTATTAGAATTCCCATAATTATTTTGCTTATCTTCCGTGTTGGTGCTTTGTAATGCCACCTCAGCAGGGATGTTTAATTTCATTAACAATTCAACAGCTTCTTGATTTAATCGGTAAAGCATACTTTTGAATAATTCGTATGATTCCAACTTGTAAATCACTAATGGGTCTTTTTGTTCATAGGTTGCATTATTAACGGCAGAACGCAAATCATCCATTTCTCGTAGATGTTCTTTCCATTCATTATCAATCATTCCAAGAATAATATTTTTTTCAAAATATTTTGAAATAACGGTACCATTTGATTTATAGGCTTCCTCAAGATTAATGATTAGTTGTAACTCTTTTCTTCCGTCAGTAAGTGGAAAGACTATGTTTTTATAACGGTCTGACATGGTTTCATGTACATGTTTTATTTGAGGCATAGCAAGCTCAGCTATCTTTTGACATTTTCGTTTATATTGTTTTGTCATCGCAATATAGACTGCATGGATAAGCTCCATTTTATCTAAGCTCTTAAATTCATCCTCATTTACAGGCGATTCAATACCGATTAAACGGATTAATTCAATTTCATAATCGTTAAAATCATGATTCGATAACTTTAATACTGTTTCCTCTGCAAGCTCATAGAACATATTGTCAACATCGATATCCATTCTATCTCCGAAAAGGGCATTTTTTCGTTTTTTGTAAATTGCTTTTCGTTGAGAATTCATTACATCATCATATTCGAGCAATCGTTTTCTTACGCCAAAATTATTTTCTTCCACTTTTTTCTGAGCACGTTCAATGGATTTAGAAATCATTCCATGGCTAATTACTTCGCCTTCCTTAAGTCCCATTCTATCCATTAATTTTGCTATTCTTTCGGACCCAAATTTTCGCATTAAATCATCTTCTAGCGAAACAAAAAACTGCGAGGATCCCGGATCACCTTGACGGCCAGCACGACCTCTTAATTGACGATCTACTCGTCTTGAATCATGACGTTCTGTTCCGATTATCGCCAAACCTCCTGCTTCTTTTACGTTTGGACCTAATTTTATATCGGTTCCACGCCCAGCCATATTTGTTGCAATAGTAACAGCGCCTGATAGACCAGCATTAGCGATTATCTCGGCTTCTTTTTGATGGAATTTCGCATTCAATACTTGATGCTTGATATTTTCTTTATCGAGCATCCTACTTAATCCTTCAGAAATTTCAACGGTGGTCGTTCCAACTAATACAGGACGTCCTTCCAATACTAATTTTTGGATCTCTTCGATTACAGCTGTAAATTTTTCTCTAGCCGTTTTGTAAACTAAATCTTGATCATCCTTTCGCACCACTTTGGTATTTGGTGGCACAACAACTACATCCAGTTTGTAAATATCAAAGAATTCTTTTGCTTCTGTTTCCGCTGTACCAGTCATACCTGCTAGCTTGTGATACATTCTAAAGTAATTTTGCAAGGTAACAGTAGCATAAGTTTGAGTTGCGGCTTCAATTTTCACATTTTCTTTTGCTTCAATTGCTTGATGAAGTCCATCTGAATACCTTCTACCATCTAGAATACGACCTGTAGATTCATCGACAATTTTCACCTTGCCATCCATTATTACGTATTCATTTTCTTTTTCAAAAAGTGTATATGCCTTCAATAACTGATTGACAGAATGAATACGTTCAGATTTTATCGAGTATTCTCCAACCAATTGATCTTTTCGACTTAGAAATTGATCGCTATCTAAACCTAACTTACTCAACTTAGCAATTTCTGCCCCAATATCAGGCATAATGAAAAACTCACGGTCTTCAGATCCGGAAATTAAATCAATACCTTTATTGGTTAATTCAATGGTATTATTTTTCTCTTCAATAACAAAAAACAATTCCAAATCAATCTTTTTCATTTGCTTACCTTGTTCTTGCATGTAAAAATTTTCTGTTTTTTGCAAGTGAACTCGGATCCCAGGTTCGGATAGGAATTTTATTAGCGCCTTATTTTTAGGCAAACCTCTGTGGGCACGAAGTAAGGCGATTCCACCTTCTTCAAGCAATGTATTGAATTCTTTTTTATCTTCTGGAGGATTTGAAATTACAATGAGTTTTGTTTTTGCTTCTATTAAACATTGTTGAACAAACTCTTTTTGAGCATTTACAATTCGCTCAATCCTTGGTTTTAATTGTTGAAATTCTTGTTCTTCACCTTTTGGAGTTGGGCCAGATATGATTAACGGTGTTCTAGCATCATCAATTAGAACTGAATCGACCTCATCAACAATAGCAAAATGATGTTTTCGTTGCACTAATTCATCAATATGCCCTGCCATATTATCCCTAAGGTAATCAAAACCAAATTCATTGTTGGTGCCAAATGTAATATCAGCTTGATAGGCCTTCCTACGATCTGCTGAATTTGGGGAATGCTTGTCGATGCAATCCACACTTAAACAGTGAAATTGATAGAGGGGTCCCATCC
>JBIIOQ010000078.1:0-4157 GCA_044336865.1 Crocinitomicaceae bacterium | reverse complement strand
AGCTCATGAAAATTAAAGGAAAATAAGGCGTCGGCCCAATAAACCAACCACATTGATAAAAGAATAAAAAAGCCATATAGAGCAGCTCTTTTTAATGAAATTTCTTCCTTTATATTTATTCCCATACCGCTACCTCTTCAAATGCTGTACCTAATCGAATTAGCTGACATTCTGTCTGAATATACTAGGAATATTTATCAAGCAAAATTAGTACATTATGCCCTGAGGACTTAACTTTTTTTTTAAGGCTATATGAAATCCAGTTAAAAAATATTAAATAGATCCCTTTTTGAAGTAAGAAAGCAATCAGTCAGAAATATAAATATAACCCTACCTTTGCGACACTTAAACGAAATAAATAAAAACAGATTTTAGCAAAACAATGAAAAAAAATTCCTCTTTTAGTAATAAAGTCGCAATCGTCACCGGATCTAGTCAAGGTATTGGAAAAGCCATTGCTATTGCTTTAGCTAAAGAAGGAGCTTACATTATTTTGAATGGAAGAAATCAGGAACGTTTATCAGAGGCTGAAGCAGAACTAAAAGTCTATACCTCGAATGTTATTTCCATTTGTGCTGATGTGTCAAGCATTTCTGGCAGTCAAGAACTTATAGATAATACCATCAAGCACTTTAATAAAATTGACATTTTAATAAATAATGTTGGTGTTTCAATGCGAGGGACAATTTCAGAATTAAATCCCGAAGTATTTAAAACTGTTTTCGAAAGCAATGTCTTAGGTTCGGTCAACCCAACAATCCATGCACTGCAATATATTCGAAAAACAAAGGGCAGTATTGTCTTTATCTCCAGCCTTGCGGGTATACGAGGACTTCCCTATTTATCCGCATATAGCTCCTCCAAATTAGCCATTAGAGCACTCGCTGAATCATTACGAATTGAAGAAGCTGAAAATAATATCCATGTTGGATTAGTACTTGTGGGTAAAGCTGATATCGCTCAAAATAAGCAAACCATCAATCATGATGGAAAACTCATTACCCTAGCGTCTCGCGATAAAAACAAGGTGCTGAGTTTGGATTTTGTAGCTCGATCAGTTTTGAAAAATATCTCAAAACGAAAGTTTATTACCATACAAACTACTCTTGGGAAAATAAATGCGTTTCTTCATGCTCGTTTCCCATTATTAGTGGAAAAAATAATAATAAGAAACCGCGATAAATTTAAAAGCGAAAACTAAGGAAATGCGCATAGGAAGTAATTACGATAAAATAGAGTGGAAAGTATTTAACTTGGATTTACTAGAACCTATTACTTTTTTTGGGGACCTTATAATTACTGGTTTTTGCTTTTATTTTGCGTATAAAATTATAAAGATGAATACCAATGTGCTCTTTTATAATTACTGGCGTTGGTTTTTAATAATCTTCGGGACATCAATAATATTGGGAGGTCTCGGGCATCTCTTGTATAATTACACAGGCACCTTTGGGAAATGTTTTGGGTGGCTAGGCTCACTAATCAGCACGGTCTTTCTGGAAATGGCTTTTATTTCTCTCTATCCTAAAACCAAGGTAAAAAAGATCCTCTATATTCTTTCATACCTTAAACTGGTGCTCATGTTTATTATTGAACTATTGATTTTATCAATTGGTGACATTGACAAGAATCAAGCACTTGGTTTAATTGTGCCTTCCATAAATTCATTTATTGGAATCGGATTCTATGCAGGATATTTAGGGTACTATTATCAGAAAACTATTTCAGAAAACTTTAAATTCTTTTGGATCGGAGTGTTAGTGTTAGTCCCCACAAGTTTATTGCAAATTTTTAAAATTAACCCACATCAGTATTTTGACCGAAATGATTTATCACATTTAATACTAATTTTGTCTTTGATATTGTTTTATCAAAGCTTAAAAAAACTATCGAAAATTGATTTTGCTAAAAGCTTGGATTAGCGCGTTTAGATTACGAACACTCCCCTTGTCAATTTCAGGTATTTTGGTTGGCCTAGCATTGGCGAAAATCAAGGGCCAATGGGATTTAGGTCTTTTTTTGGGAGCCATTAGCACAACACTCTTATTTCAAATCACCTCAAATTTAGCAAACGATTTAGGCGATACGCTTAAAGGAACGGATAATAAGGATAGGGTTGGTCCAATTCGCAGCGTTCAGTCTGGTGCTATTTCAAAGAAAATAATGACGTATGCGATAATACTTTTTTCTGTTCTATCCATTATTTCTTCCGGACTTCTAATTTATCACTGCTCGATTAGCCTTTCAAAACAAATGCTATTCATGTATATGGTACTCGCTCTGCTTTGTGTCATTGCCGCTATTACATATACCATTGGCAAAAAAGCTTATGGGTATCATGGCTTAGGTGATTTGATGGTCTTTATTTTCTTTGGACTAGTAAGCGTAATGGGCTCATATGGATTGTTTGGCCTTAACATAAATGTCCTAACTCTTCTAGCGAGCATCAGCATCGGCTTATGGAGTGTAGGGGTACTAAACTTGAATAATATGCGCGATCAAGAAAATGATAAGCAAAGCAACAAAATTACCTTAGCTGTACGCTTTGGCTTCCTCGGCGCAAAAAAATACCATTTTGTCTTAATGCTAACTGGTATTTTCACCTGGATTTTACTCATTAGTATGATTAGTTACAGCGAGAATAAGACACTATATTTTTTCTGTCTTTTACCCATTCTCATCGTTGTTTTTCACCTAAATAAGGTAGCGAAAATGAAACAGCCAAAAGAGTTTGACCCCGAATTAAAACGAATTGCTTTAGCGACATTTTTCGCTTCGCTCCTCTTATTTAGCGTAAGTTATTTGCTAAGCTAAAAAGGAAATTTCTACGTTTTTTAAGCGCAACAAGTAAAAATATTTAAGTAAATTTGCAACAGTTTTAACCCAATCATATGAAGATATTAGTTTGCATCAGTAAAGCACCTGATACCACCTCAAAAATTGCATTTTCTCAAGGAAACACAGTGTTTGATGAGAATGGTGTTCAATATATTGTTAACCCTTATGATGAATGGTATGCTTTAGTTCGTGCCTTAGAAATAAAAGAATCGATTGGTGGAGAAGTAACAATAATTACCGTAGGTTCAGCAAACGACGATGCGATTATGCGAAAAGCATTGGCAATTGGCGCTGATGCGGCTGTTAGAGTAGATGCAGATCCAAAAGATGCTTACTTTACTGCTAGTCAAATTGCTGATTTTGCAAAAACTGAAGGATTTGATTTGATTTTTACGGGAAAAGAAACCATTAATTTTAATGGTTCTCAAGTAGGCGGTATGATTGCCGAGCTACTCGATTTACCCTTTGTTTCATTGGCCTCTAAATTAGATCTTACCGGTGAAACCATTCAACTTGAAAGAGAAATAGCTGGGGGAGTTGAACTTATTGAAGTAAATATCCCTGTAGTGGTTTCATGTGCAAAAGGGATGGCTGAACAACGAATTCCAAATATGAGAGGCATAATGGCCGCTCGCACAAAACCATTAAAGGTTATTTCACCAACTGCTGTAGAAGAACTTACTTCATACGTATCGTTTGTTACACCTGCTGCGAAATCAAGCGTAAAAATCATAGATGCCTCTAATATGGATGAACTAGTAAGACTTTTACATCAAGAGGCAAAAGTTATTTAATTTAAAATTTGACAAAAATGGTCTTAGTATACATCTCGTCCAATAATGGGATTGCAAAATCGGTAGTAGAAACAATAACTTATGCCCGTAAATTATCGAGCGACGTAGTCGTTATTACTACTGGTGCAGCTAGCCAAGATGATTTGGCTCAACTCGGAAAATATGGCGCTTCCTCCGTTAAGGTAGATCGGTCAGTAGTTGGTGGTGATTCACAGCAGCTAAGCCGTTTAATTTCAAGCTTGGCTCTTTCGCTTTCTGCTGATACGGTTCTATTTTCTCATGATGTAATCGGGAAAGCTGTTGCACCAAGAGTATCCGTTCAATTAAAAGCCGGATTAGTTTCAGGAGCCATTGCGCTGCCTGAGGAAAATGGTTCGATTAAAGTAAACGTGTTTTCAGGTAAAGCCATGGGATTTGTTCATGTAAAATCCGCAGTAAAAATTATATCTCTTTTACCCAATAGTATTCCTGCAGAACTCAATGGTTCAAATTGCCCAGTGGAAGAAATTAACGGTGATGCAGGTG
>JBIIOQ010000077.1:0-4160 GCA_044336865.1 Crocinitomicaceae bacterium | reverse complement strand
CCAAACACTGATGTTATTATGGCATGCCACATTACTGGGGTGTATGATGTAAATCGCAATACCACGCTTGATAATGATAAGTATGAATTAGTGCGATATTGGGCTGAATCTGTTGCGAAACAACAACTTCAAGGTATAATTTTTCATAACAATTTCACCTTGGAAACCTGTGAAAAATTCAAAAATGACTATATTTCATTCATTAAAATAGATTACAATAATCAATTTAATCCCAATGTCTATCGGTATTTTGTATACAATGATTTTCTGCAACAGCATGTTCAGTTCTTCAAAAATATATTCGTTACTGATGTAACAGATGTTACACTGCTTAATAATCCTTTCATTGATTCCTATTTTATTGAAAATCCGACCGCTATTTTTTGTGGTGACGAGCCAAAAACGCTCAACAATGATTGGATGAGGGATCATTCTACCAATCTACGGAACAACATAAGCGATTATGCCGAATATGAAAGCAAGTTTGGATCTGAAACGCTTTTAAATTGTGGCGTAATGGGAAGTAAAGCTCCGATATTCTTTGATTTCATTAAAAGGTTATGCGCTATCCACGAATCTGCGAATAGCGCAAACCAAACGGCGTTTACAGGCGATATGGGAGCGTTTAATTATTTAGCAAGAACACAATTTAATAGCCATTTAATACACGGTGCGCCCGTTAATACCGTTTTTAAAATGTACGAAAACGAACGCCAAGATTGCTGGTTTAGGCATAAGTGATTTTTTTGGGGCTCCAAAAAACAGTCTGTTTTGAATCTAAAAATGGTTTATTGGACAACCTGCCGTTATGAGTAAATTTATGAACTGAAAAAAAATCAAATATCAATTATAAATTAGTATATTTATAAATAAAAGTGGAGACGAGAACCCACCTCACCTCCTCCGCCTAGGCGGAGCGGCGGAGCGAAAAAAAACGACCTGTCCCGAAAGGTTATTCGGGAGGCGAAACTACTTAGCCTAAAGAGTAGGAGAATAAATTTTATGTAATCTTTATGAAATCAATTGTATTGTCATTTTCGTTTATGGTTGTTCTCCTCATAGGATGCGAAACAACAGATCACAATCCCAAATCAAATCAATTCACAAGGCTTGCCAAATGGAAAAGTGATTCCTCTTATGTGGAGTTTGTGTACAAAGGGCCGGAGTTTATTCAAATCGGTAAGTACTATCGAGATGAAGCACATCTGACTTCAACGAAGTTCACTCATATTATCGGACCTTTCCTAAAGTCTAATTTCAATAGAAAAAATTACCTGAAACTGGATCTCTCAAACCTGAAAGTATCCTTCAAGGGAAATCCTGAATTTCGTTGGCCTTCTGGTAAACACATAGAATACAAAATTTCTGTTCCTGTCCTTCAAGTATCAAAAAGAAAGGATGCTATGACATCAATTGAACACCGCGGAACCTGGATTAAAGATTACGACAAGTGTAGTGATGAAAATTTTTCAGCCTGGAAAGGTAGGGTAGCTAAAATATCCAGCAGTAAAGTAGAATCTCAACTCATTGAAAAAGATGGTTTTCGAGAATTATGGCTTCAATGGAGATAAAAAGGGTTGTGATTGACTAAAAATTTACTGTAAAGAACATCATTAAAATATTTTTGCCCTTCAGCTTATGTTTCTAGTGGCATGTTCTGTTTAGATCCGACATGCCGTAAAACCATTTGATAAACATTTAGGTGCCTTGGATTGGAAAAAGGGACAAGTTTTTTTCCTGCTAAATAATGAGTTTAGGTTCATTGTGAATGGTAAAACTTATGGTGGCAGAAATTTCAAAAATTCGAACGGGACTTACATGAAATGCCGCTGCAATATTAACGTCTAAACAACGAATCCCATGGAAATCAGGCAATAATTTTTGAGCCAAACCATAACACCTTATAAACGCCATTAAAACAGGCGACAGCACGCGAACCATTATAGGCAAGTTTAGGAGGTTAAAAAAATCATATACTAATTATAAATTAGTATATTTATGAATAAATAGTGGAGACCAGCGACCACTCAAAAAACGGCCTGTCCCGAAAGGTTATTCAGGAGGCGAAAACGAAAGACTTAACGAATAAGATAGAAAGAAAGCAGTATGAATTTCAAAACAGAACAAGAAAAATTTTGGGCGGGTGACTTTGGAGACGAATATATTGGTCGAAATAAAAGCGAAGAATACTTAGCTTCAAACTTAAATTTTTTCTCAAAGGCATTTAATCAACTTGGGCAACCAAATAGTATCATTGAATTTGGCGCTAATATCGGAATGAATTTAAGAGCAATAAAACTCTTGTTCCCTAAAATAGATTTATTTGGCATTGAGATAAATAAAAATGCAGCGGAGGAATTAGCTAAATTTATAGGGCAAGAGAATGTGTTTAACGGTTCAATTTTCGAGTTTGAAGCACCTCATAAATGCGATGTCTCATTAATAAAGGGCGTTCTAATTCACATAAATCCAGAAATGCTTTCATTAGTTTATGAAAAACTTTATACTGCAAGTAACAAATATATTTTGATTTGTGAGTATTATAATCCCTCGCCCGTAAACGTAAGCTATCGGGGACATAGTGACCGACTATTTAAAAGAGATTTTGCAGGTGAAATGCTTGAAAAATATGTTGACCTAAAGTTAGTTGACTATGGATTTTGCTACAAAAGAGATAAGGCGTTTCCTCAAGATGATATAACTTGGTTTCTGCTTGAAAAACAATAAAATCCAAGCGATATTCATACTCTATTAACTTTTAGCGATTTGCTCTATGCGCAACAAAATATTTACCAATAAAATTTAGAGGGACAGGTAATTAAACAAGTCAATTAGGGATATATGATTGAGGTTATTCTGCTGGGGTAACGGCATCATTTTTTTTTTACTTTACAAACTTCCCATAACAGCACCCGCAAGAAACTGGCGATTCAGTGCTTTATTTGTAAGTTTATATTATATTTGAATAACAGTTTTCAAGATATAGAAAAATAGGCAAAAGGTTAATTGCAGTAGCTCAAATTTTTTAATCTAAGCACGATAAAGTAATTTTTAACAGATAAGATTCGTATGAGTTCACAAAGCGTAAGTGTTAAGGTTTGCAGTTTTATTGATTTGTTTACTAAAGAAGCTATTTATCCAATCAATATTGATACCTACCAACGCCCTTATGTTTGGGGTGAAGATAAAGTAAGAGAATTAATAAAAGATCTTTCGGAATACATACATGACTCTAAAGGATTAGTTTACTATATGGGCAATGTGTTGCTACATCAAAATGACGCAAAGAAAAAACTTTTTATTATTGATGGTCAACAACGCCTTACCACGCTAAGCATCCTTTATTATATTTTGAAAGGTAAATTTTCTGATGGCGATAAAATGGCTATGGAATACCACTCTCCATTATCAGCAAAAAATATTAAAATAACACAAAGTATTTTTCAAGAAATAAAAGAAGAATGGAAAACTGAGGCAGAATCTTTGTTTTCAAACATACATATCACTTGCATCACTACCTTAGATGAGGACATGGCGTTTACTTTTTTTGATACTCAAAATAATCGCGGAGTAAAATTATTTCCTACTGACCTTTTAAAAGCTTATCATTTGCGGGCAATTGGCAACACTGATAATTTGAGCATTCAAATTAATTGCGCCAGCCGATGGGAAAAAATACAGAAATATCAAACTATGTTTGGTCAAAAGAAAGATTTTACTGCCGAACTATTTCATCAATTTTTATGGCGCTCACGCGCTTGGAGAGGTCAACGAGTGATCTACAGAGAAGGCGACGTTGATATTTTGAATGAATTTCAAAAAAAATCACTGCCAAGCACTACAGCCGATACTATTCCTTTATACCCAAACCCAAATAATGTTTTAGGTAAAAAACTTCAGTTAAAGGTTAATAAGGGTTATACAATTTATCCGGCAAATATTGATTCGAACAACAGTAGTGCTCATTTACCATTCACACTACGTCAACCCATAAATGATGGACTCGGTTTCTTTTTGTTTTCAGAAAAATATGCGGATTTAGTTCAGTTACTTTTATTCGAATCTGAAATAGTCAACAACGAGATTAAATCATTTCGGAATTTTTACAAAGAAGTTTGGCAATCAATGTCCTTGTATTTAAAAGAATTGTATGTGCTATC
>JBIIOQ010000017.1:0-54435 GCA_044336865.1 Crocinitomicaceae bacterium | reverse complement strand
TCAAAACAAGCTGATTATCAAGCGATTAATCGTCCAATAATAGCGTTTTCAAAATGGATGGTTCAAGATTTTATCAGCGAGCACATCGCTTAATAAAAAATTACTTTCCTTCGTCCAGCCTGCAATATGAGGAGTAAGAATAACATTAGGGGCTTGCTTTAAAAATGTAAGATGCTCAGAATGTTGGTCGTTAAATAAGCGCTCAAAACTTGTTTCTTCATACTCAAGAACGTCAAGACCTGCTGCTTTTACGATACCCGATTTTAATGCTGCAACCAATGCAGAAGTATCAACAATTTTACCCCTTGCGATATTCAGAAAATAAATTGGTTTTCTAAACGCCGTAAAAAAGTCTAGGTCGGCAAAATAATGCGTCTCCTCCGTTAAAGGTATATGCAAGGAAACAACATCAGCTTCCTTAAAAATTGTTGCTAGAGAAGCTGATTTAATATGTTTGTTATCAGGCACTTGAACATATTTATCGTAGCATAAAATAGTAAGCCCAAAAGACATTAATTTTTCAGCAGTTGCTTTTCCATTATGGCCATAGCCAATTATACCTATTGTTTTTCCTTTTAACTCCTCCCCTCGATTGGATTCCCTGTTCCAAAATCCTTTATTAATTTCATCGTTTGCTTGAACAATATTATTCATTAGTCCTAATAATAAGCCTAATACATGTTCCGCTACAGCGTTTCTATTTCCCTCAGGTGAATTAAATAAAGCAATGTTATTCTTTTCACAATAAAGTTGATCAATATTATCTAAACCAGATCCTGAACGAGCGATAAAACGTAAAGCAGGGTAACGACTTAAAAAAAGTTCGTCCAATCGAAACCTAGACCGAACGACTAAACCAAAAACCTCCGGTGCCTCTTCATAGATAAAATCTATGTTTTTATTAAATCCATCGACACACTGATAATTTGCTTCGGACAAGCGCTGAGAGAGAACGGGATGAACACTATCTAAAAACAATACCTTATTTTTCATTTTTAATAACTCTTTGTGTAAAAAACATAAAAAAAACGTTCGTTTTAATGCGTTAATGGCTTAAGGGCCTTATATTTTAACATTAATCCCTTTAAAATGCTCTTAAAACGATTAAAAAGGGGTTTTATCGACTAAGATAAATCAAAAGTACCGAAATGTCGCTGGGTGAAACCCCAGAAATACGAGATGCTTGTCCGATAGTTACCGGCCGAACATGAGACAGTTTTTCAATTGCTTCGGAACTCAAGTTTTTCAGCTGTTCAAATATCACGTCATTTGGAATTTTAACATCATCTAATTTTATCATTTTATTAACGAGTTCTTCTTCGCGTTCAATGTAACCTTCATATTTTAAAAGAATTTCTGTTTGTGATAAAATATCTGGATGTAGCAATCCGAGCTCATCAGCTATGGTTTTTGCCTCCGGAGATACCGACAAAAGATCTTCTAACTGAATATGAGGCCGTAAAATTAAACTTGTTAGCTTTACTTGTTGAGTTATCGGGGCGGAGTCTTTCTTTGCCAACATTGCATTAGCGTTAGCAGGACTAATACCGATAGATCGCAGCGCTCTCTTTAGTTGTTTTGTTCCGTTGATTTTTAACAAAACCTTATCGTAGGCTGTTTTATTAGCAAGTCCAATTTTGTATCCCAAAGGGGTGAGACGTACATCAGCATTATCCTGGCGAAGGAGAATACGGTATTCGGCTCTACTTGTAAACATTCGATAAGGTTCTTTCGTCCCTTTCGTGATAAGATCATCAATTAAAACACCGATATAAGCCTCACTTCGAGATAATATAAATGGTTCCTGTAAGGTGTTTTTTAAGTGTGCATTAATTCCTGCCATCAATCCTTGACACGCTGCCTCTTCGTACCCAGTTGTCCCATTTATTTGGCCAGCAAAATAAAGATTTTGTATGCGTTTTGTTTCTAGCGTGTGCTTCAATTGAGTGGGTGGAAAGTAATCGTATTCTATGGCATATCCAGGTCGAAACATTTTTACCTGTTCAAAACCTTTAATTGTTTTCAAGGCTAAGAGTTGAACGTCTTCAGGCAAAGAAGTGCTGAAGCCATTTACATAAATCTCAATCGTGTCCCATCCTTCGGGCTCAACGAATATTTGATGCCGATCGCGATCGGCAAATCTGCTTATCTTATCCTCTATACTTGGACAATACCTTGGGCCTTTACTCTTGATCGCACCATTAAACATTGGCGACCTATCAAAGCCTCTTCGTAAAACATCGTGGGTTTCGGTATTCGTATAGGTAATATAACACGGTCGTTGCTTAACTAAACTTTCAGTGTCTGAATAACTGAATTTGGGTGGATTTATATCACCTTCCTGCATCTCCATTTGAGAATAATCCAAGGATCTTCCATCAACACGCGGTGGAGTTCCTGTCTTCATTCGGCCAGATTCAAACCCTAGTTTTATAAGCTCCTCAGTGATTCCCGTTGAAGAGCGCTCAGCAGCTCTACCTCCTCCAAATTGCTTTTCTCCCAAATGAATTAATCCATTTAAAAAAGTACCATTGGTTAAAACCACAGACTTTGCATAAACAGGCATTCCTAGAGCTGTGTGAACACCAATAATGGTATTATCCTCTATGATTAAACCCGAACACGTGTCCTGCCAGAAATCTACGTTTTTATTTCGTTCCAATAATAGACGCCACTCAGATGCAAATAACATACGGTCATTCTGGGTTCTAGGCGACCACATTGCCGGTCCTTTAGATAAATTTAACATTCTAAATTGAATAGCGCTCTTATCACTTACTATTCCAGATCCACCACCTAAGGCATCAATTTCCCTAACAATTTGTCCTTTTGCAACACCACCCATCGCTGGATTACAGCTCATTTGAGCAATTGTGTTCATGTTCATCGTAATCAACAAAACACTACTCCCCATAAGCGCAGCAGCATTTGCTGCTTCACAACCTGCGTGACCGGCTCCAACGACAATTACATCATATTGTTTTAACATTTTACTTAATTCAATTGTGTTTATTTATTTTGTTTCACGTGAAACAAAATGATTGATATACAACTCTTCTTTAGCGCGCATTTCTAAAATTTCTTGTTCTGTTTTATCATTATAGCCGCACAAATGTAGTGTTCCATGAAAGACAACACGGCACATTTCAATGTGAAAAGTAGTTTTATAATCCAATGAATTTTCTTTAACCCGATCTACTGAGACAAAAACATCCCCACTGATAAAATTTTGTAAGGTATAATCAAACGTAATAACATCAGTATAATAATCGTGGTCCAAGTGTTTTTTGTTCATGAGTAATAACTGCTCATCGCTGCAAAAAATAAGTGAGATATCACCCACCTCTTTCCCTTCCATTGAAATGAGTTCGGGCAAGGCTAAAACAAAAAATTCCGGATCGAATACCGGAATTTCTTCATTCAAAAAGTCATATGATATCATTTCTTAAAATATATACAAACAGTTTTTCCGAGTTCTTCGTAGATGACCTCATCAGCAAGGTTTCTCATTAAATACACTCCCCTACCGTTTTCCTTCATAATATTTTCTGGAGCCGTAGGATCTGGCAAAGCATCAAAATCGAAACCATCACCCTGATCTGTGATAGAAAAACAGAATTCAGTTAAATTGTTACCGACAGCGAGCGATATAAAAAGTTCGTTGCTGAATTTATTACCGTGTTGGATCGCATTATTTATTCCCTCTGTAACAGCAATAAGAACATTACCATATGCATCTTCATTCACAGCTAATTCCGCACAAATTTCATCAATTAGGTTTTCAACATGCCCAATTGCATCATTATTAGACGGTAATTTTAATGATTTAATTATCGTAAAGCCTTCTTTCATAGATAGTTACTAAATTATTCACTCAAATTAAAGTATTGATTTGCTTTATCTTTGTAATACTTACTAAAAGATGGGTCAACAGATCTCAATATATCAATTTGTTTTAATTTTTGTTTATTGTACTCTTCAAATCGTATTAGGTTACCATTATTTATATTTTCACCTTCCTTAGATTCTCTTTTATCTTCAAATCCACGTTCCATTACCGCTTTTTCACTTTCCAATAATCGTGTTAATATTTCTTTTTGTCTATTTATCAAATCAGGGCTCGATTGATTATTTATAAGTGCACGTTCTTGTTCCTCAAGTTCTTTAATGAGTGGCGATAGTTTATTCCCTGACCCCTGACCATCTTTATTTAATTCATTTCGCATTTGTTCTAATTTTTGACGTATTGCTGTTTGCTCTGCTGCCATTTTAGCAATCTCTTTATTGCCTAATCCAGTCATGCCCATGCCTGGTTTACTACCTGGTTTTTCCCCTTCTTTTCCATCACCCGGCGAAAGTCCTTTTTTCAATTGTTCAAGTTGTTTCTTAAGCATGTCCTTCATATCTCCGGAGGAAAGCCCTCCTGGTTTTGGTTTGCCATTACCCGGTTTATTGCATGTTCCAGTGCCAGGCTGTTGAGACTTCATTTCAGATTGCATTTGTTGCAAGGCCTCATTTAGTAATAGTGCCAGATTATTATAAGAAGTCATTGTTAATTGTTGATGCTTCTCTAAGTCAGATTTTCTATGTTCATCAATTGAATTAATAGCTAATTCTAAATTGTCTTTGATTGCGTTTAACTCATTGTCGACAAAAGAGGCTATTTTAGGTTGTCTTTTTGCTAGTGCTAACAAACTGTCTCGAACTATTTCTGTGTCGCTTACAATGCTTCTTTGGGCGCGACCATGCTTTTTATATGAGGGGTCTGTTGAACTAATTTTTTTAAATTTAGCAATGAGGGTTTCTTGATTGAAACTAAGCGTAATTAAACTTTCTAATATATTACGAAGCGCTTCCATGTCTTCTTCGTTTTGCTTTTGATTGGACTCTTGTTGATCTTTATCTAATTGCTCTGCTAAATCATTCATTTGTTCAGCTGCTGATTTTTGGTTGGTTCCCGCTTTTTTATCTTTTCCTTGATCGAGGGACTCTTTAGCATCTTTCATTTCATCAGTGATGCTTTCTTCTTGAGCTTTCGTGTCTTTTAACGACATAGGGCTATCAAGTTTTTTATTTAATTCGTTCATTTGTTTTATATCGTCCTTTAATTCATTAAATTTTTTATTTAATGCATCTTGTTTTTCGCTTGCCGCTTCTTTTGAAAGTTTCTTGTCTTCTATCTCTTGTTTTAAGGCTTCTTGTTGTTTTGCTAATTCCTTCAGTTCCTTTTCAACATCATCAATTTTCTCATTTAACTGCAGTTTTTTCAACAACTCTAAACTCCGATCCAACTGCGTTTTCATATCTTCAGCAGATTGAGAAACTTGATCTATTTTCTCTTTAAGTTCTTGCTTATTGTTTTCTTTCATTAAATTTTCTAATTCTTCTAATAGTTTTTTCAATTCGTCATCCATTAAACTTTCTAATAATTTTTCGATAAGATCTTGTTTCTCAAGAATTTCCTTATCCATTTCAGAAAGTTGATTTTTCTCTTCTGTGCTTTGATTCATTTCAGACTTCAGTTTCTCAAGAGATTCTACCAAGTTTTTTTGTTCTTCTTTAAGTTGAGCAGCTTTGTTTACTTTATTCCAATCGTTGGATTTGGAATTCATTATTTCTTTTTTAAGTTTTTCAACGTTTTTCTGAAATTCTTGAGTTTTCTGAACTAATTTGGCTAGGTCTTCTTTATTCTTTTGTTGATCCTCACTTCGTTGGTCATTCAAATCCTCTAGACTAGGCAACTGATAGGTGTTTAACTGGCTTTGAGTACTTTTACTTCCGTTTACACCGTCATTGTCCGAAACAGTAAAATAATATTCGATCCGGTCGTTCAGTTTGACATTTTCCCTTCTAAAATCAACTGCGAAATCAAACACAGATCTAGTTCCATTAACCGGTTTTACTAAAAGCATGTTTTTCTTTCGATCGCCATTAGAACTAATCAAAGTATATACAAAATAGAGGCTTTTCAATCCATAATCATCACCAATTTCTCCGTTAAAATACCGTATTCCCTCCCCTATAGAATCCATTCGTTCTATTAAAGTAATTGTTGGGAAAGCGTCTTTAATTACGGTTATATGACTAATACTAGAATCTATTTTGGGTGTAAAAGAATTAAATAAATCCAGTTTCAAATTTGAATGATTTTTAACTGTTTTCTTAAATATAAAGCCCTCTGTATAAAACACGCTAGAAATAGTATTGTATGTTATTCTTGTTTTCTTGGTGTTTTTAGTTAAAATACTCCACGTTATTGTGGTACCTTCAGGAACAGTTAAATCCCCAGAATTTGTAATAACATTATTTACTTTTCCTAAGTAGCTTGGATATACTAAAGAGGCTGTCATTTTCCCAATTATTGATTTACCTAAAACGGTATACTTGAAATCTTCACTTTGATATTCATTCGCAGTAAAATAAAAAAGACCGGCGTTTTTTGGTTTTTTTATACTTAAGGAAAATGTATTCTTTGTTTGCTTTTGCATTAGAAACTTGCCATTTGAACAAACTAAATAGACATTTTCAGGTAAAAAAGATCCTTTTAATGATAAATCAACTTGTACATCCTGACCTTCTTCAATCGTTAAATTATTCTTATTAACACTGAAATTAAAAGGAGCAACAGGTTTAAATTCTTCATTAAAATTAACAACACGTTCAGTGCTTTGAGTAAGAACCGCTGGAAGAAAAACAGCGATAGATAGTAAAACAAGGAAAAGTGGAAGTATAAATTTTAAATATTTTTTATTGTTTTTAATAATAATAGCTTCAACAAAAGGAACAGAATTAAGATTCTCAGATCGTTGATGGACTGTAGCATATAACAATTCAAGATTTCCCTGCTGACTCATTAAAGCATCATTTAATTGTAAGGTGTTTTTTAATCGATCGGAAATATGAGGAAAAAAAACACCTATAATTTCACTTGCTTGATACCTATTTATCTTCTTTCCAAAAGAGAAAAGTTTGGCTATGGGATTTAAAATATATTTTATTAAAACGTAACCATTCAACAGTATAAAACTAAATAAAAAACAAGCTCTTACTATGCTATTAAATCTTCCTAAATATTCAAATATGGATATTGATAAATAGGATAGAAGTAGTATTCCTAGAAATAATAAGGTACCCTTGATAATTTCATTCGCATAATATTTACGAATAAAGGCGTCAATTTGATTTATTAAACGATCGAATGAGTTTTCCATGCTGCTTGTCCCTGCAAAATTATACTTTCTAATACTACTTGAAAAGTCTTTTGATTAATTTAACACCTTTTCACTTAAACGTCTCACTTTATGAAGTAAAAGTAAGTATATGATCTGTAAAAATGTCTTATTATCTCCTTCCCAGTAATAAAGAATAATATAATTATTTAAAATTATTAAAAAGAATTTGCTATTACTATTAACCTTGTTAATATGTTAAAAAAAAAAATTCATTATTCTTTTTTTGTTCAGTATAATAAGTTGGCTAGTATTTTCAAACAGTGAAGATTTCCCAATTTATTAGTAAGAAATTGCTTTTTATAAGTAATTAACATACTCTAAACAACCTTCTTTGTTGAAAAATAAAATCGTTTGTTAATAGCGATTTTGTGTATTTCTTGTGGTGAAATAAGGAATAAAAAAAGCTAAGTAATAGCACCTGTTTAAAAAAGAAATTGGTTGGTTATTTTATTTTTTATATCCTATAAAAAGATTTAACTACTTATACAATCTTGTTAACAAACGGCACCAAAAATAGTTGATAAACCATAATTATAATATACTGATAAATAGTACTTTATATATTTCCAAAAAGCTTTAAAGTTAAAAAAAGACATGTATTGTTAATTAAAATTAACTTTAACAAAATTTTAAAAATGAATGGATATATAATACCAATTGGCTGCGATCATGCCGGTCACACACTAAAAGAAGCAATATTAAAACACCTCAGTGCAAAAGGTTTTAAACTACACGACTTTGGTTGTTTCTCAGAGGATAGTATCGATTACCCGGATTATGCTCATCCAGTCGCTGAATTTGTAAGTGGTGACGAAAACATTTTAGGCATCTTAATTTGTGGATCCGGAAATGGGATAAACATGACTGCAAATAAGCACCAAGGTGTTCGGAGTGCGCTTTGTTGGACGAAAGAAATTGCGGTTTTAGCCAGGCAACACAACAACGCCAACATCATTGCATTACCGGCAAGATTTATAACAATAGAAGAAGGAATACAGATGGTGGATGCGTTCCTCACAACTGATTTTGAAGGCGGTCGGCATCAATTAAGGATTAATAAAATTAATGTTTAGTTGAGTTGATTAACTCGGAAAAGATCACTAGCGATGCCGTCGGCATATAGTTTTCCTTTGGTAGAGAGAATAAATGCTTCATCTGTTTCTATCAGCAAATCATTTTTTAGGTGTTTTGTTATAAAAACAAGTTCGTTTTTATTTATTCCACCAAACAGTAAGGCTTTCTCTTTATTAATACCCCATTTAGTTCGTAGGTTGGTAAGAACAAATTCATTCCATTGCTCTTGAATGCTTAAAACTTCCTCTTTGTACCATGTTTCGTTTAAGCCAACGTTTTTGTAATATGTTATGTTGTTGCTAATATTCCAACGCCTTTTTTCACCGTCGAATGAATGCGCCGACGGCCCAACACCCATATATTTTTTTCCTTGCCAATATCCTGTATTGTGTTTTGCATAGTTTCCGTTTTTAGCAAAGTTTGAAATTTCATATTGCTCAAAACCATTTTTTGCTAAAAATAGAACCATGTCGTTGAATTGTTGGTTTTGCAATTCATCTTCTAAAGGAATAACTTGGCCTGTTTTAACCCAGCTAGACAGGGCTGTTTTTGCTTCAACAGTAAGACAGTAAGCGGAGATATGGTCTGGGTTTAATGCAAGTGCTTTCGTTAGATTGTCTAACCAATCTTTTTGTTTTAAGCCCGGGAGGCCATAGATTAAATCCACCGAGATAGTTTTAAATCCAGCTTTTCGAGCATCTTTAACAGCTTTTATAGCTTGTTTTGCGTCATGTGAACGATTCATCCATTGTAAATCAGCATCCATAAACGATTGCAAACCAATGCTTAATCGATTAAAACCTAATTCCAACCAGTCATTTAATTTTTGTTTAGTACAATCTTCTGGGTTAACTTCGAGTGTTATTTCGAGCTGTGTGTTAATGGTTCCAATTTTATGAATTGATTTAAGGAGTAGGCCTAATTCCTCTTTGTTTAATAAACTAGGTGTTCCTCCCCCAAAATATATGGTATCAATTCCATCTATCACCTCGGTTTTTCTCAGTTGAATTTCGTTGCACATGGCCAAAATCAAGGCTTTTTTATACGTAGAGTATTGAGTAGAAAAATGAAAATCACAATACGAGCAGCGCTGTTTACAAAATGGAATGTGAAGATAAATCCCAGCCAAAATGAATTACCGTTTAATAAACTCTTTTCTATACAGTTGGCCATTTTGAGCAGTAGCAACAAGCCAATAATATCCTGCGGATAGTGCTCCCACATTTAGTGCCTGCGTTGAGTTAGTTTGCTTAAATGTCATCCAAATTTTTCCAGAGACATCATATACTTTTAACTCTTGCAGTGGTTGCGCACTATTTATGAATAATATATCGGAGCTTGGGTTCGGATAAAGTTGTATGTTATCGTGGCTGTTGATATCTAGACCGTTTTCGCTGATGCAGAAGCTTAGGATGGCTTGGTTGCCGAAATCAGAAGAGTCTGTCGAGATACCTGTTAAAGAATCTCCAAGGTATGATATTTCCAATTGGCCACTGGCCAGGCACCAAGGAATACCAACGATTCCATCTCCATACGAATCGTTAATTTCATAGGTGTAGCAACCATAACCAAGACACCAACTTTCACTGACTAAGCCTGCGGCATTGTCTTGGTAGCCATTACCGGAGAACAAAACAGTACCCGAAGCATTAAGTAATTCCCAAGAGGTCTCAGACCCATAACAATCTAAGGTGAGGTCCATGACTACGGATTGTCCGTCGATTACCACCACGAATGAACTAGTTACCGCGTTGTTTAATAGGTTTTCATCCACTCCTGTATTTGGGTTAGATACAGATGCGCTGAAGGTGTGGTTGCCGGCACTTAAGCTCGCAGTTGGAAGTGTTATAGTGGTAGATTGCCACTGTGCTAGTGTTCCATTCCAATTGTATGATAAATTATTGTTTCCGTCAAAACCATAATTTATGGTTGCTGAGTTTAAGGGCACTACTCCGCTGTTGGAAAGTGTAAATGTAGCGGTAACTTCAGCTCCACAAAATACACCAGAAGCCCCACTCAAGTCTCCTAAAGAGGGATCTACCTGAACCGCTACGCCGCCAGAAGGGTCATACCCATTGATAAATTGCGCTCCTGAATTATTTGGATCGAGCCAGTATTTGAGTTGCGTCGAGCTATCACTACTTACAGGATTCCATGAGTAGCTAAATTTTCCGTATTCATCTGACAAAGCAGAAGCCCCGCAGGCAGAAGCCCCACCATGGAGTTGGCCAACAATTCTATGGTTTTGATCAAAAATAGGAGAGCCTGATGATCCGGGCTCTGTAACACCCTCATCCCATGAAGTAATACCCCAATGACTATTAGCAGGCGCACCTCCAAAAGTGGTTGAGATTAATGGATCATTTTCAAATGATATTTTTTTAATATCTCCCGATGGGTGGTGAATACCAACACAAGAACTTGGTATAGCGCCAGACCTATCCCATCCACAGAAATATGGAGTTAAAACAGAGGGAACGGTCCCACCTTGAAGTCCACCGGTAATTTCGACCAAGCAAAAATCAGATTCGCTGGCTCTAGCCCTTAAGACAGCACCGCTTAGAGATTGGAAATTTGGTGAATTGGCTGGATTGGTGCATCCAGCGGATTCCCATTGAAACCGAAAAATCCAAGAGGCAGGATTGCTGTAGCAATGGTTGGCGGTAAGGACGTATGGCTTTCCATCGTTTAAAACATTGTTAACCAAAGCCCCAGAGCAGAACCCATTGCTTCCAGAAACAAGCATCATTGCCCCTTTCTTTTCAAGATTCCACGGGTTGCCTTGAGGGCAATTTGCATTGATATTACAACTACCGGAGCTACCAAAGGCTTTCTCTTGAAATTCAGCTGATTGCCTGTATCCATGAGTTACTATCCCTAATTCTATGTTTCCAACAGGATTATTAAAAGGAATAAAATATTCTATAATGGCATCTTCACCCGGAACAAGTTCTGTTCCTAATTGACCATCATACGTATGATAAGCGGTAAATTTACCCAAGACAAAGGATTTATCAGGATTATAGACAAAAAGTTCGTTTCCTTCTGGAATACTTACATTTTTAAAAGTTAGGTTTACTGTCAATGCTTTTTCACAATGAACCAATAAACGCCATATTTTATTACCGTTAGGCAAAACAGTCCAAGTCCCACTATTTGACAAAGAAACAGCACAATAATTATTGAACCCAAAACGCCAAGGAGCTGATCCAGCTTCTTCAGTTAGTAAATCCTCAGCCTTTAATAAGGTTATATCAGGTTGCTCAAATGAAATTTTATCCAAGTTCTTACTGTCCCCGATTAACTTATAACTTTTAGGCATACCTCCATCTCCTTGTTGCGCTGCTGACGAAAACGCGATTAGAAAAAGGATAAAAAATAGTTTAACACTCATTTTTAATGGTTTATGGTTTTCTTTTTATACTACAACCTTTAGGGGCGCTTTGTTTAATTTTAATTTTATTTCCTTCATTTTTTGCTAGCATTGCGTTGCTTAAATAAGGAATTGTTTCTTTGCGTTCTTTGTCCCAGATATTATCAATTGAACCATGATAAATTAAGCTAAGATTTTCGTTAAAAAAATAAACGTGAGGAGTGGTTTTAGCACCAAAAGCATTTGCTAATAATGAGTTATTGTCTATTAAATAAGGCATTTTATAGCCATTATCCAACGCATGCTTTTGCATCTCTGAGAATGAATCTGCTCCGTCTCGTTTACCTTCATTGGAATTAACAAGAATAAACCCTATTTCCTGCAGAACAGCTTGATCAAACAGGGTGTTGTATTGATTTTCCCACCCAGGAAAACTTTCGCTACCAACCACAAAGGGACAGGTGTTACAGCTAAAAACAACCACTAACCCATTTTTTTTAGTGGCAAGGGTTAAGGAAAGCCCTTCTGAATTAGCAGAAGGTAAAACCTCGTTTGCAAGGGGTGCATTATCTTTAAGGTTTAATTGTCCAAAAAGCGCCGAACCAAGCAATAAAAAACAGAAGGAAAAAAACAAACGAGCCATAACACGAAAATTAGAAAAATAATAATAAGCCAAAACTACACATTAAAATAAAAAAAACAACTTTAGAGACCAATCGAAAGTCTTTGTAAATCATTATTTTTGTAATATTATGAACAATGAGTTTCACGGTAAAACGATTATTATTGGAATAGGTGGCGGAAGCGGATCAGGAAAAACAACTTTGTTACGTCGTCTTGCGGAATTTTTTAACAAAGAGAGCCCAGCGATATTCAGCATGGACAACTATTACAATCCAATAGAGCAGCAGCAAAAAGACAGTAAAAACATAGTTAATTTTGATTTACCTACAGCACTTAACGAGGCCCAACTCACCAAGGATATTAACACTTTATCTCAAGGTGAGCCCATTGAAGTGAAAGAATATTTTTTTAATTCAACACCTAGTAAAAATGTATTATTAACGATACAACCGAGTCGATTAATTATTGTTGAAGGGCTTTTCCTTTTTCATTATTCGGGCGTTAAAAAACTACTTGATTATACCATATTTGTAGATGTTGAGCATGAAATACAGTTGGATAGGCGAATATACCGTGACCAAGAAACAAGAGGGTATAGCAGAGCAGATATTATTTATCAATGGGAAAACCACGCTTTACCTTGTTACAACAATTATATTCTACCCTATAAGAATAGTGCAAATTTCATTTATCGCAACGATCACCATGCTGACGAAGATTTTAATCAATTAATAAGTTCAATGGAATTGAAAGTGTTAAATTCAAAGTAAAATTGACAAAAATAACGGTACTAAAGTATCTTAAAAAGACCAGTTGGTTTTTATTTTCTGCTCTGTTTTTTGCAGCAGCACTCCTTATTGATATTCGCGATAACACAATAAAAATAAATCATTCGATTCATCAAAAAATTCAACTAGAATTTTCACATCAAGCAGCAGAATTAGAAAAACAACTAGATAATGCAATAGCGAACTCACAAAAAATACCAGCGGATAAAACAGGGTTCCTATACCACACCTATATAAACAAAGATCTAGTATCTTGGAACACCACGCAAATGCCCACGGAGGAACATTTAACATCCTCAAAACCGAAGCAGGGCATCTATAAATTAAAAAATGGATATTATTATATCTGCTCTAAGGTTAAAGGAGACACGATAATTCAAGGTTCGATATTAATTCAGTCTGACTATCAAATCGAAAATGAATACCTTGAAAACACATTTAACACCTTGATTTATAATGGCCCCGCAACCATTGTTTTGTCTAAAACCGGCAGTTATTCAATAAAAGACAACAAAGGCAAGCATATATTTTATATTAAAAACAACCCCAATCCAAATTCTTTTGCTGCAAATGGCAATATTACTTTTGTTTTATTAGTGTTATCCTGCGTATTTCTATTGTTTGGACTTTATTTTTTAACAAAAAACAAGCCCATTTATAGCTTATTTTCTTTAATAATACTGATAGCAATAAGGTTTTTCGTGCTTTATAATTTACCCATTGACATTTTTCATAACCAAGAATACCAATCAGCGAATTTATTTGCGCTTAATGGCTTGTTCCCAAATATTTTGAGTTTACTCGTAAATATTAGTATTATTATTTACGGAATTTTCATTCTGTTTAATTGGGGAATAAAAATTAAAAACAGGCCTACGAGCTATTTTTTATTGCTATTACTTTTTTATATATGGTGGTTAATCATTGATCTTTTGGAGATAATAGTTCAAAACTCAACGATTTCATTAATCTTAGACCTCCCATTTACCCTCACTGTATATTCCTACACCTTAGTAGTGATGGTTGCAGTAATATTTTATAGCTATTACTATTTGCTTTTCAAAGTGACTAGCCAATTTAATGCTTTCATTTCGTCAAAAACATTACGATGGTGCTTTGTTCTAATTATCACCCTTATTTTTCTACTAGTTGGTCATCAATTTAATGACAATGCTTCATTAACCCTACTGGTGCCAACCCTTTTGGTATGTATTGCATCCATCACTCAAATCACCTCAAAAGGAGGCAATAAGATTATACTACAACTGCTGACATTGGCACTTTTTTCTTCTTGTTTTATTAGTGAATTATCGATTCATAATCAATTCAAAGAAAAATCAACCCGAGAAATATATGCCAACCAACTTTTAACAGATCGAGATTATGAAGCAGAATTAAATTACACAACGTTTCAACATGAAATAATCACAGATACAGCGGTTTTAGGGTATTTTAATCGTACAGAAAGCACCTTAAGTTCCTCTCAAATTAGTGATTTTTTCGAACAAAAGTATTTTACGGGGCTGTGGGATGGTTATTCCTTAAATGTAAGTTTATTCGACACATTTAACAACACCATTATCACTAAGGATGGATTAGACTATAATAGAATAAAGGACCTACTCGAAAACCACAGCCAAGCATCTGAAATAAACACAAATATTTTCTTTCTCAAAGATGCGCATTTAGGGTATAATTATATAATAAAGCAAGTGATGCCTAATAAAATTGGCACCTTAGTTTTTACATTTAAATCAAAAAAAATACCCGAGGAAATAGGATTCCCAAGACTTCTATTATCAAAAGAGGCAAATGTTTTAAGAGAAATAAATCATTATTCTATTGCTAAATATTATGAAGGAATCTTAGTAACTAAGCATGGGGATTTTGATTTTCATAAAAAATTATCTTTTTATAAAACAATCCCTGGATCGGCTCTTTTTTTCGACCAAGCGGGTTATAATCATCATATATCTTATAAAGGAAAAGATCGGGCCGTAATTTTATCAGAAAAAATCAAAACCAATTATGATACCTTAACTTCTTTTTCTTACGTTTTTTGTTTTTGGGGCCTACTTATGGTTGTTATTAATACGGCCTATGTATTTATTAAAAAAGGGAGGTCTACTTGGACCCTCGCTTTTAAAATACAATTAATGTCGGTATCGTTAGTTGCCCTTTCTTTGATCTTTTTTGGCGCGGTGAGCGGGCTTTTTGTAAGCCGCCAATATGAATCATTTAATAATAAAATCATCACTGAAAAAGTAAAATCGATAGAAGTAGAATTAATTAATAAAATATACTTCAGCAACACCTTAACAAAATCAAAAGACGGATTATTTTTCGAAATGCTTACAGCCAAACTAGCGTCTGTTTTTGATACCGACATTAATATTTACGATTTAAAAGGGCATTTGTTGGGGGCCTCCAAGCCAAAAATATTTAGTTTGGGCCTCCAAAGCGAACAAATAAACCCCCTTGCATTTCGGGCTTTACTCCAACAATCAAGTCTTTATACCCAAAGGGAGACGATAGGAAAATTATCTTTTCAATCTGTTTATACACCAATTATTAACGGAAACAAACAGGTTTTAGGCTACTTAAACATTCAACATTTTAACAAGCAAGAGGACTATGAAAAGCAAATACAGTCCTTTTTAGTGTCTATTATGAGCATTTTTATTTTACTATTAGCCGGAGCCATTATTATTTCATTATTGGTTTCTACTCGCCTAGTTCAGCCACTTAAACAGCTTCAATTAAAAGTAAGTTCCATTAGTTTTGGAAAGCAGAATCAACACATTGTTTATACCGCAAAAGATGAAATAAGCACAATTGTTGATGCGTATAATAATAAACTTAACGAATTAGAAGCGGCAATTAATCAGTTAAAATCTAATGAGCGAGAATCTGCCTGGAGAGACATGGCAAAACAAGTAGCACATGAGATAAACAATCCCCTAACGCCAATTAAACTGAGTGTCCAACAATTGTTGCGCGTTTATGACCCTAACGATCCAGATTCAAAGAAAAAACTAGAAATTATTGTAAAGTCAATAATTGAGCAGATAGACGCATTAGTAAAAATAGCAAAAGCGTTTTCAAGTTTTGCCCAATTATCTGAGCCTAATAGGTCGCAAGTAGATTTAGTCCAAACAATTGGGGGGGTACTTTTAATGTTTTCTTCTCACAAAAAAGTGCAAATAGGATTCGAAACGAGCATTGACACATGTTTCCTCCCAATTGATAAAGAACAATGGATACAGGTTTTGAATAACCTAATTAAAAACGCCATTCAAGCTTGTTCAAATAGCGCTAATCCGCAAATAAATTTACAATTACATCAGCAGGACCAGTTCATTATTCTATCTATTCAAGATAACGGTAGAGGAATATCTGCAGACCAAAAAGAAAAGATTTTTACGCCGCATTTCACTACGAAATCAAAAGGAAGTGGCATAGGACTTTCAATCGTTAAGCAAATTATAGAGAATCATGGTGGTCAAATATCTTTTGAATCTTCTCCCGATTCGGGCACAATCTTTAAGATTGTTTTACCAACGGCTTTAGACAATCAAAATAACGAATAACATTTTCTACATTCTTTCGTGTCGAAACCCATTGTTAATTACGAGTGCAAAGCCATACAAAATGAACAAAGTAATAACTAACTTTGTCCGGACATTTTTATACCTAAAAAAGGATGGGCATTGAAGATTTAAAGTATTGCGTTGATTTGTTTGAAAGAAAGCGCTTACCTACTAAGGAGGTTCGTGTTGGCAACATAATTATGGGAGGAGAAAATCCTATATGCATTCAGTCGATGACAACGACAGACACGATGAATACTGACTTATCTGTTGCCCAATCTATACGAATGATTACGGCTGGTTGCGAAGTTGTAAGACTTACTGCGCCAAGTAAGAAAGAGGCGGAAAACCTAAGAGAAATAAAAGGAAAGCTAAGGGAAGCGGGTTATTCTGCACCATTGGTAGCCGATATTCATTTTACACCAAACGCTGCAGAGATTGCGGCAACGATTGTAGAGAAGGTGAGGGTAAACCCGGGTAATTATGCCGATAAAAAGAAATTTGAGGAAATTAATTATACCGACAATACCTATAATGATGAATTGATACGCATTGAAGAGAAATTCACCCCGCTCGTTTTGTTATGTAAAAAACATGGTACAGCAATGCGCATTGGAACCAACCATGGGTCTCTTTCTGACAGAATATTAAGTCGCTATGGTGATACACCAGAAGGCATGGTGGAATCCGCAATGGAGTTTATCCGTATTTGCGAAAAAAACAATTTTGATCAACTTGTTGTATCCATGAAAGCAAGTAATACTCTTGTTATGGTTCAGGCCTATCGAATGTTGTGCTCAGAAATGATAAAGAATGACCGATATTACCCCCTGCATTTAGGTGTTACAGAGGCTGGTGATGGTGAAGATGGAAGAATTAAGTCGGCGGTTGGTATTGGGGCGCTTTTGGTAGATGGTATTGGGGACACTATTCGTGTTTCTTTAACCGAAGAACCAGAGTACGAAATTCCCGTTGCTCAGAAATTAGTAGACCACTATTCAAAAATAGTTACAGAGAAATACACTCCTTTAAACAAGCTTCCATATAATCCTTTTGAATACAATAGAAGAGAAAGTAAAACGGTCCACAATATAGGGGGTAAAAATGTACCTGTTGTAATTGCGGATTTTTCTAAAAAAGCAACCATTACTCCCGCTAACCTTTACGCGATTGGATACAATTATTCTATTCAATTAGATAAGTGGCATTTACAGGATCAAGCGGCTGATTATATAAATATTGGCGAAAACACCTTGAGTTTTGAGGTTCCAGGTACATTAGGGGTTTTGTGTAACTATGAAAACTGGAAAAAGAATTATTCCGCCAAAGAAGGGTTTTATCCTTTAATTACAGTTGAAAATCTGTTAGAATTACCCCAAAACCAACAGACTTTTTGTTTTATTACAAACTCAAATGAATTAAGCGAAGTGATGGCAGACTATCCTAATTTGGTATTAGTCGCAAAAGGTGTTGCTGTTCAGAACACCCATTTTTTTCGCAATTTATATTGTAATATTGCGAAATTAGATATAAAAGCACCCGTAATTTTATTCGTTGAATCGGAAGAATCAGATCAAGAGACCTTTCAAATCGGCGTTTCTAGTGACTTAGGATCATTACTTATTGATGGTTTCGGCGATGGTTTATGGATTTGTGCTGCTCAGGCGAAAACGTTTATCAACTCTACGGCGTTTGGAATTTTACAGGCGACACGAACAAGAATTTCAAAAACAGAATACATTTCCTGCCCTTCTTGTGGAAGGACGCTTTTCGACTTACAAGAAACAACTGCGAAAATACGTGCTCGAACATCACATTTAAAAGGATTAAAAATTGGAATAATGGGTTGTATTGTCAATGGCCCAGGAGAAATGGCGGATGCAGATTATGGTTATGTGGGCACTGGACCCGGAAAGATCCATTTATACAAAGAAAAAACAGTCGTTCGAAAAAACATCAATGAATCAGAGGCAGTTCAAGCATTAATTGATTTGATTAAGGAGAATGGCGATTGGGTAGACGAATAGTGAATTATTAAGCAATACACAATTCAACGTTGATTACTCATTTAGTATCCACAAATAGTACAAACGTTTTTTTTATACTTTTGATGTATGTCAAAATCAATCGAAAAATATAATAAAATAGGAATAAAAACAAGCTATATATCTACATTGATTGGTATTTCCTTGGTTTTATTTATGATCGGAATTGTTTTGAGCGCTATGTTTGGCCTAAGTAATATTCAAAGCCAGGCCAAAGAAAGCCTGCAAGGAGACATTTTCTTCAAGCCTACCTTAAAAGATGCTGATATAAAACAAATAGAGTTGCGGCTTAAATCTTGGCCAATGTTTAAAAAAATATGGTTTGTTTCGCCTGAACGAGCAATTCAAGAATTTGGAGGAGAAGGGCAAATCGAAATTAAAGAATTATTAGAAGGGGAAAATCCCCTCCCCCCTTCCTTATGCTTTTCTCCCAAAGCCAATTATGCCACAAAAAAGGGAATGAAAGAAATTAAAACAAAGCTAATTAAAGCATTTCCGCAAGAAATTGATGAGGTTAATTATGATGAGTCTAGTGTTGAAAAGGTAAATTTAGGATTTAAACAGTTTGTTTTTTTATTTTTATCAGTTGCTGCCTTGTTAATAATAATTGCTGTTGCAATGATAAACAACACCATAAGAATGTCCCTTTATTCAAAACGGTTTACCATCAAAACAATGACCTTAGTTGGCGCAACCGGGAAGTATATCCGACGCCCTTTTCTATTACAAGCAGTATATCAAGGTTGTATAGCAGCCATTATTGCTCTGGCCTTTCTTATGACCTCCTTTTTTGCACTAAATAATGTTTTAGAAACAATTGAAGTCACTTTTTCTTGGCAAGTTTTATCGTTGCTCATAGTATCATTATTGTTTTTAGGTGTTTTTATCACGCTAATTTCCACTTGGTTTGCATTAAACAAGTATCTTCGTATGAAATTAGATGATTTATATTAACGATTATGAATAATCCAATAAAACACTTTGGTTTCCAAGCGGAAAATTACAAGATTCTTTTAATAGGCCTAGCGATTAATATTTTAGGTTTTTTATTAATGATTGGCGGCGGATCGGATGATCCCAACAAGTTTGATGCAAGCGAATTATTCAGCACCGTTAGAATTACGATTGCGCCGATGCTAATTGTTGGAGGCTACATTGTAATCCTTTTTAGTATTATAAAAAAACCTAAAAACCCTAATGCTTTATCAGGGAAAACAGATAACGAAATACCACAAGTGGATAAAGAAATCGTAGGCGCTCAAGCGCAAAAAACGACAGAAACTCCTCTTGCCCAAAAACAGAGCTACTTTAACAAAAATAAAAAGTAAGTTCGTTCGATGACCTTTAGTGAAGCGATTATTTTAGCAATCATAGAGGGAATAACAGAGTTCTTGCCTGTTTCCAGCACCGCACACATGATTTTCGCGAGCTCAATTTTTGGAATTGAAACCGATGAATTTGTGAAAATGTTTCAAGTTTCTATTCAGTTTGGTGCTATTTTAGCCGTTGTATCCATGTATTGGCGTCGTTTTTTTAATTTTAGTTCTCCACAATTTTATATAAAACTGATTATTGGAGTTATCCCCGCCCTAGTACTGGGAAAACTTTTCGACGATAAAATAGAGGCTGTTCTAGAGAAACCAATTCCGATTGCTTTAATGTTAATTTTAGGGGGCGTGGTACTCCTTTTTATAGACCGCCTGTTTAATCGGCCACGATTGGATTCGGTTGATAGTATTTCAAAGCTGAGTGCGGTTAAAATTGGTTTTTGGCAATGCTTAGCTATGATGCCGGGAACGAGTCGCTCGGCTGCGTCAATAATTGGCGGCATGCAACAAGGACTTTCGCGCAAGGCTGCGGCAGAATTTAGTTTTTTTCTAGCGGTACCCACGATGTTTGCCGTCACGTGCTATTCTTTATTTTTAAAAGATTGGACATATAACGGAACTCATCAAACTGGGATTGATATGATTTTATCTTCACCACAAAACACGCAATTTTTTATAGTAGGCAATATCATTGCATTTTTAATTGCAGCACTAGCCATTAAGTTTTTCTTGGGATTTTTACACAAGTATGGCTTTAAAGTTTGGGGATGGTACAGGGTACTAATTGGCTGTTCACTGCTTATTTATTTTCTACGCTAAAATGGATTTTATCTCAGGCGAAACATTATTGATTGACAAGCCTATAGGATGGACGTCGTTCGATGTTGTGAATAAAATCCGTTGGAATATAAAACAAAAGCTTAAGATAAAAAACATTAAAGTGGGTCATGCCGGCACACTAGATCCATTAGCCACGGGCTTATTGATTATTTGCACGGGAAAAAACACCAAGTTAATCGATGATTTAATTGGCCAGGACAAAGAATACACAGGCATCATTCTCCTTGGAAAAACAACCCCTTCATATGACTTAGAAACCGAATTTGACCAAGAGTTCGATGTGTCTTCGATTAGTTTAGAGTCAATTGAGATGGTTAGGCAGACATTTTTAGGGGAGCAAGAACAAATACCACCGATCTTTTCGGCCAAAAAAATCAATGGAAAACGCGCTTACGATTATGCTAGAGAAGGAAAAGAGCTAGTATTAAAGCCTAATAAAATAAACATCAAGCATTTTTCAATAGACACTACAACATTTCCACAACTATCTTTTTCCATTAGTTGCTCCAAAGGAACCTATATTCGATCTATTGCCCATGATTTTGGAAAGAAATTAGGCGCTGGCGCAACCTTGACGGCCTTAAGAAGAACAAAATCAGGGCCTTGCTCCATAGATGATGCAAAGACGGTTGATGGATGGCTGCATGAAATAATCAATGCAGAATAACACATTTATTGTGTATATTTATTGAAAATTTACGGATATGAAAAAAGGATTACTATATATAATTTTTGCTGTATTGGTTAATAACGTTGCTTTTTCGCAATGTCAAATACTATATGTAACACCAGCAGGACAAGCAACTTCTATCGGAACCATGAACGACCCCATGGATCTGGTTACTGCCTTTACAACTGCCCCTTCGGGAAGTTATATTAGAATGGCAACGGGAACCTATTTTATAAGCGCACCGTTATCTTTAGCGGGCCAAAACGTAGTGGTTGAGGGGGGGTTTATAGACACACTTGGATGGACAAAAACTAGTTTAGCTGGAGCTACAACGATTTATAGAAGCAATACAAATCCATCGGGTCCAGTGAACAGTCCGCGCATTTCTGCAGTGGAATTAGTGAGTAATACAGGTTTCCGATTTCAAGATTTAACGATTCAAACCCAGAGCGCAGCCACGTCAAATTCAACTGCACCTTTTGGGGTTAGCACTTATGCGCTTTATATGGACAGTTGTTCTGCTTATAATTTGGTTCGTTGTCAATTTATTGCTGGCCACGCAAGCGCTGGGTTTTCTGGTACAAATGGAGTCGCTGGTGCCAATGGAAACAATGGTTCATTAGGAAATTCTGGTTCGTGTAATGGTAGTGATTGTACTTTCGGAAGTGGTTCTGCCGGAGCAAGTGGTGGTGCGGGTGGTGCTGGCGCTAGTGGTTCAGGTGGTGGTTCAGGTGGCCCGAATCAAAATAACGCGCAAAATCCGGGAGCGGCAGGAACAGCAGGAACAGGTAGAAATGGCGGCGGCGGCGGCGGTGGCGGTGCGGGTGGAGACGAATGTTATTCAAATAACGCCGGAAATGGTGGTCTTGGAGGCGCGTCTGCTTGTAACAATGGCGGCACTTCAGGCATTAAGGGAAATGAGGGCGATCCGGGAGGAAATGGCACCAGTGGTGGTAGTGGTTCCGCCGGTTTAGTAGGGGCTCAAGGCGCAAATGGTTCTCAAGGTCAACATTCTGGTGGTTTTTGGATGCCGGGCAATCAAGGGGCAACTGGTTTAGACGGTTGTGGTGGCTCTGGCGGCGGAGGCGGTGGAGGCGGTGGTCGACAGAATTGTACTTTCTGCGACAACGGCCCAGGAAATGGTGGAAGCGGTGGCGGTGGCGGAGGTCAGGGTGGAACTAGTGGAACGGGCGGTTATGGAGGAGGTTCTTCCTTTGGAATTTACATCAATGTTAATGGTCTTAATGGAAGTATGGTTGATTGTTTCGTTCAAGCAGGAAACTTAGGCTCAGGTGGAGTGGGTGGAAATGGTGGTGCTGGCGGAAATGGAGGCAGTGGAGCAGGCATTCAAGCTGCATGCAGCAGTGAAATTGGTGATGGTGGTGCTGGCGGTGCTGGCGGTGCAGGAGGCGCGGGTGGAAAAGGCGGAGATGGTGCTAATGGCATAAGTTTGCCAGTTTATTTGGCGAGCGGAGACACTTTACTGGTTCAAAATGCAAACTTTGATTTACAAGCTCAGCCGGTGATACATTGTGCATATGCTCTTTGTTCGAACGCCAGCATGCAAGTCGAGGCTTTGGGCGCATCCTCGGTCTCGTGGGGATTTAATACACCCACATTAGCTACAGTTTCTACCATTAATCCATCTTCTTTTGTTAGCGGAGCGGTCGGTTATTCTACGATTTCTGCTCAGGTGGACACCTTGGCCAATACAATCTATACTGATTTTGTTTATATTGGATGTGCCATCCAAGAAACGAATTTGAACGAAACAATCTGTCAGGGAGCTCAGTTTTTGTTTAATGGACAAGTTTATACACAGGCTGGGAGCTACGTTGCAACTTATACCAATGTGCAGGGATGCGACAGTATTATAACCCTTAATTTAACTATCGAGCAAGTGGGCAATGTTATTTCAGCGAGCCCTAGCAACTCACTTCTATTGCTTAGTTCAAGCAATACAGGTTTAACTTATCAGTGGATAAATTGCACTACGGGTTCAGCATTTCCTGGAGCCAACAGCTCATCATTTACTGCTAGTCAAAACGGTATTTACGCGGTAATAAGCACAAACAGCAATGGCTGTTCTGATACTTCCAACTGCATTACGATTTCAAATGTCGGAATAGATGAGTTGTCTTCAGCATCCTTTACTGTGTTTCCAAATCCTGTGGTGAATAAAGTAAATATTACCTTTGAGGCTGCATTTACCGGAGAATTATCTATCACGGACATGGGTGGTCGCTCGGTTCATCAAACAGTTGTGAACAGTCAAAAGGAAGTGTCTATTGAACTAAGTGTTCCTCAGGGCATTTACTTTGTTAATGCTTACAATCAAAGCGGCATTAAAACGGTTAGGATTATTAAGCTATAAACTAGCGTTGTTTTTCTTGCTTTTTCTGTTAAAAACCTAGAGTTCAGGGTCTGGATAAAGAATATCTATGAGTTCTTTCGTTGATTCCCAATGCGCCATATGACCAGCAGAAGGAAGAATAATAATTTTTGGAGAGGTCCCCTTTGGCAAGATTAATCGCAATTGAATATCGTCCATGCTGACCAAACGATCCAAGGCACCATGAATAAATGTAAAACACTCCGGATTAGACAAAACCAAAGTTGTGTAATCGTTACGGTTGCGAATTGCTAATGTAGCGTATGCAATGGAGTCTGAACTTATCTCTTTAGCCTCTTTTTTCAACGCTTCAATTTGAGGATAAAAATCTTGTGCTCGTGCAAAAAGATTAGGAACCACCTCGTTAATAAAAAGATCTTTTGCTTTGTAGGCAATCCGAACAATTTTTAAGCGCTCCTCTTTTTTAATTTCATTATCTTCCCAACAGTTTGAGTTCATTAAAGTTACGTGCTGCAGTATAGAAGTGGTATTTAAGCGTAGGTTAAATAGTTCCATGGCAACATATCCCCCCATACTATGTCCAATAACACGGTATTCTTTGATGTTTTGTTCTTTCAAAACACGCATCACTTCTTTAGCCATAAAGCGAATGGAAGGTGAATCAGAATCGTCAATTAAAGGTGATTTTCCGTGTCCAGGGAGGTCAATTAATAGGTGTTGACCGGGTTGATTGACTAAATCTAAGGGTTCCCACATGGTGGAAGATTCTAAAAAGCCATGTAAATAAACCGTTGTATAACCAGCACCAAAGATGCGGTAATGTAATCCTTTAGCCACGATTCATGAGGTCTTCAATGGCTTCCGCTTCTAAGGGGATATTTCCCATTAGGTTGAATGGCGCTCCTGTTTTTTGAACAAGTAAATCATCCTCTAATCGAATACCTAGGCCTTCTTCTGGAATATAAATTCCTGGCTCACAGGTAAATACCATCCCAGCTTTGATGGGTTCGTGCCATAAGCCAACATCGTGTGTATCCAGCCCAATAAAATGAGACGTGCCGTGCATGAAATACTTTTTGTAAGCGGGCCAATCAGCCTTTTGGTTTTTAATATCGTCGAGGGAGATTAATTGGAGATTAACGAGTTGTTCTTCCATCAATAATCCTACAGCTTTATGATAATCAGCCATAATTACTCCAGGTAATAAAAGTTTTTCCGCTTCTTTTTTTACATGAAAAACAGCATTATAAACATCTTTTTGACGTTTTGTAAAACGACCACTTACGGGAATACATCTGGTTAAGTCAGACGAATAGTTCGCGTATTCTGCAGCAACATCTAATAAAATAACATCGCCGTCTTTACATTGTTGGTTATTTTCAATATAGTGAAGCACACAGGCATTTTTACCCGAAGCAATAATTGGTGTATAAGCAAATCCCTTAGAACGATTTCGAAGAAATTCATGGGATAATTCTGCTTCAATCTCATATTCCCAAACACCAGGCTTCACAAAGCCAAGCAATCGTCTAAATCCAGCTTCAGTAATATTACACGCTGTTTGCATTAAATCGATTTCAATGGGGTGCTTAATTGAGCGAATACGGTGCATGATGGGCGCCGATTTTAAGACATGATGAGCAGGATAATCATTCTTTACCGTTTTTATGAATCGATCTTCTCTGGTTTCAACTACTGTAGATGCTCTGAGGTGTTCATTTGTATTCACGTAAATGGCAGAACATTCGGCCATAACTTGTTTAAATATTACAGGAAATTGTTGCAACCAATAAACGGTTTTAATGCCAGATACCTCGAACGCTGTTGATTTTGTTAATTTTTCTCCTTCCCAAATAGCGATTAGCTCACTCGTTTCTTTCAAGAATAATATTTCCCGATGCGCAGGATTGCTTGCACTTGGAAAAAGCACTAAAATAGACTCCTCTTGATCAACGCCACTTAAGTAAAAAATATCACGGTGTTGTTGAAAAGGCATCGTGCTATCAGCACTAATAGGGAAAATATCGTTGGAGTTAAACACCGCAAGTGCTCCTTCTACCATTTGTTTGACAAAAGATTCGCGGTTTGTACTAAACAGCTCAGCATTAATGGGTAAATATTTCATCCGTATTGACTCAGGGTTATTGTTTTATTAGTCTAAAATCATGTTTTCCCAAAGCATCTTCGTAGCTGTACCACAAATCTGATTTAGTTAATCGATTTATTGTATAGCCTGATTGGGCTGTGGCAGTTGACACTCCTGGCGTTAAGCTATAAAATCCAGCCCCACTAATTCTTAATAAGGAACGGTCGCCTTCAAAGTCCCAGCCACCAGAGGTGTTCACAACAGTGTTAAAAGTGTCGATAAGTTGCCTGGAATAGGTGCCCTCTTCGTTAAAGGTTTCCTTATAACTATTAATTAATAATTCGCCTGTAAAATCAATATCATTTCGCGTGTAGCTCTCTAATTTCCATGTCCCTCTCAGGTGGCTAAGGGCTAATTTTTTCATTCCGCCATCAGAATATTTCTTACAAGAGAATAAACCAAGAGCAACAAGAGCGATTAAAAAAACAGTTTTCATAAGGCTATATTTTATACAAAAGAACTAAAAAAAAAGCAAAGCTTCAATTATTTAAACCAGCTAGCATAAAACACATAATTATCAGCAATGCGCATGACTTCTTCTTTAAAGAGTTCAGGCGAGAGTTGTTTAACTTTTTTTGCAGGCACGCCAGCAAAGACGCTCCAAGATTCTACACGTGTTCCCTCCAATAAAACTGCCCCTGCTGCTATGATACAGTTTGACTCAACATAACAATTATCCATAACGATCGCCCCCATTCCAACAAGCACATTGTCTTCGATTGTACAACCATGTACAAGCGCATTGTGCCCAATAGAAACATTGTTACCAATAGTTAGTGTTGTTTTTTGATAGGTGCAATGTAGTACGGCTCCATCTTGAACATTGACCTTGTTTCCAATACGAATGGCGTTTACGTCACCACGAATCACGGCATTAAACCAAACAGAACATAAGGACCCCAGGACCACATCACCGATAATTGTTGCATTTTCGGCTAAATAGCAATCCTTAGCAATTAAGGGAGATATACCTTGACACGATTTGATTAAAGCCATTTTCTTAAAAACTTATATGTTATTTCCAACTAGCGCCATCTTTTCCGTCGCTAACGACTATGCCGGCATTGTTAAGTCCATCACGGATTTTATCAGAGGTTATCCAATCTTTATTTTCTCTTGCACTCCCTCGTAATTCTAAAACTAAGGCCATTACATTTGATAATCGTTGATCATCACTTTTTTCTGTGGGGCGCTGCAAGCCTAATATCTCAAAAACAAATACGGAGATTTCTTTTTGTAAAATCGACAAATCTTCCTTATTTATGGTCGCTCTTCCTTCTATAATAGCATTAATTTGTTTCACTGCATCAAACAAACAAGCGACTAATGCCGGAGTATTGAAGTCATCATCCATTGCGGCATAAAAGCCATCAACAAGTACTTTTGTATTAATACTTGAATTACTTGATGGAACAAGTACCATGAGATTTTCTATTGCCAACATGAGTTTTTCAAATCCTTTTTCTGCTGCATTTAGTGCTTCGCTGGTAAAATCTAGTGTGTTTCTATAATGAGCTTGCATCATAAAAAACCGTACAATCATCGGATGAAAACCTTTGTTTAGCAATGTGTTTTCACCAGAAAAAAGATCTGCTGGCAACAGGGAGTTTCCAGCGGACTTGCTCATTTTCTTTCCGTTAAGGGTGAGCATGTTGGCATGCATCCAATATTGGACAGGTTTTTTCCCAGTGGCTGCGCAGCCTTGTGCAATTTCACATTCGTGATGTGGAAATTTTAGGTCCATTCCGCCGCCGTGTATATCAAACACTTCGCCGAGGTATTTAGCACTCATGGCAGAACATTCTAGGTGCCAGCCAGGAAATCCCAGCCCCCATGGTGAAGGCCATTTCATTATGTGTTCATCTGATGCATTTTTCCAAAGTGCAAAGTCTAGAGGCGCTCGCTTTTCTGTTTGCCCGTCAAGGACTCTTGAGTTAGCGATTAAATCTTCAATTTTACGTCCAGACAATTCTCCATAAGGCTGATTGGCATTATATTTTTCTACATCAAAGTAGACTGACCCATTTGATTCATAGGCAAACCCATTTTTTATAATGGTATTGATTAATTCAATTTGTTCAATAATATGTCCAGTTGCTGTAGGCTCTATGTTGGGCGGTAAAGCATTAAACGCCGTCATTACGTTGTGAAAATCAAGCGTGTATTTCTGAACGATCTCCATAGGCTCCACCTTTTCTGCCCGCGCTTTTTTGGAGATTTTATCCTCTCCCTCGTCAGCGTCATTTTCTAAATGACCCACATCAGTAATATTCCTAACATAACGGACTTTATATCCTAAATGTAGCAAATAGCGATACGCTAAGTCAAATGAAATAAATGTACGGCAGTTCCCAAGGTGAACATTATTATAGACCGTTGGTCCACAAACATACATCCCAACTTGCCCCTCATGAATAGGGCAAAACAATTCCTTCTTTCCACTTAATGTATTATAAATAGTAAGAGTTCCTTTCCTCGTTGACATTGTATTTTTTTTATACAAAGGTAAAAAAACAAGAGTATAATGTAAAGTTTGTAGATACAAGACTTATACTTATTTTTGAGCATGGTAAATCGTACGGTTATTATTACCGCTGGGGGCATCGGAAAGCGAATGGGAAAAGATATTCCGAAGCAGTTTGTTTTGCTTGGAGATTTACCGATACTAGCCCACACGATAAGCGTTTTTCATTCCTTCGACCCGTCGATACAAATACTCGTAACTTTGCCAGCAGAGTGGATAGTATACTGGAAGTCTAGTATTAAAAAACATGGGTTTGACCTTCCTCATCAAATTATAGAGGGTGGAGAGGAGCGTTTTCATTCTATCCAAAACGCTTTGCGTCATGCCAATGGAAAATATATAGCTGTTCACGATGGCGTAAGACCATTTGTATCAAACGAAACCATTGCCCGATGTTTTCTTTCGTTAAATGATACGAGGGCTGTTGTTCCAGTTTTAATGATTAAGGATACGATCCGGAAAATTTCCGGAGGAACAAATCAGGCAGCAAACAGAGCCTCTTTTCGCCTTGTACACACCCCTCAATGTTTCCATGAAAAAACATTGCGCTTAGCCTATGAACAAGATTTCACCCCCTCTATTACAGATGACGCCACTTTGGTAGAGCAAACAGGGGAGTCTATATATTTTGTTGAAAGTAACGAGGAAAACATAAAAATAACGACCCCTTTCGATCTATCAATCGCCCAATCTTTTTTTCTTAAAAAATGATTCAACCAACCCCTTTAATACCAGGCGACCTAATTTATATTACCGCACCTGCTAAAATAACAGACCCTAAAACCGTCCTTTTCGCGAAAGAATATTTAGAGAAACATGGATTTAACGTATTGGTGAGCGCTCATTGTTTTGGAAATCACCATTATTTTTCCGGAACAGAAGAAGAGCGCCTTATTGACTTGCAATTTGGTATAGACCACCCAGATGTAAGGGCAATTCTTTGCGCAAGAGGCGGTTATGGAAGCATACGTATTTTAGATCGAATTAATTGGGCGAATGTATTACTCGAGCCTAAATGGGTGATTGGGTTCAGTGATATAACCGTTTTTCATCACCGTTTGCAAAAATTAGGGATTCAAAGCATACATGCGACAATGCCAATTAGCTTTCAAAAAAACACCGATGAGGCGCTTCTTTCACTCTTAGAAAGCATAACCGGGAAATACACTCCTTATGTATTACCTCCAAACAAGTCGAATAAAATAGGCACGGCAACAGGTAATTTAATTGGTGGCAACCTTAGTATTGTATACAGTATGTTGGGGACCAATGATCAGTATGATTTTGAAAATTCAATACTTTTTTTGGAGGATGTGGGGGAACATTATTATCAAGTAGAACGGATGATTTTCGCTTTAAGTAAGGCGGGAGTATTTGAAAAAATAAAAGGATTAATCATAGGCGGCATGACTGATCTTGAAGATACTGATCCACCATTAGGTCGTTCTATTGAAGAAATCATACTTGAGCAACTTCAATTTTCTAACATGCCTGTTATATTTAATTTTCCATCTGGCCACATTGAAGATAATAGAGCCCTAGTTTTCGGAAAACGCACACAAATCTGTGTAAATGACAACGAAACGACGGTTTCCTATTCAAACCAAGTATAAATTACGAACAAAAAGCGCGTTTTAATTGTTGTTTTTGTTAAATTTGCAACGATTATTTTAGTAAAAAATTATGTCTAATTCTCCCATTTTGAAGTCTTCGATTGCCAAAAAGATTGCCATGGCACTTTCGGGATTGTTTCTTGTAACGTTCTTGTCTATTCATTTTTTTATCAATCTTACCTCGGTATTTAGTGAAGATTTGTTTAATACATTAGCTCACTTCATGGGTAACAATCCACTCATTCAGTTTGCTATGCAGCCGGTTTTAATTCTGGGGGTTTTATTTCATTTTATCATGGGCTTCGTATTGGACTTCAAGAACAGGGCCTCTCGTCCCATAGGCTATGCAAAATATAATGGAGCCGCAAATGCTTCTTGGCCTTCAAGAAACATGATTATTTCCGGGATTGTTGTTTTGTCATTTTTAGGCCTGCACTTTTATGATTTTTGGATCCCCGAAATGGTATATAAGTACGTTGAGGTAAAGCCGATTGCTTCCGAACGATATTTTCATGAGTTGGCAGAGAAATTTAATAGCCCCATCAGAACATCAATATATTGTTTCTCATTTTTCTTTTTGTTCCTGCATTTATGGCACGGATTCAATTCATCTTTTCAGTCTGTAGGAATGAACAATAAGTATTCTAAAACACTACATAAAGTTGGATATGCTTTTGCGGTGATTGTTCCTTTTGGATTTATTTTTATTGCACTTTTTCATCACTTTAATCATTAATTAATAATGGCTTTAGATTCAAAAATACCCAAGGGGCCGATATCGGATAAGTGGACCCACTACAAGGACCACATTAACTTGGTAAATCCAGCAAATAAGCGAAATCTTGACATTATAATTGTTGGAACAGGTTTGGCTGGAGGCTCTGCCGCTGCAACACTTGCAGAATTAGGTTATAACGTTAAAGCTTTTTGTTTTCAAGATTCACCTAGAAGAGCGCATTCTATCGCTGCACAGGGAGGGATTAACGCAGCAAAAAATTATCAGGGAGATGGCGATTCTACTTTTCGCTTATTTTATGATACCGTTAAGGGGGGAGATTACCGCGCTAGAGAAGCAAATGTGCATCGTTTAGCAGAGGTTTCAACCAATATAATTGACCAATGCGTTGCACAGGGAGTTCCTTTTGCTAGAGAATACGGCGGACTATTAGATAACCGCTCTTTTGGGGGCACACTAGTATCCAGAACCTTTTATGCTAAAGGTCAAACGGGACAACAATTATTGTTGGGGGCTTATTCTGCCATGAACAGGCAAATTGGTCGCGGCAAGATAAAAATGCACAATAGACATGAAATGCTAGACCTGGTAATTGTTGATGGAAAAGCGAGGGGAATTATTGCAAGAGACCTAATAAGTGGAAAAATTGAGCGCCACTCAGCTCATGCTGTTGTAATAGCGTCTGGGGGGTATGGAAACGTCTTTTTTCTTTCAACGAATGCAATGGGGAGCAATGTAACGGCAGCATGGAAAATACACAAGCGAGGCGCATTTTTTGCAAACCCTTGTTATACACAAATTCACCCTACCTGTATTCCTGTGTCGGGTGACCACCAGGCGAAACTTACCTTGATGTCAGAATCTTTACGCAATGATGGGCGTATCTGGGTTCCAGCAAAATTGGAAGATGCAAAACTGATTAGGGAGGGAAAATTAAAGCCCACTCAATTAGCCGAAGAAGACCGCGATTATTATTTGGAGCGACGTTACCCAGCATTTGGTAATTTAGTTCCTCGAGACATTGCATCTCGCGCTGCAAAAGAGCGATGTGACGCTGGTTTTGGGGTTAATAAAACAGGAGAGGCCGTTTATTTAGACTTTGCTTCCGCTATCGAGCGCTACGGAATAGACCAAGCCAGGTTGAAGCATTTAGATGAAAACGATAAAACCTTAGTTATTAAATTGGGAACTGAAATTGTTGCCAATAAATACGGGAATCTTTTCCAGATGTATGAAAAAATAGTGGATGAAAACCCTTATTCGACACCGATGATGATTTATCCCGCTGTCCATTATACGATGGGGGGAACATGGGTTGATTATAATCTTCAAACAACCATTCCTGGGTGTTTTTCAATTGGAGAATCAAATTTTTCTGATCATGGAGCAAACCGTCTCGGTGCCTCAGCGTTGATGCAAGGTTTGGCTGATGGCTACTTTGTATTGCCTTATACCATTGGAGATTATTTAGCTCCAGACATTAAAAAAGGCAAAATCTCAACTGACAGCCCTGAGTTTGATGCGGCAGAGCAAAACGTAGTGGATCAGATTAATCGTTTGATGAACAACGGAGGCACAAAGCCAGCGGATTATTTTCATAAAAAATTAGGGAAAATAATGTGGAATAAAGCCGGGATGTCTCGAAACGAACAAGGACTTAAAGAGGCGCAGCAAGAAATCGCTCAAATTAGAGAAGATTTCTATAAGGATGTAAAAATTCCGGGTACAGCAGACAGCTTCAATCCTGAGTTGGCAAAAGCATTGCGTGTCGCCGATTTTCTTGAATTGGGAGAATTATTTGCAAAAGATGCCCTTCATCGTAATGAATCTTGTGGAGGTCATTTTCGAGAAGAATTCCAAACCGCAGATGGAGAAGCTCAACGAGATGATAAAAACTTTGCTTATGTTGCCGCTTGGGAGTATAAGGGAAATCCTAGTGATGCCATTCTTCATAAGGAAGAATTGGTATACGACAATGTAGAATTAGTTCAAAGAAGTTATAAATAATAGTGACGCTTAACCAGCAAAAGAACCATGAAATTAGCATTAAAAATTTGGCGCCAAAATAACGCTAGCTCACCAGGAAAAATGGTGGATTATACTGTTGACAACATTGAACCTGACATGTCTTTTCTTGAGATGTTGGACATCCTGAACGATGAATTAATTGTTAAAGGAGAGGACACTGTTGCTTTTGATCATGATTGTCGTGAGGGAATTTGTGGCATGTGTTCCTTGTTTATTAATGGAGAAGCACATGGTCCAGACAGGCTTGTAACGACTTGCCAGTTGCATATGCGCAAGTTTAAAGATGGCGACACCATTTACATTGAACCTTTTAGAGCAAAGGCATTTCCAGTAATTAAAGACCTTGTTGTCGACCGAAGTTCTTTCGATAGAATTCAGCAATCCGGCGGATTTATTTCCGTAAACACTTCTGGAAACACAATTGATGCCAATACTATACCGATACCAAAGCATGATGCTGATAAAGCGTTTGATGCAGCGACCTGTATTGGATGTGGTGCTTGTGTGGCTACTTGCAAGAATTCTTCAGCGATGTTGTTTGTCTCAGCTAAAGTTTCGCAATTTTCTTTGCTTCCGCAAGGGAAAGTAGAGGCAAAGGAACGTGTTTTGAACATGGTTAATCAAATGGATGCAGAAGGGTTCGGTAACTGTACGAATACAGGTGCTTGCGAAGTGGAATGTCCAAAAGGCATTTCCCTAGAAAATATAGCAAGAATGAATAGAGAATACTTGAAATCCTCTTTAATTTAAAGAGAATAAACCAACGATAAGTGGGAATTATTTAATCTGCTTCCCTTCACCGTCCTTATACCAACCTGTATTTTCACTGGATTCAACAGGCACGCTAGACTTTGCATTAAACTTTCGTTGTACATTCATCCAATATCCGAATCCAACGAAGCCTAATAATAATAATAAGTCATTGAAATAGTTTTGTACAAACTCGAAAAAACCAAAGCCCCATTGAAAAGCATCCGCTGTAGCATAAATAAAATCAGTCCAACTCATAATTATATTATTTAAGACCACAAAGAAAAGAATATTTTTTAACAAAAAAGCTAAATCAGTCAATTTCACCAATTAATTTAAGGGCCTCTTTTGCGGCAAGTTGTTCGGCTTCTTTCTTATTACCCGCCTTTCCATTCCCATAAACCTTTTCACTAATGATGACTTGCATTTCATAATTTGAAATCCCTCGATGATTACTTTCTGATAAAATAATGAACGACAAGGCCAATTTTTTCTTCTGACACCAAATAATTAATCGGGACTTAAAGTCAATTTCCTCCTCTAGTAACTGATCAACCCCCACAAATTTACGTAGCACATGATTTCGCACGCTTTTTTTAACTTGCTCATATCCGGCGTCTAGGTAGATCGCCCCCATGAGTGCTTCAAAGGCATTTCCCTCAACACTGGAAATATTTATAGTGCGCACGGTACTGTAATTAAGATGCTGACGGACACCCATTTTTTCGGCGATGTCCGAAAGGGTCTTTCGATTAACAATTTTAGATTTTAATTTGGTTAAATATCCCTCATCATCCCCAGGGTATTTTTCGTATAAATATTCCGCGATAACCGCATCAAGTATGGCATCTCCCAAAAATTCGAGCCGCTCGTTTGACTCTAATACATCATTATGTATCGCAATGGATTTATGAGACAAAGCCTTTTTAAAATAAAAAAGATTACGTGGTCGATACCCGAAGCTATCAATAATAAAACGGATTAGAATAAGGTCTTCTGAAGATTTGCCTTTTGTAAAAAAGGATCTAAGACGTCCCAATTAGGAAACGAACTTTTTTACAATGACGCTAGTATTGTGCCCACCAAACCCAAAAGTATTGGAAAGAGCAACGTTTACTACTCTTTTCTGTGCTTTATGGAAGGTGAAATTTAGATTTGAATTCAACTCAGGATCATCAGTAAAATGATTAATAGTTGGAGGAACAATATCGTTTTGTACACTAAGCACACAGGCAATCGCCTCTATAGCCCCAGCGGCACCTAATAAGTGACCCGTCATAGATTTTGTTGAGCTAATGTTTAATTTATACGAATGTTCTCCAAATACTGATTCAATCGCTATAATTTCTGCAATATCACCCAAAGGCGTTGAGGTACCATGAACATTAACATAATCTATATCTGTAGGCTCTAACTCCGCATCTTCTAATGCCGCTAGCATGGTATTTCTTGCGCCAATTCCTTCAGGATGCGGTGCGGTCATGTGGTAAGCATCTCCAGACATTCCGCCGCCAGCTACTTCCGCATAAATTTTCGCCCCGCGATTTAAAGCGTGCGTAAGTTCTTCAAGGATTAGCGCTCCGGCACCCTCCCCTAAAACAAATCCATCTCGATCCACGTCAAAAGGCCTAGAGGCTGTTTCCGGAGAATCATTTCGAGTGGAAAGCGCTTTTAAGGCATTAAATCCTCCAACGCCCATTTCATTAACCGCTGCTTCGGAACCCCCAGTTACGATGGCGTCCGATTTTCCTAATCTGATTAAATTAAAAGCGTCAATTATCGCATTCGTTGCTGAGGCACAAGCAGAAACCGTAACGTAATTTGGCCCCCTAAAACCATACTTAATTGAAATATGCCCGGAGGCAATATCTGCAATCATTTTTGGAATAAAAAAAGGATTTATTCTTGGGGTGCCGTCTCCAGCGAAAAAGTTTTGAGCTTCGTCTTGAAAGGTTTTAATACCACCAATACCAGAGCCCCAAACAACCCCTATTCGGTCTTTATTCGGATTAGAATCTAATAGTTTAGAGTCTTCTACAGCTTGAGTGGCACTTACGAGAGCATATTGCGCAAATTGGTCAAGTTTCCTTGCCTCTTTACGATCCATATGGTCTTCAATATTAAAATCTTTTAGTTCACAAGCAAACTGCGTCTTAAATAAAGAAGAATCAAATTGCTTAATTGGCGCTGCGCCGCTTTTGCCATTTATTAGTGCCTGCCAAAAGGACTCAACATCATTACCAATGGGGGTTAGCGCACCAAGACCGGTTATTACGACACGTTTAAGCTGCATAAGTATTAACTTAAGACAAGTATCTTATTTGTGGTTTTTTTCAATGTAGTCAATAGCATCACCAACTGTTTGAATACCTTCTGCTTGATCATCCGGAATAGAGATATTGAAAGATTTTTCAAACTCCATAATTAATTCTACGGTGTCTAATGAATCGGCTCCTAAATCATTTGTGAAACTTGCTTCGTTGGTAACTTCCGCTTGATCAACATTAAGTTTATCAACGATTATTGCTATAACTTTATCTTTAATTTCAGACATCTTTTTAATTTTTAAAATGGTTTTAGAGTACAAAGAAAAAAACAAACGAGCAAATATCAAAGCAATTAGGCGTTTATTTATTTATTTTTTATAATATACTCCAATCATTTACAGAAATGTAATAATATAAATCATACGGGTATAAAAAAAACTAAAACAGCTTTTGTGGTTGTTGTAGCGCTTGTTAATCTTGTTTAATTATTAAGGATTAATTGATGTTTAGGACGATTACAAATTACTGGAAGTATAATACTCGAAAATTTATTTAGGGCTAACAAATAAACATTTATTAATTTTGACTTATGATAATTAAACTTACTACCATTCTTTGTTTTGTTTTGGCACATACCATTCTCCTCGCCCAAACGGAACCCGGTCCAATTCAGCCAGATCGTCCCGGACTTGGTGAATCCTCACAGATTGTACCAGAGCATTACTTTCAAATAGAAACGGGAATGAACCTGGAGTATAATCAAGAGGCTAGCGTTGAAACAAAAAGTATATCATGGAATAACCTCACAATGCGATGGGGGATATTTGATGCTTTCGAACTTCGCTTTGCCATTAACTTAGAACAAGAGTATACAAATGGACTCAAAGCCCCACTTGAACTTTCCCCCTTTTCCCTTGGATTTAAAGCACGTGTAACTGTTCAAAAGGGGTTAATTCCTAGCACAGCCGTTTTGGGCAACTTAGGAGTTCCGTATTTATCAGCAGATTCAGTAAGACCCCAATTAAACCCCTCTATTCTTATCCCGATGGAATGGGATTTAAGCGAAAGCCTTTTACTAACATTAAACAATGGTTTGTTCTGGAATGGTGTTGATGCTGTCCCAGAATATTTTGCATCAGTAGGGCTAGACCTCGAACTCCCTAAAGCAACTGGAATATTTATTGAAAGCTATGTTAGTATGTCCGAACCCTCAAATTTTGCCCCTGGTCTTAATGGAGGCTTTATTTGGAGAGTAAAGCCTAATTTACAGTTCGATTGTTCTGCAGGTGTTGGTTTGAACAGCAACATAGCCAATGGATTTATCAATGCGGGGTTATCATATCGGATTCCTAAATAGAATATTAGTTTCCCCTTAGAGCTCTTTCTCAATGTAAAAAAAAAGAATTAACAGCACTTGATCCTCATGATAAAGGTTAAATTCATAGTTTGATAAAATATAGATATATAGTTAATTTCGCCTCGTGAAAACCATAAAGAATATAGCAATATTTATTTCAGGCAAGGGCTCAAATGCCAAAAACATCATTGATTATTTTAATGGTTCTGAAAAAATAAACGTCAAGTTTGTATTTTCCACGAAGGAAAACCCCAGCATGGCTGAATTTTGTTTAAAGAAAGGCATCGGATTTTTTATCTCTCAAAACCAAACTGATCTCTCAACACAGCAAATGGAACTTTGCACCAGCCACAACATTGATTGGGTAATTTTAGCGGGTTATTTAAAGATAATCACTCCGGAATTAATTGAACATGTGTTCCAGAAAATAATTAACATACACCCCTCATTATTACCAGATTTTGGAGGAAAGGGAATGTACGGAAAACATGTTCATGCCGCAGTTTTAGAGGCTAATTCTAAAATATCAGGTATTACCATTCACCTTGTTAATGAGGTTTTTGACCAAGGTAAAATCCTCATGCAGTATACTTGCGAAGTAGAAAAAAACGAAACTGTTTCGTCTTTAGAACAAAAAATACGCGAGCTTGAAATGCGTTATTTTCCAGAAGCAATTTCAATTATTGTATCTAACGAAGGAGCTTATTGAATAGCCGCTTCGAGGTGCTGACCAAACCAATAACAATCTTCAAAACTATTGTACAAAGGCGCCGGAGCAACACGAATAACGTTGGGTTCTCGCCAGTCGGCAATCACACCTCTATTTGTCAACGCATCATAAACTTCTTTTCCCTTTCCATGTAATAGAATAGACAACTGAGAACCCCTTCTTTTAGGGTCTTTCGGGGTAATTATTTCAAATGAACAAAGGGCTTGATTTCTTTCAGACACATTTAAAATGACACATTCTAAATAGCTAGTCAGCAGTGTTCTTTTTTCTGAAATTCGATTCATTCCTGCACGCTCAAAAACCTCGAGTGAAGCAAGTTGAGCAGCCATTCCCAATACAGGGGCATTACTCAGTTGCCAGCCTTCAGCACCGGAAATAGGTTGGAATCCCGGCTTCATTTCAAATCTACTTTCTTTGTTGTGACCCCACCAACCTGCAAACCGCGGTAATGCACTATTATTAGCATGTCTTTCATGAACAAAAAATCCAGAAACCCCTCCTGGCGACGAATTAAGGTATTTATATCCACACCACGCCGCAAAATCCACCCCCCAATCGTGAAGATTTAGCGAAACATTACCTGCAGCGTGAGCCAAGTCAAAACCGACTTTCGCTCCCACTGCATGACCCGCAGCACAAATTGCCTCCATATCGAAGAGCTGTCCAGTGTAATAATTAACTCCCCCAATCATCACTAAGGCTAATTCATCACCTAATTGATTTATTTTATCGATAATATCTTCTTCTCTGATAATATGTTCCCCTTCCCGTGGGCCGATTTCAACTAAATTTTCAGCATTAAGACCATGAAAATCAATTTGGGATGAAAGCGCATATTGATCGCTGGGAAAGGCTTTAGCCTCGCATAGGATTTTTGTTCTTTTCCCTTTTGGCTCAAAAAAAGAAACTAAGAGCAGGTGTAGGTTTGTTGTTAATGAATGTGTTACCACTACTTCAAGAGGCAAGGCACCAACAATTTTTGCCATCATATCCGTTAGGTTTTCGTGGTAGGAATACCAAGGTCTGCGGGACATAAAATGGCCTTCCACACCAAACTTTTCCCAATCATCAAGTTCTTCTAGGATATATTTCCTTGCATTTTTAGGCTGTAGCCCAAGGGAATTCCCAGTAAAGTAGCGCACCTCTTTTTCATGAAATGTTGGAAAAAGAAAATCTTGCCTAAAGGACTTTAGTGGGTCATTTTGATCAAGAGATTTTGCAAACTCAAGCGTTAAATCTAAAAACATAAGCCGTTGAAATTTGTTATTTTTGTAAACCACAAAGATAAACAAGAAAATGAGCGAACTTAACAGGTCTACATCCAAACAATTGTTTGAAAAAGCAAAAACCTATTTTCCAGGAGGCGTAAACTCACCTGTACGGGCATTTAGGTCAGTTGGTGGGACGCCACTTTTTATTCAGAAAGGAGACGGAGCCTATCTTTGGGATGAAGATGGAAATAAATACACTGATTTTTGTTGCAGTTGGGGCCCTTTGATTTTGGGACATAATCACCCGGATATTTTCGAGGGGACCGTCGCTGCTTTGGCTAATGGGGCAAGTTTTGGAGCGCCAACAAAAAAAGAAAATGAATTAGCGGCACTCATTCTGAGTAATATTCCATTTATAGACAAATTAAGGTTTGTATCATCGGGGACAGAAGCAGTTATGTCCGCTATACGATTAGCGAGAGGTGCTTCCGGAAAAACTAAATTGGTGAAATTTGAAGGCTGTTACCATGGTCATGTTGACTCTTTAATGGTAAAGGCGGGAAGCGGTCTTATAACGTTTGGAACATCATCTAGCGCTGGTGTTCCGGAGTCTTTAGCTAATGAAACAATCGTACTTCCACTAAACGACTTATCTAAACTGAGCGAGATTCTCCATGCCCAAGCCCATGAAATAGCCGCGGTAATTATAGAACCAATTCCGGCCAATAATGGCTTACTTCTACAAGACAAAACGTTTCTTCTTTCCCTTCGAGCGCTGTGTACGAAACTAAACATACTTTTAATTTTCGATGAGGTTATATCGGGATTTAGAGTTGCTTTCGGCGGAGCAGCCGCTTTTTATGACATTATTCCAGATATTGTGACTTATGGTAAAATTATGGGAGGAGGATTACCCGTAGGTGCTTATGGCGCAAGTAATGAGTTGATGTCGAACGTATCTCCTGAAGGCCCCGTTTACCAAGCCGGTACACTTTCTGGCAATCCGGTTGCTATGGCGGCGGGGATTGCTCAATTAAGCAATTGCCTACGCCCCGGATTTTATGAAGAATTATCAATCAAGACCGTGGGTTTTGTTCAGGCAATAAATAAACACGCTAGCGATTCATCTTATCCATTTAAATTAGTAAGTATAGGATCTATTTTTTGGCTGTCATTTGAAGATAACAAACGAATCACCTCTGCTGATCAAATTAATCCAGACATGAGCAACTTCAATTTGTTGCACGCCGAATTACTTACACGAGGTATTTATATTGGTCCGAGTGGGTATGAAGTGGGGTTTATATCACAAGCCCACAGTGAGTCTATTTTAGACGCATCAGTAATTGGGTTTTGTGACGCTTTAGACGCTATATTTACTGTGAAATGATTTTAGTAACTGGTGGAACAGGTTTAGTAGGTGGTCATTTGTTGTGTGAACTAACACAACACCATGAAAGCGTGCGAGCTAGTTTCCGGTCAGAATTTAAAAAGCAAGAAACAAGAAAACTTTTTGAATTTTATTTTAATACAAAGTCCCAAGAATATTTTAACAAAATTCAGTGGGTTCGTGCCGACATACTTTCACTATCCGACTTGAACGAGTTATTCGATGGGGTTTCGTATGTCTATCATTGTGCAGCACTTGTGTCCTTTCACAAGATAGACTTTCACGCATGTATGAGCGCAAACCGCCAGGGCACGGCTAACATTGTTAATTTATGTCTTCTAAACAAGGTGAAAAAGCTCTGCTATGTAAGTTCCACGGCTGCCCTCGGGTTTAATCCAAACGGTACCACAGACGAAACCACCAAGTGGAAGCCAGGAAAAGAAGTTTCAGGTTATTCCATCTCAAAATACAGTGCTGAAAAAGAAGTGTGGCGTGGGACGGAAGAGGGCTTACCAGTCGTAATTGTTAATCCTTGTTTAATTTTGGGCCCAGGAAATTGGAACGACAGCTCCTTGTCGATTTTTAAAACAGCATCTAAAGGGATCTTGTTTTATCCAAAGGGATCAAACGCTATTGTGGATGTAAGAGACCTTGTTTCCAATATGATTTACTTAATGAATTCAACGATTACTAATAAAAAATTTCTTTGTACAGGACAAAATGTTAGCTTTTTCGAATTATTAAGCGCCATCGCCATTTGTTTTAATAAGCGTCCGCCAAGAATGAAAACACCCCGTTTAATATCGCTCATTTTCGCCGCATTTTCCGAAGTTTTTTATTTGTTTTTGCGAAAAAGAAGGGGCCTGACGATTGAATCAGTTTATTCAGCGTATAAAACTATTCGGTATGATAGTCGTTTGATTAGTACGACAACAGCCATTCCATTTACACCACTTAATGATACATTGTTACACGCCATTAAAGGAAGGATTATTTAAGGATAAAATGAATTCAAAAAAGAAAGAAAAGTTAGTTATAGGTGTTTTGGGGATTATATACCTTGTAGGGGTTTTTGGCAGCATTATACCGGCATATAGGGCACTTTTTTTATCACTTACTCCCCTTACTCTTATTCTTTCTTTTTGCGCCATTATTTTTACATTAAGCACACCCACAAAACCAACACTTACCTTCCTGCTTTTTTCTGGCCTTGTTGGATTTATAGCAGAGCTAATTGGCGTGAACACGAAACTGTTATTTGGAAACTACCAATATGAAGCCAATTTAGGGGTGAAAACGGCAGGTGTTCCAGTAATTATTGCAATTAATTGGGCTCTTGTTACGATAGGCGCCGCTCACTGCTCTGCTCTATTGAGCACCAATAAACTAACAAGAATTATTATCGCTGCTTTTTTAATGTTATTATTCGACTTTATCCTAGAGCCCGTAGCGATTAAGAGTGGTTTTTGGAACTGGGAGGGAGGGCTTATTCCTGTATATAATTACATCTGTTGGTTTTGTATAGGATTATTTTTACAAATTATTTATTTTAGTAAGATAAAACACGATTCGAACAAAGTGATTATCGCTTTGTTTTTATTTATGACAGTATTTTTCATTTGCTTAAATTTGTTCTAATGTATTGGTGGGGCCCTCTTTTATTAATAACGACTTTTTTCTTTATGGAATTTATGGCTTGGTGTACGCATAAATTTTTGATGCACGGTAAAATGTGGTATTTCCATAAAGATCACCATCAAATTGAACCAGGTTTTATGGAAAAAAATGATATTTTCTTTCTTATCTATGCCATTCCTTCCTGGCTTTGTATTATGCTAGGCATGATGGCAGACAATTATTTGCCCGTTTGGATTGGTTATGGAATAGCTGCCTATGGATTAGCTTATTTTTTAATTCACGATGTTTATATTCATCAACGGGTTAAATGGTTAAGAAATCTTGACCACCCTTATTTTTATGCTATTCGGAAAGCGCATAAAATTCACCACAAAAATATAGGGAAGGAAAAGGGGGAGTGTTTTGGAATGCTTCTCGTACCGCCAAAATTTTACCAAGAAGCGAGAAAAGCTTATCGTCGTAATAGCCAAGCTAAATGAGTTTATATGGCTATTTAATTGTAGGCGCATTCATAGGCCCTCTTTTATTGAGTTTCGACAAGAAAGTAGCCTTTTATAAAAACGTTAAATTTTTCATCCTTGGTCTGTTATTGACCGCAATACTTTTTTTGGTTTGGGACGAGGTATTTACTATCAATAAGGTATGGGGTTTCAATCCGAGGTATTTATGGGGGATATATCTAGGTCATTTACCCTTAGAAGAGGTGTTGTTTTTCTTCATTGTTCCCTACAATTGCGTGTTTATTCATCAAGTATTAAAAGCGTATTTTCCAGAGGTAAAACTTAAAAATTGGGGAACTCGGTTTTTCATTTTAATAGGCATTAGCAGCCTTATTCTAGCGATTTACTATTTCAAAAACTGGTATACCTTCACTACTTGCCTAATGGCTTTTTTCTGTTGTGTATATGCTTTGGTAGTGAAGCCCACATGGCTGGGTAATTTTGCCTTCACTTATCTTGTTTGCCTATTACCATTTTTTATTGTTAATGGAGCACTCACGGGCGCTTTTACGACCGAGCCTATTGTTTGGTATTCAGAAAAACACATTATTGGTTGGCGGATGACAACAATACCTTTTGAGGATTTATATTACAATTTCAGCATGCTTTTTCCGATCATTGCCTTTTTCGAGAACCGCAAAAGCAAATCACTTTCTTAATATATTGGTTGTTGAATGGCCTTCAACAAACTCTATTGTAGCGATTTCACCACCATTTTTGAGAACAACATCTGATCCAACGATGTATCGCGATGAAGCCTTATTTACTTCTTTTGCGTCATAGTCAGCCCCTTTCACCAACACGTCTGGAAGAAGCGTTTCGATGGCGTTTAACGGCGTGTTTTCATCAAAAAGAATTACGCTATCCACACAAGATAAGCTAGCAATTACTAATCGCCTTGCATCTTCATCGTGAATGGGGCGATTAGGAGCCTTATTTAGTGCCCTAACAGAAGCGTCCGTATTTAGCGCAACAACAAGACAATCGCCAAGCGATGCAGCTTTTGCCAAATAGCTTACGTGGCCAAGATGCAATATATCGAAACACCCATTCGTAAAAACAATTTTTTTACCTTGATTTTTTAGTGTTTTCGTAAACGCAAGGGCTTCTTCTAAGGATAATAGTTTTGACTTAGTGAGCTCCCAATGATTTGTCATAATTAGGAAGTTAATAAGTTCGTTTTCTCATTTGGAAAAACAAGCGCGGGCTTAAACAACTTTGCTTCTTCAAAGTCCATAATGCCATAACCAAGAATAATGATAATATCATTTATAGCAACCCGCCTAGCTGCTGGCCCATTTAAACAGATGTTGCCACTGTTCGGTTCACCTTTAATGACATATGTTTCGAAGCGTTCGCCATTATTGACATTAACAATCTGAACTCGCTCACCCTCGATAATATTAGCTGCAAGCATTAACGTTTCATCAATGGTGATGCTTCCAATATAATCTAATTCTGCTTGTGTTACACGGACACGATGAATTTTTGATTTTAAAATTTGTATTTGCATGATTATAATTAGTTACGCCAAAATTAAGGCAAAACAATTAATTGAGAACTAAATTATCAATCAATCGTGTATTTCCACAATAAGCAGCGATGCAACAAATGCTTTTCATTTCCCAATCCGAAATGGGCTGAAGGGTTTCAGCGCACACAATCTCTAAATATTCAAGGCGTAAATGACCGGAATTAAAAAATGTTTCCCCTGCCTCTTGTAGCTGCTTCGGCGTGTAGTTAGACTGATTATTTTTAATATAATTTAAGGTTTCCCAAATGATCAGTGCTTGGCGCTTTTCTTCAGCATTTAGCAACATATTTCTGCTACTCATAGCAAGTCCTTCAGGTGAGCGTTGCGTAGGACAGGCCATTATTTCAATCGGCAATCCAAGTTTTCTCACCATTATTTTTATAATAGCAAGTTGTTGGTAATCCTTCTCCCCAAAAAAAGCCACATCAGGCGTAACCGATTTAAAAAGCGCATGAACAACTTGAACAACACCATCAAAGTGGCCGGGCCGCCAAGCACCCTCAAGTAAAACTGCGACTTCTCCCACTTCCACTTTAAAGTCACTTTCTTGCCCATTGAACAGCTCATCAAAAGTTGGCGCAAAGACGTATAGATTTGAATAGGACCCTAGGAGTTTTAGGTCAGCGTCAAGGGTATTAGGATATGACTTAAAATCTGCGGAATTATTAAACTGTAATGGATTGACAAAAATACTTACTACAACAACATCACAAGTACTAAGACCTCGCTTTATTAAAGATAAATGCCCTTGATGAAGCGCACCCATTGTTGGAACGAAACCAATCCGCTTGCCCTGCGCCTTAAGCGAACGAATGGTAAAAACTAAATTATCTATTGTTGTAAATAGCACTGGCATTATTACTTTAGTGAGAACAAAGCTATAGGTTTTTAGGAAAACCGCATATTTAATTGTAAATTTGCACCTAATATTAAGTAAGTAAGCGCTAAATGGAAAAAAAGAAAGTGTTATTTATTTCTCAGGAAATATACCCCTTTTTACCCAAGTCAGAGGTCTCTTCCCAGGCCCGTCGCCTTCCTCAAATTACGCAAGAGAGCGGAAAAGAAATCAGGGTTTTTTCTCCAAGATATAGTGTTATCAACGAACGTAGACATCAATTACATGAAGTTATTCGTTTGTCAGGACTTAACCTGTCAATAGATGACCACGATCACCCATTAATCATAAAAGTAGCGTCGGTTTCAGCCGCTAAAATGCAAGTTTATTTTATTGATAACGACGATTATTTTAAAAGAAAGGCGACGTTATTAGATGAAAACGATCAAGATTATGAGGATAACGATGAACGTGCGATGTTTTTTTGCAGGGGAGTATTAGAAACAGTAAAAAAATTAGGTTGGCAACCAGACCTAATACATTGCAATGGCTCGTTTACTGGTTTAATGTCGTTATATATAAAGCATATTTACAACAAAGACCCACATTTTAAGTCAACAAAAGTTGTTTATAATTTTTTCAACGATCGATTTACGAATGATTGGAACCCACGATTTTCAGAAAAATTGAAACTAGATGGTTTTCCAGCCGCGATAGCTGATAGCGTAAAAGACACGAGCTTTTTAAACCTCACCAAAGTATTTGCAGATCATTGTGATGGCCTTAGTATTGGTGTAGAGGAATTGCACCCAGCTATTCAGCAAATATATGATGCGTCCAACGTGCACAAACTTGATTTTATAGTAGAGGAAGCGCAGGCTAAAGCACTTTCTGTCTTTATAGACAAGGTTGTGGATGAACCTATCCTTGTTTAATTCTCATCATTATTACAATGAAAAAAGCGTATTTTTCATGCTTGATAATAGCAATCAGCGCCATATTTGCTGCTTCGTGTAAGAAAAAAGAAAATGCTTTGGGGAAGGACTTATTGAACAGTGACTCCTATTTATCTGGCACCACAACCGACACCTTCGATATCATTTCTTATTCAATAATAGAGGATTCTATCGTAACAGATAACGCTTCTAATGTTGTTTTGGGGAGCTACAACGATCCGGTTTTTGGAAAAGTTGATGCATCAGTTTATACTCAAATTCGTTTAGCGGGAATTAATCCAAACTTTGGAGACCCTGGCACAATTGCTATTGACTCATTTGTTTTATCGCTAAAGTATGTTGGATATTACGGCGATCTAAAGCCCCAGACATTTGAAGTGTATGAGCTCAATGAAGACCTTCATATTGATTCGACTTATTACGCCTTTACAACAAAAACAACAAAGCCTAGCAATTTAGTTCCTTTCGGAATGGGGACGATTACACCGGATCCAATCAATAAAACGATAGTGGGAGGCGATAGCCTAAGTCCCCAATTAAGAATACCATTAGACACAAATTTAGCGCGCACATTTATTAACGAAGCAACAAATGGGGGCACAACGTTTGGTAGCAACGAAGCATTCCTGACCTATTTTAAAGGCATTAAAATTCAAACAAACAATGGGGTGCAAGCGGCAGGAAATGGAGCGACATTTTATTTTAATTTAAATGATGCCGCATCAAAAATGACGGTGTATTTTCATCAGGGGACAGTACAAAAAACGTTTGAATTGCTTTTAAATAGCTCTTGCGCAGACTTTACGCACATTGACAAGGACTTTTCAGGCACGGTAATACAGCAAACGCTTCAAGACAGCACTTTAGGCAATAATGCGTTTTATGCACAAGCCTTTAATGTACGCGCAATTGTAAAAATACCGGGATTAGACAACTTAAAAAACAACTTTCTCATTCACCGAGCAGACCTTCATTTACCCGTTCAGTATCAAAATTTTTACAGGTATAAGCCGGGCTCTACTATTTCTGTAGCCACTCGAACAAAAGAATCAACCGATTTATACACTAACTTGGGAGTCCTCGGGTCTTACGATGAATTTAATAAAGAATTTAAGGTTGATATAAAGCAGTATGCGCAAGCCATAATAAATAAAGACATAGAAAATACGGGATTGATTCTTTCGCCGAGGTTTTTTATTAATTCTTCCGAAAGAATTGTTTTTAATGGTAAAAACACAAACAATAAGTTTGCCCCCCGTTTAGTAGTAACGTATACAACATATTAATTTATGTGCGGAATTGTAGCTTATATTGGAAAAAAAGAAGCGTATCCCATTATCTTAAAAGGATTAAAGAGGCTCGAATACCGTGGATATGACAGTGCTGGAATTGCATTAATCAACCAAGATAAACTTAACGTTTATAAAAAAGCCGGAAAGGTCAGTAATTTGGAGGAGTTTATGCTTCATCAAGATCATGCGGGAAATTCAGGTATAGGCCATACGCGTTGGGCCACACACGGACTTCCGACTGACACGAACGCTCACCCCCATGTTTCCATGGATGGTTCAATTGCCCTTATCCATAACGGAATAATTGAAAATTACGATTCTTTAAAGCAAGAGTTAGTTAGGCAAGGTTATTTGTTTAAAAGCGAAACAGATACGGAAGTGCTTGTTCATTTAGTTGATTTCATCAGCAAGAAAGAAAATGTTTGGTTTGGAGAGGCCTTGCGTTTAGCACTTTTAAATGTGGTTGGAGCCTATGCTATTGTAGCCATTTCAAAAAACTTTCCTAACCAAATGGTTGCTGCGCGAAAGAGTAGTCCGCTTGTGGTAGGAATAGGAGCGGCAGGAGATTTTTATTTGGCTTCAGACGCTACGCCAATTGTAGAATATACCAAGCAGGTTGTTTATTTGGAAGATGAGGAAATCGCTGTAATTAAATTAGGAGAGGAATTAAAAATATACAACATATCAGATCAAGAAAAAACACCCTATATTCAACAGCTAGAACTTGAATTGGAGGCATTGGAGAAAGGGGGATATGAGCATTTTATGTTGAAAGAGATTAACGAGCAGCCCCGATCTATTCAAGATTGTTTTCGCGGTCGCTTAAATGCACAAGAAGGCTGGGTATCTTTAGGAGGAATCAAAGACTACGAGCAAAAAATGATTCAGGCCAATCGATTAATCCTTGTTGCATGCGGCACCTCTTGGCACGCGGCACTAGTGGGAGAATATTTAATTGAAGATTTAGCTCGGATTAATGTTGAGGTTGAGTATGCAAGTGAATTTCGCTATCGAAACCCAATACTATCCGAAAATGATGTGGTAATAGCAATTTCTCAATCTGGAGAAACAGCCGATACCATGGCGGCCCTGGAGTTGGCAAAATCCAAAGGCGCAACAATATTAGGAATATGCAATGTGGTTGGTTCATCAATTTCACGGATTACCCATGCTGGCTCATATACTCATGCTGGTCCAGAAATAGGGGTGGCATCAACAAAAGCATTTACCGCTCAGGTTACGGTTTTAATCCTTATGGCGCTTTCTTTAGGGCATAAAAAAGGAACCGTTTCCGAAACAGAATTCCGAATTTTACTAGCCGAATTGGAAGGAATCCCAAATAAGGTTAAAAAAGTGTTAGAATCGAATGCGCTGATTGAACAAATTGCTCGAGAGTATAAAGATGCATCAAATGCTCTATACCTTGGCCGCGGAAGCTCTTTTCCTGTTGCATTAGAGGGCGCATTAAAACTTAAAGAAATTTCTTATATTCATGCTGAGGGTTACCCTGCAGCAGAAATGAAGCACGGACCTATCGCATTAATCGATGAAAACATGCCGATTTTCGTCATTGCTACTAAAGGGAAATCCTATGAAAAAGTAGTTTCCAATATTCAAGAAGTCAAAGCGAGAAAAGGGAAAATTATTGCCGTTGTCACAGAAGGTGATGAGCAAGTTAGAGCAATGGCAGATCACGTCATTGAAATACCTGAAACGAATGAGTTTTTAGTGCCCTTATTGGCAACCATCCCGTTTCAGTTGCTTTCTTATCATATAGCCGTAATGAGGGGTTGCAATGTAGACCAGCCTCGAAATTTAGCCAAGTCGGTAACGGTGGAGTAGTAGTTAATTATCCAGGATAATACCAATTGCAACAAAAGGTTGTTGCAAAAGCCAAAAGCCAACCAGAATAAACCTCAATAGGAAGGTGTTTATTTAAGAAAAGCCTTGCTGAAATAGTCAATCCAGAAGCAAGAAATGCGAGCGAAATCAGAAAGATGGGCGCATTTGTATGGACCATGAAAAACGCGATTAAATACCCACATAAAATACCTCCTCCACCGGCATGCATAGAAATTTTAATCCAACGATTAATATACATAAATAAAGCCGTTACGATTGCTCCGGAAAGCGGAAGGGCATAAAAGTACTTTGGCAACAAGCCATTAGGTGCTTTATAGACAAATAAAACAAACATGATAAGGCAATATGCAAACATAACCAGCATTGGAATATTTCGCTCCCGTGCATTTTCAATATCAATCGTGCTGATAATTTTTCTTTGGTGAAGCATAACGAAAGAAATCCCGGGCGCTGCACAGCTAAAAATAAAGAAGACCCAAAACAGTTGGGACTTAATCTCACTAGGCAAACCAAACATTGATTTTGACGAAAGAAGAACTTGTTCAGTAGGGTAATATAAGGTTATCAACAGGCCATAAACAGGCATAAACAAGGGTAAAAACAACCAAGAAAAAAGATGTGATAGCAGCTTCATAATTATAGCTTTTTACGCATTCTTGCAACCGGGAGATTCAATTGTTCTCGGTATTTTGCAACAGTCCTTCTTGCAATATTATATCCTTTATCGTTTAATAAGGCCATGAGTTTTTCGTCTGGTAGAGGGTTGCGCTTATCCTCATTTTCTATCGCATCTAATAAAATTTGCTTTACTTCTCTAGTTGAAACCTCTTCTCCTGAATCGGTAGATAGCGATTCTGAAAAAAAATATTTCAAGGGAAACACCCCAAAATTTGTTTGAACATATTTGCTATTTGCCACTCTTGATACTGTTGAGATGTCTAAAGTAACGATTTCTGCAATATCTTTCAAAATCATTGGTCTTAACTTGGTGTCATCGCCCGCCAGAAAAAAGGCTTCTTGATACTGCATGATGGCATTCATGGTTAATAAGAGTGTTTGCTGCCGCTGTTTAATGGCATCAATAAACCAAAGAGCACTATCCAATTTGTGTTTAACAAAGGTCACGGCTTGTTTATCAGCCTTTGATGTTTTTGCCCCTTCAGAATAAGAGCGTAACATATTTTGATATTCTTTACTGATTTTTAATTCGGGCGCGTTTCGGCTATTAAGGGAAAGCTCAAGTTCCCCTTCATTTTCCACTAATATAAAATCGGGGATAATTTGTTGATGGTTTTTTGCTGATTCTTTTGTTGATCCACCAGGCTTGGGATTTAATTTTAAGATTTCATCAATCGATTGCTTGAGCTCTTCATCAGTTATCGCTAATTTCTTAGCGATTTTTTCATAATGCTTTTTAGTAAATTCCTCAAAATAAAGTTCAAGGATTGTTTTAGCCCTTTGCCTAGATAATGATTTATCTTGCCTTCGATTAATTTGAATTAATAAACACTCTCGTAAATTTCTCGCACCAATGCCTGCGGGATCTAATGATTGTAGGAGCAAAAGAACAACTTCAATCTCTGCTTCAGTTGTTTTAATATTAAGTGAAAACGCAAGATCATCAACCAAGGCATCTAGATTCCTACTCAAATAACCTGATTCGTCAAGATTTCCGATTAAAACATCGGCGATTAAAAATTGGTCATCATTAAGGCTAATTAAGTGTAATTGCTCACTAAGTTTCTCCTGAAAACTTGTTTCTCCTGATAATGGAACAACACGCTCTTCGTCATCTTTTGAGGTATTGTTTGCTTGTGTTTTATAGTCGGCAACATCCTCATCAAAATAATCGGAGATATCAAATTCGTCTTCGTCTCCATCATCGTCTTCTTCTTGCTCAAAATCATCTTCTTCTGATTCTGCTCCTTCTTCTAGTGCCGGATTTTCTTCTAATTCCTGCTTAATTCGTTGGTCTAATTCCAAGGTTGGCACCTGCAATAACTTCATTAATTGAATTTGCTGCGGCGATAAACGCTGTTCCGTTTTTTGCGTTAAATATTGCTTTAGTGCCATAATGTTAAAAAGAAGCATTTAAAGGCGTCCTTGGAAATGGGATAACATCTCTAATGTTGGTCATTCCAGTAACAAACATGATCATTCGCTCAAATCCTAGTCCAAATCCAGCATGCTGCACGGTTCCTAATTTCCGTGTTTGAAGATACCACCATAAGTCCTCTTCCGGAATATTAAAAGCTTTGCATTTCTCTAATAAAACGTCATAACGTTCCTCGCGCTGAGAACCACCTACGATTTCTCCAATTCCAGGAAATAAAACATCCATGGCGGCAACTGTTTTATTGTCGTCATTTTGTCGCATATAAAATGCTTTTATTTCAGCGGGATAATCTGAAAGTATCACAGGACACTTAAATTCTTTTTCAACCAAATAACGCTCGTGTTCACTTTGAAGATCAATCCCCCACGCTATAGGATACTGAAACTTTTTCTTTTTGTGGTGGTTTGAATTTAAAAGCACCTCAATTGCCTCGGTGTAGGTAAGCCTTTTGAAAGGGTTTTCAATAACAAAGGTCAAGCGCTCAACTAAGCTCAACTCGTTACGTTCGTTAAGGGGTTTCTGGCTTTGCTCTTGTTGTTCACGTTGGTTGAGGAAGGTTAGATCCTCTTTACAATTTTCGACAACAAACGAGCAAAGATATTTCAAGAAATCTTCGGTGAGGTCCATGTTATCATTAAGGTCATTGAATGCAACCTCAGGTTCAATCATCCAAAATTCAGCAAGGTGCCGAGAAGTATTTGAGTTTTCCGCACGAAAAGTAGGCCCAAAAGTATATACTTGCCCAAGTGCCAGGGCAGCAAGTTCAGCCTCTAATTGCCCAGAAACAGTTAGGTTAACGGGTTTGCCAAAAAAGTCTTGTTTATAATCAACTTCTCCAGCCTCGTTTAGTGGCGGAGACTTAGGGTCAAGAGTAGAAACTCGAAACATCTCTCCCGCACCCTCTGCATCGGAACCCGTAATAATAGGGGTGTGCACGTAAAAAAAACCATTCGTGTGAAAATAATGATGGATAGCATAAGCTACGGCATGACGAATTCTAAAAACAGCACTAAAGGTATTGGTTCGAAACCTTAAATGGGCCTGTTCTCTTAATAATTCGAGACTGTGTTTTTTTGGTTGTAAGACTGTTTTTTGCACCTCATCAGGATGCGCAGCACCAAGAATCTCAATAGTTTCCACTTGTAATTCAAGGGATTGTTCTGAGCCGATAGAGGCGATTAACAAACCCGAAACAGAAACAGCCGCAGCGGTGGTAATTTGCTTTATAATGTCGCCATCGTATTTTTCGAAATCGATCACTGCTTGAATATTCGCCAAGCATGAGCCATCATTAATTTGAATGAATCGATTGCTTCTAAAAGCCCTCACCCAACCTTTAACGGTAATTCGTTGTCCAATAAGTTCCTGCCCATCGCGGCTTAAAATAGATTTGATTTTAATGCGTCTCATGTGACAAAAATAATGTAATTTAAAGAAAATGCCACAAGGAATTCATCCAATATAATGAAATTAAAATCCTTTTATTATATTAGTGGAAAATTAGTATTGGGTTAACACCCCCACATGCGCAAATAAAATAATGCATAAAGAAATAAGAAAAATCAAATGATCATTAAACAGTTTGCTTTTAAGTTTAGCATTATTATAACCTTTGCTTGCCTAAGCTTTAGTGTAATGGCACAGCTGCCGGGCCATACAATGTCATTAGCGCCAAATACGGAATCAAAAAAAGCAATCGAACAAGATACGAATACGTGGTTCGAGGAAGAAGCTAAGCGAACACTTGTTTCATCTTCATTCATTAATCGAAAAGGAGACACGAAGAACATCTTCAGTAAAAAACCGATTCATTATTTGGACAAAGAAGGGCGACTAAACCCTATAAATTCGCGCTTAACAAAGGAAGAAGGCACAGGAACTTGGTCAGCTCTTTCGCAATCTTTTCCTACTTATTTATTCGCCGATGGCTCTTATGCAGTATCCCTAAATCAAGAGGGCGCGCAAATGGTATTGGGGAATAATCGCAGTGTAAATGGCCATTCACTATCCAAAATCACCCTGTCAAATCAAGATGTTTCATCTACGGGTTGCCAGATTCCGATTGATAATTATACGCAACAATTAATTTTCACGGAGGATCGCATAAAAAGCAATCTTCTTATCCATACACTCGAAAACATTGAACCTGCCGCATATTTTGTTTCGGAAGAAACCATTACGCTTCCGCTTGGATTTGAATTGGAATACCAAAAAAACTCGAGTAATTCTGGCGGTGAAATTGAAATGCGAGGGGAGCGTGGAATTCTATTTATTGACGGTTTTTCAATGGATGCAGACATATTGGTTATCGATAAAAAAACAGGAACTCCCTGCGGTAAAATTTACGCGCCAATTGCCTATGACGCTGGGATGAACTACTCAAAAGGATTAATGTCATTCAAATACTTGTCGCCGAACAATTATCGCCTGATTGTCGCTATTCCTACTGCGTGGATGAATGCTTCGGAAAGGACATACCCCATCACCATTGACCCGCTTATTGGCGGACCAACATCAACGTGGGTTGGAGGCCAAATCCCTTCATGTTTTATGCCCGCTTATCAAGTTGATAGTTTACTTGCAACCATACCGGGCGGTGTTACGGTAACGGGCCTTTATGTATCTTCTAGTTTCTATGCTGATCCATTCAGTGGCGCAACGATGAGTCAGGGCTCAATGTATTTCAGCACAACGTGTGGCGCTTCTCAAACCTTTACAGTGGTTGGCTCAACGGCTCAATTAGCAGGAACAGCTTACTTAGATAGCTTTAACGTAATGGCTCCCTTGGTTTGCTGTGTACCGGAATCGTGCACCCCAACTCAGATCTATGTGCGTTTTCATTTAGGAAGAAATGCATTCAACGGCAATTGCAATCCTTTCTACATCCGTTACGACCCCTTTACCACAGCGTGGCCCTTCCAAGTGGTAATTTATGGCAAAACACCAGAGTCTTATGGTTCTATCTGGTATGCACCACAAACACCAATTTGTTCAAATTCTTGTGAAGTCGAGGTAAGGGCTTATGCCCGCTA
>JBIIOQ010000039.1:0-16601 GCA_044336865.1 Crocinitomicaceae bacterium | reverse complement strand
TGCATGGAACAACAGCGTGAACAACGCAGTTGCTTTCACACCAACATCAACAGCAACCTATACTGTAACAGGTACAGATGCCAATGGTTGTAGCAATACAGCACAAGCTACCGTAACCGTGAATGCAGCACCAAGTGTAAGTGCAGGAATCAACCAAACAGTTTGTGCAGGTACAGCAGTAACCTTAAGTGGTTCCGGTGCAACAACGTATGCTTGGAACAACAGCGTGAATAATGCAGTTGCTTTCACTCCAACCTCAACAACAACATATACGGTAACAGGAACGGATGCCAATGGTTGTAGCAATACAGCACAAGCTACCGTAACCGTGAATGCAGCGCCAAGTGTAAGTGCAGGCAGCAACCAAACGGTTTGTGCGGGTACAGCAGTAACCTTGAGTGGTTCAGGTGCTACCACGTATGCATGGAACAACAGCGTAAACAACGCAGTTGCTTTCATGCCGACTTCAACGACAACGTATACTGTAACAGGAACGGATGCCAATGGTTGTAGCAATACAGCACAAGCTACGGTAACCGTGAATGCAGCGCCAAGTGTAAGTGCAGGTATCAACCAAACAGTTTGTTTAGGTACAGCAGTAACCTTGAGTGGTTCTGGTGCTACCACGTATGCATGGAACAACAGTGTGAACAATGCAGTTGCTTTCACTCCAACGACAACAGCAACGTATACGGTAACTGGAACGGATGCCAATGGTTGTAGCAATACAGCGCAAGCTACTGTAACGGTGAATGCAGCACCAAGTGTAAGTGCTGGAATCAACCAAACGGTTTGTGCAGGTACAGCCGTAACCTTGAGTGGCTCCGGTGCAACAACGTATGCATGGAACAACAGCGTTAACAACGCAGTTGCTTTCACCCCAACGTCAACAGCAACCTATACGGTAACAGGAACGGATGCCAATGGTTGTAGCAATACAGCACAAGCAACGGTAACGGTAGTTGCTGCACCAAGTGTAAGTGCTGGAAGCAACCAAACGATTTGTGCAGGGACAGCAGTAACCTTGAGTGGTTCAGGTGCTACCACGTATGCATGGAACAACAGCGTGAACAACGCAGTTGCTTTCACGCCAACGTCAACAGCAACCTATACGGTAACAGGAACGGATGCCAATGGTTGTAGCAATACAGCACAGGCTACTGTAACGGTGAATGCAGCACCAAGTGTAAGTGCAGGAAGCAACCAAACGATTTGTGCAGGTACAGCAGTAACCTTGAGTGGTTCTGGTGCTACCACGTATGTTTGGAACAACAGTGTGAACAACGCAGTTGCTTTTATACCAACGTCAACAGCAACCTATACTGTAACAGGAACGGATGCCAATGGTTGTAGCAATACAGCACAAGCTACGGTAACCGTGAATGCAGCACCAAGTGTAAGTGCAGGAATCAACCAAACGATTTGTGCAGGTACAGCAGTAACCTTGAGTGGCTCTGGTGCTACCACGTATGCATGGAACAACAGCGTGAACAACGCAGTTGCTTTCACGCCAACGTCAACAGCAACCTATACGGTAACAGGAACGGATGCCAATGGTTGTAGCAATACAGCACAGGCTACTGTAACGGTGAATGCAGCACCAAGTGTAAGTGCAGGAAGCAACCAAACGATTTGTGCAGGTACAGCAGTAACCTTGAGTGGTTCTGGTGCTACCACGTATGTTTGGAACAACAGTGTGAACAACGCAGTTGCTTTTATACCAACGTCAACAGCAACCTATACTGTAACAGGAACGGATGCCAATGGTTGTAGCAATACAGCACAAGCAACGGTTACGGTAGTTGCTGCACCAATTGTAAGTGCGGGTAACCAAACGGTTTGTGCAGGTACAGCAGTAACCTTGAGTGGTTCCGGTGCTACCACGTATGTATGGAACAACGGCGTGAGTAACGCAGTTGCTTTCACACCAACAACAACAACAACCTATACTGTAATAGGAACGGCTGCCAATGGTTGTAGCAATACAGCACAAGCAACGGTAACGGTGAATGCAGCGCCAAGTGTAAGTGCAGGTAGCAACCAAACGATTTGTGCAGGTACGTCAGTAACCTTGAGTGGTTCTGGTGCTACCACGTATGCATGGAACAACAGCGTGAACAATGCAGTTGCGTTTACACCAACGTCTACGAACACGTATACGGTAACTGGAACAAACACTAATGGTTGTATCAATACAGCACAAGTAACGGTAACGGTGAATGCAGCACCAAGTGTAAGTGCTGGCAGCAACCAAACGGTTTGTTCAGGTACAGCAGTAACCTTGATTGGCTCTGGTGCTACCACGTATGCATGGAACAACAGTGTGAACAACGCAGTTGCTTTCACACCAACGACAACGACAACGTATACGGTAACAGGAACGGCTGCCAATGGTTGTAGCAATACGGCACAAGTAACGGTAACGGTGAATGCAGCACCAAGTGTAAGTGCTGGCAGCAACCAAACGGTTTGTGCAGGTACAGCAGTAACCTTGATTGGCTCTGGTGCTAACACCTATGCATGGAACAACAGCGTGAGCAACGCAGTTGCTTTCACGCCGACTTCAACGACAACATATACGGTTACAGGAACGGCCGCCAATGGCTGTAGCAATACGGCTCAAGCCACTATCATTGTTAACCCAATTCCTACTGTTAGCGGTGGTGCAGATGTAAGTATTTGTTCTGGAGAATCGGTGGTCTTATCGGGTAATGGAGCCAACACCTATTCTTGGTCAAATGGAATACAAAACGGACAGTCATTTGTACCTGCGGTAACAGGAGCTTACACGGTAACTGGTACCAATAGTTTTGGATGTATCGATTCAGACGTAGTCAATGTCTTTGTTAATTCATCGAGCACATCAAATTTAACAGAAGTAGCATGTATATCCTATGTATTGAATGGCCAAACATACACGCAAAGCGGAACCTATAGCCAAATAATTCCGAATGCTTTTGGTTGTGATTCTATGATTACCTTGAACCTCACCTTGAATTTACCACCAGCTACCCCAGTTGTCACTACTACAAGCGGCGGTGAATTATTCACCAATAGTGAGCCTAACACCTCTTATCAATGGATTTTCTGTGGTTCAGGATTGGCCATAGCCAATGAAACGGACACGATTTATGTTCCGAACCTTAACGGACAGTTTGCTGTTACAGCGATTAATTCATGTGGCTCTACAACTTCAGATTGTATTACTATAGATAATGTTGGAATAGATGGTATTCAAGTCAATTTAATTGATCTTTATCCAAATCCTACTGTTGGGTCAGTGTATGTTTCTGGAGATGTTAAAGTGGGAACCCACTATGAATTGACAGATGCACAGGGTAGAGTTATTTCCTTTGGAGATCTATTATCAGAGAAAAACATAAATTTATTAGGTCTAACAACTGGTATTTACTGGATTAAATTGGAAGGTCACAGACCACTTAAAGTGCTCAAGCAATAATTCAAATCCCGGTAAGTTCACTTATCGGGATTTTTTTATTCAATCAACAAAATAGGCTATTTTTGTAGCGATGAATCCTTCTAAAAATTATTTTCTTCAGCACTTAGGCCAAACGAATCCTTTTCCTTTTTTGATAGATGTTAAAGAAGCTAGAGGTATTTATATTTATGATGTCGATGGCAAAGAGTACATGGACCTTATCGCTGGGCTTGCTGTAAATGCTATTGGTCATTGTCATCCTAAAGTTGTTGCAGCGATTAAAAAACAGATTGATAGTCACATGCATGTGATGGTTTATGGAGAGTTTGTTCAAGCTGCACAGAATCAAATGGCGCAGCGATTGATCTCCATGTTGCCATCAAATCTAAATGCAGTTTATCCTGTAAATTCTGGGACAGAAGCAAACGAGGCGGCCATTAAATTGGTAAAAAGGGCTACTCAACGAACAGAAATCGTCGCATTTAATGGGGCATATCACGGAAGTACAAATGGATCCTTAAGTATTTCCTCTAATGAAAAAAAGAAACAAGCATATCAACCTTTATTACCTGGGATAAAATTTATTGATTTAAATGATGAGGAACAATTAAATCAAATTACAAGTGCAACAGCGGGTGTTTTTTTAGAAACAATTCAAGGTGATGCGGGTGTAAGAATACCGGACATTTCTTTTATCAAGGCCTTAAGAAATCGCTGTTCAGAAGTTGGTGCTTTGTTGGTTTTTGACGAAATACAATGCGGCCTTGGTAGAACAGGAAAAATCTTTGCATTTGAACACTACCATGTGGTGCCTGATATACTAACTTTAGGAAAGGCCCTTGGCGGTGGAATGCCCATTGGAGCCTTGGTGAGTTCTAATGAATTATTGCATCATTTTGCTCACTCACCGATGTTAGGGCACATAACAACCTTTGGTGGTCATCCTGTTATTTGTGCCGCGGCAAATGCATTTTTAGAGGTGCTAGAAAGTGAGATTGATTTACTTGAAGTAGAGCGATTGGGCAAGCTATTAGAAGATATTATCGGTGCTAATGGTGAGATCATCGCTATTCGCCGATTGGGCTTACTGTTTGCTTTTGATATGATTTCTGAGCAACGTGTAGAGAAAGTAGTGAAGCGATGCTTGGAAAAAGGATTGATTACTTTTTGGTTTCTATCCCATCCAGCAAGTTTTCGTTTAGCACCCCCCTTAAACATTACTGAAAAAGAAATACTACGCGCGGGCTATCTTATTGTAGAGGCTATTCATGAAACGAGTCGCTAGAAGAAGTTTCATGGATTATAAATCGGACCTTATTTTCTTTGTCCTTTTGTCTTGATACAAAAGAACGAAAAAATCAAGGCACTGAATTTCTATTTTGTTCGCAAATAATAGTTTAAAAATACTTATAATTCGTTGCGAACAATTTTTACTCCTTTCTGAAACTGACATTTTTCAAAAATGTTCTTGCAGAAATTTTAAAAATTAACAGTTTCAGTTCAGTAGTAAAAACCATTAAATTCAAGGCCAAAAATGTACACCGAAGTCGGGCGCAAACCATTAACTGTGATCGCGTCAATACTCCCACTTATCTCTAAAACTATCATAGAAGTTTATTCCAAATTTAAATTGAATGGAAGATTTATCAAATGAATTATTCTGACTAACAGCATACAATCCAATTTTAAACAATTGCTTTCTAATTCTAAATTTCCTTTCTAAACCAGCATAAAACTCAACTTGGGCAAAATTGGAGCTGGGTATAGAGATCAATCCTCCTCCAATCGTTTCTTCTAATTTCAATTTATTAATTAGCCAAATTTTATTAAGAAAATAGCCGTTGAAATGATGGATAAAATTGAATTGAATGAACGAATTAGACGTATGCAAAGCGGTGTCTAATAACTGCATCGTATTTACAGGATTTGAGAAAAAACCCAAATCAGATGGTCTAAAAAATTTATTTTCAATCAAACGTAAATCTTGCTTGTGCAGATATTGACCAGCAACAAATCGAAAGGAAGAATTGCCAAATGACTTTAATTTCAAGGTATGTGTTGCTTGAAGTTCTAAATAACTAAAATCTGCTTCCGCATCAAAAATGGTAGGGATAGCAACCTTATATTTCAAAAATACCACTGGCCAAATCGAACCCAAAACCACTTTTTTGTGTTTGCGAATCGTATACTTTTGTCGAAAGTGATACTCTAAATCCAAAGAAACCAGCATGATTTTATACGGATCAAATAATTGAGCAGGCTGAACTTGCTTAAAAACAGCCAACCATTCTGGATATTCTAAGTTGCCAATTGACTCTCGAAATGAATATAAAACAGACGATTTTCCATACAAACCATTAACAATTTCTCGCGAAAAAAATGCTTCAAATTTTCGATTTCTTACTCTACTACTCGGCGCTAAAGCTCCTACAATATTCTGAGATCCTGCGATAAAATCATACACATCACCTATTTCAAATCCAATTTTAGAAAAATTCATTCTATTAAAGAGCACTGAACCTGCAAAAGAACCTTTAAAATCCTTGTTATAAAATCCATAATCAATATTCGGCGCAAAAGTTATAATTTTTGAATTTTTAAATTCCTTCTGAAAAGAAATACCAGGTCTATATCGAAATCCACCTATTCCAAAAGGAGTAAATTGAGATATTACTGGCAATATTGTGAATTCATATTTCTTAAATGAATTCACATGACTTATTCCTGATAAAAAAATCGCGGAAAAATTGATCACGTTTCGCATACTATCACTCTTCTTCAAATATTCTTCACTTTCGTGGTACAAGATGATGCTGTCTTGTTCTTTAATAAATTGTATTTCAAAATCTTTTAAAGTAAAAGGTCTTTTTTCATTCCAATACGATGAATCCTTTTCAAAAGCATCCTCTTTATAAACAGTTGATTCTAACCAGAAATTTTTCGGTGAATCATCCACTACAAATTTGTAGTCTTGATGTGAAACGCGTATTAAACCATTTATCAAATCTTTTCCTTCTTTTAGGTTGTACACAAATTCTCTTCGAACCGGAACTAAATGCTTTCCTACTTTTTTGTAATCGCAGATGATGTGAATATCTTTAAAATAGTTAAGTACTTTTTTATTCACTTGGAGTTCATAAGATACCAATTCCCAGCTCCCTTCTCTAATGAATAAGGTTCCTGAAAATAACGCCTCGTAATCAAACTTAGGCTTTACTCTAACTTCATTGATCATTGTTCCTGTGGAGTCCATAAAAGTATTCTCTAAAAAATAGCTGTAATACATAAATGCATTGTCAGCCATTGGAGAGACCAAAGGATTTTGAGTTAACTTGTTTGACGAGATTGAATTATCAAAAAGAGAAAAATGAGCATCCTTAATTCCATTAATAAATAGATACGGATTCGCAGACAAACTTTGTTCTTCAGCTATAGGCTGATCCGAATTTCCAAAATCAAAACGAACCCCGACTTGTGATGTATTGTTAGTCATTGCTGAAGAACGATCCGCCAGATCGTTGTAAGCATAAAATTCATCTTTAAATTTTCCGATGCGCTTGTAAGAGGTTTTTGCTTTCCATTCAATGATGTTTAGCTTATCTTTTCCGATGATTGAATCCCTTTCAAGACTATCTAATTTTGCCTTTTCAAGCGTGGAAAAGCAATATGTTTCGCATTCGTACTCAGCCAATAAGTCTTGAAAATAAGGTCTTTTCTTTATAACTTCCTTCATTAACTCCTTTCCTTTGTCTTTTTTACTTTGAGCAAAAACAGTTATTTCATCTAGTTCTAGCGTGTTCTCTATCATAACAACCACCAAACTATTAGCGCGATCGCCAATTTGCACTGTATCTGTTTTGGTTTTATAACCCATGGATGAAAAGACCATAACATGCTTACCCTTCTTCAATTCTAATTGAAAATTTCCTGAAGCATTTGCAACCGTTCCATATGATTCATTCAATAGAAACACTTTTGCAAAGGGTATTTCAACGGAATCCTTATCCATTATTTTACCTGTCAAAACTTGGGAAAAAGAAATGAAACTAGCTAAAACAAAAAGAATACTGAAAATGATTTTATGCATATTAATTTTAATCCTATTGTTTTTTTCGTCGCGGTGGAGTGGGTTATGCTCTCCACTTTTTGTTTGTAAATGTAATTACTTTTAATAAAAATGCATTTGTTTTTCAACTTGCCCATATCGAGTCGCTAGAAGAAGTTTCATCTATTAGCGTTTTATGCGATTTTATTTATCAGTATCAAAGCCCTGAAAGGGTGTTTGATCTATTAACGATGGGCAAAGTCCATCGTTAATAGAAATTAACTAACATTAACAAAGCCCTGAAAGGGTGTAATATTCAAAAGGGGCAGTTACTAACAATAAATTATAGTGTAAATCAAAAGGAATATCCTAGTAAAAAAACAGTTCATGATGAATACAAGGAAAAAATACGAAGTAGCATATACAGAACGATACTTTTGGGATTCAGATTTCGCTAATATCACACCCTTTCAGGGCTTTTGATTGCGTGATTCTTGGTGAATCATTGGGCGAAGCCCAATGATTAGGTATCTAACCCTTTCAGGGCTATGAACTGTAGTGCACATTATTCGATTTATACAAAAATCATTATGCCCAGCACTTCAAAATTATATTAAGCATATAAACTTTTTGATACTTAATTAAAAAGGAAAAGGGTTACCTTTGTCCCTCTATAAATCACATGAAAGTAACAGATCACATTAAAGAAGCGAAAGATACCTTGTTCTCTTTCGAGATTTTGCCTCCTTTAAAAGGTAAAAGCATTCAATCCATTTACGATGGAATAGATCCTTTGATGGAATTTCAACCTAAATTCGTCAACGTAACGTATCATAGAGAAGAGTTTATTTATAAGGAACGCGAAAATGGACTTTTGGAAAAAATAGCCATTCGTAAACGTCCAGGAACGGTAGGAATTTGTGCAGCAATAATGAATAAATACAATGTTGATGCTGTTCCACACTTGATTTGTGGAGGATTTGGCAAAGAAGAAACAGAAAACGCCCTGATTGACCTACAGTTTTTGGGAATCGATAATGTATTGGCTTTACGCGGCGATGCGTACAAAACGGAAGCTAATTTTCGCCCACATGTCGATGGGCATCAATATGCAGTTCAGTTAATTGAGCAAATTTCCGAAATGAATCAAGGGAATTACATTATGGATGATGTGCAACTAGAACCAACGAATTTTTGCATCGGTGCTGCGGCTTATCCAGAAAAACATTTCGAAGCGATGAACCTAGAAACTGACTTGATTCATTTAAAGAAAAAAGTGGACGCAGGTGCTGAATACATTGTTACGCAACTATTTTTTGATAATAATAAATATTTTTCTTTTGTAAAGGCATGCCGTGATATTGGCATCATGATTCCCATTATCCCTGGGCTTAAACCCATAAAAACGTTAAATCATATTTCTTTTTTACCAAAATTCTTTCACATTGATTATCCAATTGAGCTTTCTTCGGAGTTACTAAAATGCAAGGATAATAAAGCGGTTGAAAAGTTGGGGATTGAATGGGGAATCCACCAGTCTAAAGAATTAAAAAATGCTGGAGCTCCTTGTATTCACTATTACACCATGTCTAATTCTTCCTCAGTAAAAGCTATTGCCTCTGAAGTTTTCTAATTAATGACTATGAAAAAATTCCTTTTTATCGGATGTTTATTTTTGTCTTTGTTCCAATCACATGCGCAAGGGATTAAGTTAACAAATGCCTTGATTATTGGTCAGTTTGATAAGCAGGAAGATCGTTTCGCAATTGAAGTTAATGTGACCGATTTATTTACCTCGCTTGGAATTAAAGCCATTCCTTCCATTAATATTTTAAAGCAGGGTGCCGACCCACTAATTCTTGCGTCTGATACAATGCTAAATGTTTTGAAATTAAAAGGAATAGACACCTATGTGTTGATTTATGTTAAAGGATATGACCGAAAATTTAAAGCTTCGAATTCAGAATTATTATTGGAAGAGGGATTGAAGCAAACCAGTATTTACAATTTATTTAAAGACGACATTACCTCTATAACATTTGAATTCAGTGTCTTCAAAGGCGGGAAACGTGTTTATGCTAATGTCTTTAAAGTTGGTAATATCTCAAATCGAGATGATGTGATTAAGCGGTTTAGGAAAAAAGCTCCAAAGTTTATTACGACGAATTTCGCATCGAAGTAAGTTAATTGTTCATCCTAAAACTCTTTTCTTTTTCCTTGTCTGTTGGATCACCATAAACCCCGCATTTTGGTGGTCTCTCGAATAACTTAATGAATTTTATTTGTGCTTGAACCGGCCAATAAGTCGACGAGAACCAGTTCATACGGCCATTAATTCCATTGAATTCGTGTATGCCAATTAAGGGCAAATAAACTCCTGGAATCATCATCCAAGCACGATTAAAGCGAATTCCTACACCAATAGAATAGTGAAATTGCACAACTAATGGAGCATGAAATTTATAGTCTTTCCAGGTTGATCCATACGTATAATCTTTATTACCAAACAGTACATTATAATCGAAATTAAATCCTATGGCATTGTCAATAAAATATTTTCTTGCAACATCTATTTTTTTCTTTCCAACATATATTAAGGAGTGAGCTGAAAATCTGCCGTAGACAAATCCATTTTTGAACGACCCAGTTCCTTCGCCCATAACACTTGGATTTCCTTGAACAATGTTTGTTTTTTCGCTTCCAGCAAATTGTTTGTAACCGATTCCCCAATCAACGTAATCCATTAAGCGTGATTTTTTTAAAAATTTTATAGGAACTAAACCTTTCCATTTCGGAAAATGTGCCATTCCAAATTCTGCAAAAAAACCCAGTTTTCCTTGTGGGTCAATAAATCCCTTTGGCGCGCCTACAACAGTTAACAGGGATTGGTAATTTGTTGTTTTTGGCGTCATTTGATACGTAGCACCAAAATTAAATTGAATGCCGTCATTGGTAACAATGCGATAGGCATCACCTTCTCGAACTCCTTTTTTAAAACCGCCTTGCGCTAATCCAATGATGGGACAAAAAAGGAGGATAAACAGTAATTTTTTCATACGATAAAATTGAATTGTTTACTTTTTTCAGCTAATACTTCCATTATTTCAGGGCTGTCCCAATCGTTTTCAATGCCAGGAATAGCCATGATTTCATCCATAATTCCATTTTGAATATTCCCTTGCTCATACGCAACGCTATACCTAATATTGCTGAAGGTAACTTGCGAATACAACGGCATCCATTGTTTTGGATACAAGGCACTAAATTTCGCTTCAATTTTTTTACGCAAAATAAATGATGGATCACCAACGAAATCGCGCATAACAAAATAATTATCTAAGGATAAATCTTGCAAAGCATCACCATCTGCTTTTCTTGTTCTGCTGTATTCCTCAAATACTTCCGGCCAATTTTCATTGTGCTTTTGCATTAATCCCCAAAGTACAGAACAATCTTCAAATCCGGCATTCATTCCTTGTCCATAAAAAGGTACGGTGGCATGTGCCGCATCGCCCATCAAGGCTACTTTTCCTTTGTGCCAAGGTTGACAACGAATAATCGCTAAGTTGGATAGGGGATGGTCTTCCCATGCATCAGCAATGTTCGGCATCATGGTATAAAAATCGGGAAATACCTCCAAGAAAAAAGCATTCACCGCTTCCCGCGAATTGAGTTTATCAAAGGCGTATTTGTCTCCTTCGTGAGGCATAAAAAGCGTACACGTAAACGATCCATCTTCGTTGGCCAATGCAATCAACATAAAACGTCCTCGTGGCCAAATATGAAGCGCATTTTTATCCATTCTATAGTTACCGTTTTCATCAGCGGGCAATAAAATTTCTCGATACCCATCTGCTATGAAATTTTGACTGTAGGTAAAGCGCTGCATCTTTTGCATTGAATTGTAGCGAACATTCGAAAAAGCGCCATCTGCTGCAAATACCACATCGGATTGAACGCTGAAAGATTCGTTTGTTTTATTATTGGTCAAATAGACAATACCCTTTTCTAAATCTACTTTTTCACAGGTGTGTTCGTAATGTATAGTAGCACCGCCATGTTTTTCAGCAACATCCATCATCGTTGCGTTGACCTTTCCTCTCGATACGGAAAAGATTGCTTCTCCGTCCTTACCGTATTGCTGATAATTTAGATTGCCTTCTAGGTCATGCATCACTCTTCCATACATTGGAATCGCGATTTTCCGAACCTCGTCCCCAACTCCTACCGCATCAAGCGCTGTCCAACCGCGAACGGATAAGGCAAGATTAATGGATTTTCCAGCACTAATTTCAGCTAAACGAATATTGGGTCTTCGCTCGTAAATCGTCACTTTATATCCTGCTTTAGCAAGGTATACCGCCCATAGCGATCCTACTAATCCTGCTCCAATTATGACTGCGCTTTTTTCGTTTTCCATTTTACTTTTGAAATAAGTTTTTACACTTGTTCAACACAAAATTAAGCGCTTTGTTCTTTTATAAGTCGATTGCTGTAGACAGTTATTCACACTAGTTCGTTTGTTTTCTTTTTCTGTTGGTTTATTCGCTTAGTTTTTGAAATTATCACTCTCAGTTCAGTAGCAAAAACCATAAAATATTTTACTGGTAAGATTGCGAATACTCAAAAAACAATAACGATTTGAATAGGTTTCTATCGTCGCCTATTATTCTGATAAAGCGCATCGAATTGAACTACGGGAACCGTGAAGTAGCTCGTAGAGATCGCTGAAACGGTCGTAGTTCAAGAGTGGAGTGCATTGAAGAAAAATCAGCGACTTGATTTTTTCGTTCTTTTGTATCAAGACAAAAGGACAAAGAAAATAAGGTCCGATTTTTTATCGGACAGGAGTGTTTCTTTTTCTAAAATTGAACTTTATTTATCCCATTTAAATTTTTTGACTAGAATTTTTAGTGTCTTTTATGACACAAAAACCTTCGTTTAGCGCTTACGCAAAACAATTTGTACTTTTGTTTCTAATTTTTAGGTATGTCTGTTCATAAAAATGTAAAAAAGGTTACCACACATACGCTTCACGAGATGAAAGCAAATGGGGAACGAATCGCTATGCTGACCGGCTATGATTTTTCAATGGCTCGCATTTTAGATGAAGCGGGAATTGATGTTATCTTAGTTGGGGATTCTGCTTCGAATGTGATGGCAGGTCACGAAACGACGCTTCCCATTACACTTGATCAAATGATTTACCACGGCGCAGCAGTTGTAAGAGCGGTAAGTCGTGCACTGGTAGTGGTTGATTTGCCTTTTGGTAGTTATCAAGGAAATTCCAAAGAAGCGCTTTCAAGTTCGATTCGAATTATGAAAGAAACAGGCGCTCATGCTGTCAAAATGGAAGGCGGTCAAGAGATTCTTGAATCGATTCAACGAATACTTACGGCTGGTATTCCGGTTATGGGCCACCTTGGACTTACGCCTCAATCGATTTATAAGTTTGGAACCTATGTCGTAAGGGCAAAAGAGGAGGAAGAAGCGAATCGACTAATTGAAGATGCCTTGGAATTAGAAAAAGCCGGTTGTTTTGCCATTGTTCTTGAAAAAATACCCGCTGTACTTGCCGAAAAAGTAGCAAAAATGTTGCAGATTCCTATTATCGGAATTGGTGCTGGATCGGGTGTCGATGGTCAAGTTTTAGTGGCGCATGACATGTTGGGAATTAACAACGAGTTTAATCCACGCTTTGTTCGGAAATACAATGACCTTCACAATCAAATGTTAAAGGCGTTTAGCGCCTATATTTTGGATGTGCAATCGGGTGATTTTCCGAATGAAAAGGAACAGTATTAATACTGCAATGAAATTAATTTTCCTTCTTTGTCTTTCTGCCTTGTTTGCGTGTTCCTCTGAAAATAAAAATACAGTTGAACCTAAAAGTAAGTTGGCTTATTCACGTTGGCTTTCCATTACAGAGTCTGAGAAGGGGGTTTTAATTAGCATCACAAATCCGGATAAGATTACAGAAAAATTCGAGTATTTTATTGGGGAAAATGGCCCAGCCTCAGCAACTCCTATTTCGATTAAGCATAATGGGCTTGCGGTTCTTTCCTCCACGCATGTCGGCATGTTGGGCTTGCTTAATGAAATTAATGCCATTTCAGCTGTCGCGGATCAAAAATTCTGTTACAATAAGGAACTTAATGATCGAATTAATAATGGGAAGGTAGTTTCCTTGGGACAAGAAACAGATTTTTCGGCCGAAATGTTATTAAATTCAAATTCGAAATTAGTGGTATACAGCGCTTTCTCAGGAAAATTAGCCATCGATAATAAGTTGAAAAAGCTAGGCATTATAACCATTCCAAATTTTGATTGGAGAGAAACACATCCCTTAGGAAAAGCACAATGGTTATTGCTTTTTGGGTATTTAACGGGCAAACAAGACTTGGCTAAAAAGGAATTCGCAGCCATTGTAAAAAGGTACAATGAGGTGAAAAGTCAATCGCAAAAATCGAATGTGCAAACCTTAGTGGGCAATTTAGCAGGGGATTTTTGGTACGCCCCGGCAGGCGGAAGTTACAATGCCACTTTGTTAAAAGATGCGGGGGTAAATTATATCTTCAAGAACAGTAAAGGTACAGGAAGCTTGTCTTTGACCTTGGAAGCTGTATTTAGTCAGTTGGATTCAGTTAGTTTATGGCTCAATCCTGGATTTATGAGTAAAGAGTTACTGCTTGCGAATAATCCAAAAGCAGCTCATTTTCCGCTGTATTCCAAGGGTGAAATTTATTGTTATGCCTATGATATGAATCGTTTTTGGGAGTTGAGTGCTATTCAACCGGATCTTGTGCTAAGCGATCTTCAACAAATTATTGATAAATTTAATTCAAACAAAAAACTACATTTTTACAAGAGGGTGGAATAACTATGAAATATCGCATTCATTTCTTTTTGTTATTAGCAGCGTTCGCCTTGGTGCTTATCTCGGTATTGCATCTGTTTGTGGGGCAAATCCCCTTGTCTTTTGCTGATTTCTCCGCAGCCTTCTTTAAAAATTCGCCCCTGTCTACGAATGAATTATTAATGAGGGAATTCAGAATCCCGAGATTGATCATGGCGATTGTTGGGGGTGGAGGTTTGGCTTTGGCAGGGATGTTAATGCAAACCTTGTTCAATAATCCCTTAGCCGGTCCATATGTGCTTGGAATTAATTCGGGCTCAAGTTTGTTGGTTGCGCTATCTACCTTAACAGGATTTACTTTTTTAGGAACTCAGCTAAATATCGTCTTTGCGGCCATCGTTGGCGCCTTCATTTTTGGGATGATTATCTTGCTCTTTTCGCTGTCTGTTAAATCACATATTTCCTTGCTTCTTATTGGTTTAATGCTTGGTAGTTTTACGTTTGCCGTGGTGTCCATTTTGGAATTAAGTGCGGCAGCTGAACAGTTCAAGTCTTTTGCCGTTTGGGGAATGGGATCCTTACAACAAGTAGATATGTCCCAAGTTCCATTGATCTTACTCTTCTTTTTTGGAAGTGTACTTAGCTCGTTCTTATTGATAAAACCACTTAACATGCTAGTTTTAGGGGAAGATTCAGCTGTTATGCTTGGTTTGTCTTTGCGCAAGACTAGAATTTTGATTATTTCTGTGACCGCCCTTTTTACGGGATTGATTACCGCTTATTGTGGCCCTATTGCATTTGTTGGGCTAGCAGTTCCCAATATCACTAAGTTATTGTTTCGGACTCAACAACATGCCTGGTTGATTGGTGGGAATTTAATTATTGGCGCCTTATTTCTGGTCTCTTGTGATGTGCTAATTCAATACCTAGAAGAAACGGTTCATCTTCCTTTAAATGCATTAACATCGATTATTGGTGCTCCATTTGTGATCTTTATTTTGATAAAAAAAGTAAGATGATTTGCTTTAAAAACACGCATGTTGGATATAAAACGAGTTTATTTGAAATAAATGACGTGTGTTTATATACGGGCAAAATGTATTTGTTAGCGGGAAAAAATGGGACGGGAAAAACGACCTTGTTAAAGTCACTTGTTCGCTCGGTTCCTTTACATGGTGGGCATATTGAGCTTAATGGAAAAGACTTACATCAGCTTGAAAAAAGAATGCTCCCTCAACTCGTCGCCTTTGTGGAAAGTCGCTTTAATGGCATTCCATTCCTCACCTTAAAAGACTATATTTCATTAGGGAGATCGCCACACACGAATGCTTTTGGTCGCTTAAAAGAAAGCGATACCCAGAAAACGTTGGAAGTAATGACGCTACTAAATATTAGTGATTATCAAGATAAATTTACGGATGAATTAAGCGATGGAATTCGTCAGTTGGGTGCAATCGCTCGCGCATTGGTGCAAGAAGCACCAGTATTATTGTTAGATGAACCAACGGCTTTTTTGGATTTTGAAAACAAGGAAATGTTAATGAAAACCTTAAAAGAAATTGCTGTTTCCCAAAACAAATGCATCATTTGTTCTTCACATGATCTCGATTTAAGCATTGAATTAGCTTTGCCAACTTTAGCGGTTTCTTCCAAAGAAAATAAACTTGTCTTAGTGGATTCCCCTCAAAACAAACAGGAAATTATCGGGCTTATTTGCTAAGTTAATCAACGGAAAATTTCTTGGTTGTGTAGCGCCCATTTTCATAAATCTTGAGTAGGTAAGAGCCTTTCAATAAATTCGAGCAATCAATTTTTAATTGATTTGAATTCACAGCTTCTTTCGTCAATGTCCTACCTGAAATGTCTAAAATTTCATAGTAGCCAAGGAGCTGTTTTTGAAATTCCACATGTAACATGTCATTCGTTGGGTTAGGATAAAGACTAAAATTAAGCTGCGCTTCGTCGACACTCCCTTGCAGGGTTATAAAATTACTAGTGTCGCATCCATTTGCTGACATAACAGAAACGGTGAATGTCCCACCGAAATCTAATGGAATCAAAAGGGTATCATTTGTTTCACCTAGCATTATTTGTCCGTTGACATACCATTGGTAATAATCACCAGGTGTTGAGGTGCTCATCATTTGAGAATTGTCAAAGGTAATAAGTGCATTGATACCAGGTTGGGCGCAAGTTGTTTGATTAACCGTTCCGGCAGTAGTAATTAAACTCGCCTGAAAATCTGCTAAAGCATAACAATT
>JBIIOQ010000076.1:0-4304 GCA_044336865.1 Crocinitomicaceae bacterium | reverse complement strand
TTGCTTTCCTACAAGTGGAATAAGTATAAAATCGCCGTTCTTTTCGAGGTACACCTGCCCAATTAAAGCATTCAATAATGAATCTTTACAAACATAATTGGAAATACGATAGATATCATCTAATTTTTGAATACTTTTCAAAGAATCATTGTTAATAATTTCTTTTACGGATGCCTTTTCCATGTTTTCAGTTATAAATCCTGAAAATACAAGAACATGAGCAGTATGGAGCGAAGATCGACCCATTGTAAATCCTTCATCATCGAGATAATACGCTTTTTGAGAAAGTGTAAAAATTCTTGCAATAGGATTTCGAAGTTCTACATCTATATTCCATGAATTACCAATATTTTTATACACCCTCACCTTTTTAACCTCCTCCATTTTAATGATTGCCGCCTCAATTTTTTTTACGTTAACAACATTTACCTTCATGTTTTTTTGATATAGGCGTTTGTAGATTAAACGATCCAATAATTCACTTTCCGTCAAAAAAGCATTTTCACCTTCCACATGAATTGAGATGTCAGGCTTTTTAGCGACGGCATTATTATTTTCTTTACTGGCAAAAAACACTATTAAGATGAGCCCTACAGCAAACAAAACCCAAAAAATAATTTTGAATACTTTTTTCATCTCTTTACTTGCTTATTCATAAATACATCTTTAATTGGTTGAACAAAGCGATCAATATCTCCAGCGCCTATAGTAACAAATACACCCGAATCAAACGCTTCCGCGCACCCTACTAATTCCTCTTTGGAGATTAATTTCTTCGTGTCATTAGTTATGAGTTCAAGTAAATAATCTGATGTCACTCCTAAAATAGGCATTTCTCTTGCGGGGTAGATAGGCAATAAAATAACTTCATTTAATGCTGAAAGTGACCGAGCAAAATCAGCTGCAAAATCTTTAGTACGGGAGTACAAGTGTGGTTGAAAAACACCGGTAATTTTTTTGTTAGGGTAACGCATTTTAAGCGATGCAATTAGGGAATCAATTTCAGTAGGATGGTGAGCATAATCATCTAAGTATACCACATCATCTGATTTAAAAATAATTTCGAATCTTCTTTTCAAACCTAAAAAAGATTGTATGCCTTGTTTAATAAATGATTGTGATAATCCCAATTCCATCAATAAAGCGATACAAGCCAGCGCGTTCTCCGCATTATGAATTCCCGACAAACCGAGTTCCACCCTCATCCAATACTCAGATTTAACCCTAATGTCACAAAACCCCACATCATGTTCAAAATACAAGCGATCGATTGCATAATCTGCCGTTTTTGAGAACAGGGCATAGGTAATTTTCTTGGCTGGAGAAAGCAACTCAATTCCTTCCTTGATAACCATTAATCCATCTGGATGAATCTTAGATGCAAACTGACTAAAACCTTCTATAAACGATTCATTCGATCCATAAATATCTAAGTGATCCGGGTCGCACGAAGTAATTATAGCGCAAAAAGGTGCCAACTGCAAGAATGAACGATCAAATTCATCCGCTTCAACGACCATAAACTTCGCTTCCTCATCTAACACAAGATTAGAATTGAAATTAGTTGCAATAGCCCCTAAAAAAGCGTTGCATTTCCAATCAGAACCCGCTAAAATATGTGCTAACAATGAACTGGTGGTTGATTTCCCGTGAGTTCCTGCTACACATAAACTTTTCGCTGAATGCGTTAGTATTCCAAGAACTTCAGCTCTTTTCTTTAGCGAAAAGCCCTTATCCTTGAAAGAATTAAAGATCAAATTATCTGTTGAAATAGCTGGCGTATACACCACCAATACTTTGTCAATCTGCAAAAACGAACTAGCGATATCATCCGGAGCATCGCGGTAAATGATCTCGCAACCTTCCGCTACTAATTCCCTTGTCAATGCAGACTCCACCCGATCATAACCTGCAACATGCTTACCATGAGCAAGAAAATACCTAGCCAATGCAGACATCCCAATTCCGCCAATTCCAAGAAAGAAAACCTTATCAAAAAGATTCATCTTATTTTCCATTCTTTACCGTTAAATTAGCAAGTACATTTTGACAAGCCTCTACGATATCTTCAGTCGCATTAGGCCGTGCCAATTTTTTTATATTTTCGGATAATTGCATACCCAATTCATTTTGACGAAGGAGCTCAATGCTACGAGCAATCAATACTTCTTTAGCATCACTATCGCGGACTAACAATGCTGCATTTTGATTTACCAATGCCATAGCGTTCTTTGTTTGGTGGTCCTCTGAAACATTTGGAGATGGCACTAAAATAATTGGCTTCCCAATCATGCATAACTCCGAAATCGATGTAGCGCCAGCCCGAGAAACGATTACATCTGCTGCTGCATATGCAAAGTCCATTCGCTCTATAAAACGAAGCATTTTAACATTTTCAGGAAGGTCCAGCTCTAGTGAAAGCGTATCAAAATAAAGGTTACCACATTGCCAAAGAAATTGAATTTGGGGATCCTGACTTTCATTTTTTAATGCAAAAACAACCGCTTCATTAATCGACCTTGCTCCCAAGCTACCCCCTAGAATTAAAATAGTCTTTTTGCTTGCATCGAAGGAATAAAAATTGAGCGCTTCTTGTCTTTTATTGACGATATCCACCGATTCAGGTCGCACGGGATTACCTGTTAATAAGAGCTTTTCTTTTGGGAAAAATGTATCTAGATTGTCATATGCGGTACAAATCAAACTGGCCTTTTTCGCTAACAATAAGTTGGTTTTACCTGGGAAAGAATTTTGTTCTTGAATTACTGTTGGAATGGATAACCAAGAAGCCATTTTCAATGTTGGGCCACTCGCATAACCGCCTACTCCAATAACTAATTCAGGCTTGAATTGCTTAATGATTTGCCTTGCCTTCCATAAACTAAGTAATAGCTTTATTGGCAATAAAAGATTGGAAAAATCAAGTGAGCGTTTTAAACCAACAATTTTAAGACCTACAATTTCATAACCAGCAAGCGGCACCTTTTCCATTTCCATTTTTCCAAGGGCGCCAACAAATAAAATCGCAACTGATGGATTTGTACGTTTAATTTCATTAGCAATAGCAATGGCTGGAAAAATATGTCCACCAGTTCCACCACCAGAAATTATGACCCTATTTATCATTTTCACTGTCTTCTTTAATTTCAAAGGCATTGTTACTATTTGATTGTTTAGCGGCAAAAGACTGAATTACTCCAATCGATACGCACGCCATAATCAATGCCGAACCTCCCATAGCCAAAAAAGGCATATTTTGACCTGTTACAGGAAGAAACCCAGTACAAACAAGCATATTAATGCTAGCTTGCGATAGTAAATGAAGTCCAATAGCTAAGCAAACATAGGTTTCAAATAGATTATCGGTATGCAATCCGATGCGAATTATTCGGAATAATAAAATCATATAGAGCATTAATAAAATCAATGCGGAAATTGAACCAAACTCTTCAACAAAACTCGCATAATAAAAATCTGCGTACGCTTCAGGGAGGTATTGTTTTAATTTACCGTCACCTACCCCTTGTCCAAACAGCCGGCCGTTATGAATAGCTAATTTAGCATTTAGCGCTTGTGCATTTTCAATTGTTCCATCATCAGGACCAATTTTATTACTAATTCTATTCTCCCATGTTTGGTACCTCGGTAATACATTAAGATCAGGGAGCATTTTATGAATACCTATGACAATCAGTAGTCCAAGCACACCAACTCCTGCCATTGTCAAAAGTTTTGTAATTGGCACTTTACCAATGAATAAAACAAACATAGACAGTGAAAAAAGCATGGCTGCGGTGGACAAATTATCTTTAAAGATTAAACCGCAAATGACAACAATAGGAATCATAAGAGGTACAATACCTTGCCTCCAGTCGTTCAGTAGTTCCTTTTTCTTGACTAGTATTTTAGACAGGTATAGAAATAGCGCTAACTTGGCGAAATCAGAGGATTGAAACGTAAGTCCAATGAAGGGGATTTTTATCCATCGTCCTGCATCATTTACTTTAGAACCAAAAAATATAGTGAAAATAAGCAGCGCTATCGCCAAATAGTAAGAAAACTTTGCGATTTGGGAAATATATTTAGGGTTAACCTTGTGTATAAAATAAATGGAGAAAAAGCCAATAAGCACATAAATAAAATGCTTAAATAAATAATAAAAAGGAGTCCCGCCCTCAATTTTAACTAGAATTGGCACGAAACTATAAACCGTAACAAGAGAAAATGAAAGCATAAGTAAGGTAATCATCCAAATTACCGGATCCCCTTTTAGATAGGCTAAATATTTTCTCATTTTGTAGTCA
>JBIIOQ010000075.1:0-4341 GCA_044336865.1 Crocinitomicaceae bacterium | reverse complement strand
GGCGGTGTTACGGTAACGGGCCTTTATGTATCTTCTAGTTTCTATGCTGATCCATTCAGTGGCGCAACGATGAGTCAGGGCTCAATGTATTTCAGCACAACTTGTGGTGCTTCTCAAACCTTTACAGTGGTGGGTTCAACGGCTCAATTAGCAGGAACCGCTTACTTAGATAGCTTTAACGTAATGGCTCCCTTGGTTTGCTGTGTGCCGGAATCGTGCACCCCAACTCAGATCTATGTGCGGTTTCATTTAGGGAGAAATGCATTCAACGGCAACTGCAATCCTTTCTACATCCGTTACGACCCCTTTACCACTGCGTGGCCCTTCCAAGTGGTAATTTATGGCAAAACACCAGAGTCTTATGGTTCTATCTGGTATGCACCACAAACACCAATTTGTTCAAATTCTTGTGAAGTCGAGGTAAGGGCTTATGCCCGCTATGGTGTGGCACCGTATACCTTTTCCCACCCCTGGACGACTCAAACAGTAACTATTGGCACCAATGTGGGGTGTAATGTAGGCTCAACTAGCCACGACTTTTTACTTACCATACCAAATTGTCCAGTATATTGCGATTCAAGCTATACCCTTTTAACCATTCCGCCCCCAGTGATTACTGACGCTTGTGGGACCGTAATTACGGGCTTGCCCAACGAGACGGTTCCCATTAAGCCAGCCACGAATGTAGAGTTGCAATATGATTCCATTGTTTGTAGTGGCCCCCCGATTAATGTGAGTTTAGCATCTTGTTTCAGCAATGGCACGGCTTATTTTTTTGGGGAAGGACTCAGTGGTCAAGGGAATTTCTCAACGCCTGTCACCACTTCAGGGGCTCCCGTTTCGCTCAACTTTTCAGCCTATGCTCAAGGAAATGGTTGCACCTCCGATACAACCCAATTTAACATTACTGTGTATAGCAATCCTAGCGCTGCATTTACAATAGACCCCTTGCCTGTTATTGTGGGCGTTCCCGCTTTGTTTATAGACAACTCGGTGTCTCCAGCATCTACTATTTCTTCTTGGTTTTGGACTTGGAACGATACGGTAACCAGCCTTTCTAGTCAATGGGGAAACACCTATTTTAACCCAGGAAATAACGATTTATGCCTGCTTGTTCAAGATCAAATCGGATGCTTGGACTCAGTATGTTCTATTATACAAGTAATCCCTGCTGAAGTAAAAATTCCGAATGTAATTACCCCAAACAATGATGGAAAAAATGAATTTCTCGCGTTTGAATACTTAGATTTTTATCCTAATAATCAATTGTTAATTTTCAATCGTTGGGGAAATTTAATTCTTGAAAAAAATAATTATCAAAATGATTGGAGCGGCGAAGGGTTGACAGACGGCACTTATTTCTTGATGCTGACCATAGTAGATAAAGACCTTACTTATTCTGGGTTCTTTACTATTATTCGCTGATTATAAAGAATCTATTTTCCATTCCATTCAGTCATTGTAAGCGCTAAGCCAATGGCGCAAAAGCTTAATCCCATTTTAGTTGCGCTTAATAGCCGCTCCGGCAAAGCAAGCTCCTCTTCCTTTTCCCACTTACCTAACACATAATCAGATTGTCTTCCCTTCGAAAAATCATTTCCAACTCCAAAGCGTAAGCGAGAATATTCATTGGTTCCAAGTGTTGCCTGAATATCCTTTAAGCCATTGTGTCCCCCATCGCTACCGCTTCCTTTCATTCTCAATTTACCAAAGGGCAGCGCTAAATCGTCTGTGATTACTAATATATTTTCAATGGAAACCCCTTCTTTTTGCATCCAATAATTGACTGCTTTTCCAGATAAATTCATAAAGGTTATAGGCTTTATTAAAACCAATGATCGACCCTTATATTTAGCATATGAAACGAAAGCCGCCCGGTCAAGTACAAAAGAGGTTTCTAATTCCCCCGCAATTTTATCAAGGACACGAAAGCCAACATTATGTCGGGTGTTTTCATATTCAATCCCAGGATTCCCTAAACCAACGATGAGGTATTTCATGGTGTAAAATTACAATTACTTATAGAATTGACTTCAGCAAGTTCAAAAAACCAGCATTTTCTAATTTATGGATCCGAATGAGTTTTAAAACAATTCCTACGACAGCCCTTTCTTAAAGGGAAAAAAGCATTAACTTAGCGCTCTTAAAAATAAGAGGAGAGGTGGCAGAGTGGCTGAACGCGCACGCTTGGAAAGCGTGTTTACGGTAACGTAACGGGGGTTCGAATCCCCCTCTCTCCGCCAAAATTATTAAAGCCGGGCATTTTTGCAGGGCTTTTTTTTAAACGAACCTAAAGCTTGCTTTATGGTGAAGTGGGAAAAAAAGCTAGGCGCCGCAACGCGGCATGGCTTTAATTAGTATGAAGCGACCCCCTTCCGGGATCACGCGTTTTTGGGCGCGTAATCCCCCTCTCTCCGCAATATAATTCGATGAATTAAGCTGAGCTAATAATAATAAAGAATAAGCTCGCTTAATTCTTTATTATTTAAAGCGAAGAAATTCTGAAGAATGAAGAATTGGATTCATCGAATTATAATTGGTCAAGGATCCTCGTTTTAGGGATCACGCATCCTTTTAGATGCGTAATCCTCGCTTGCTTTAAGGTGAAGTGGAGCAAAAAAAGATAGCTACCGCATCGCGGCATGGCTTTAATTATTATGTAGCCGCCCCTTCCGGGATCACGCATCCTTTTAGATGCGTAATCCTCGCTTGCTTTAAGGTGAAGTTGAACAAAAAAAGCTATTCGCCGCATCGCGGCATGGCTTTAATTATTATGAAGCCGCCCCTTCCGGGATCACGCGTTTTTTGACGCGTAATCCCCATAGCTGTAAATCAACCAAATTAAAATTTCATTCCAATGCCTATATTAAATTGTAAATCCCAAGGATTCGATTTTAATATAGGTTCTGTAGCGAGTAAAAACTTTGGTTCGAACCGGATTAGGATATTTTCGTTTAAGGAATAATTCAGACAAACCGCATAGCCGCCCAAGTTTGTTTGTTTTGTTGCGCCGATGCGCGCGCATCGGTTATTAGGATCATAGTAAACTTCTAAGCGCTGAGCAAGAGACCAATGCGGCGTAAACGAATACTTGCCTACGAACTGAGTTGCTCCCCAAATAAAACCTGACTCAAGCCCCAAGTCCAAGGTCGCCCACATTTCCCACTTATTTTTTTTCCAAGCGACATTTGCATGCTGGTAAAATCGATTTATTGAGAGGCTGTCAGGATATATTGAACCATAAAAAACACCATACATTAGTGAAGTATTGTCATTTAGATTGCGTTTGTAGTGTGCGCCAAAGCTGGGACGAGTTATCAAAGGGTCAAAGGCGATTCGTTGCCAACCATTTAAGACGTGAAAGCCAAGTTCGTTTTTTTTGTTTTCGCTTGTGAAAAGCAATCGCGTTCCGCTAAGAAAATAAGGGGAGTTTTCAGCGACAATACTTCGTGTTAATGTAGGACAATCAGACGATATTGATGATTCAATACCAATAAACGAACTATATATCCCAGCATCCCACCATAGATTGTGTTTTTTAAGTAGCTTGACTCCTACATAAGCCTCGTTCAATGGCTTGGCCCAATTGGGTTCTGAAGACAAATTAAATTGAGAATAATCGCCAGTCATTAGCCCCAATGTAGCATGAAAGCGAGGCGAAGTAAATTCTCCTTTTAAGAGCAATAAATTAGTGCGGATTTTATCATTTACTTTATGATTATAATAAAAACTTTCTTTTTTAGCATAGTTTCCAAAGTGTTTACCGTAATATAAATCACCGAAGCCAGATAGGGTGAATTTATGCTTAGTATTCTTCGATCCTTGCCAGGTTGTTTGGCCAAAAGCAGGAAACGTCATTAAAATGATAATGGCTAGTATAATAAGGAATGGATTTTTATTCATATTTTAAAGTTAGTTGTTTTACATATAATCATGCTATAAAAAACGCATGTTTTCAATTGTAAATAGTTTAAAACAGAAAAAAGCGCCCTTTATAACGAGCTTTAGCTTTTTAATATAAGCCGGTGAAAATTCAGCATTGAAATACAAATTAATTAAACAACATGGTGTTTTCCAAAAAAAACAAGAAACAGAATTCATTCCATCAATTTGATCCGGAAGCATGTAATATAAAAACTCGGTGAATGCTGGTGAAATAGCAAAGCTACTTGCACAATATGAAATTGATTGAACGTTATTTATCCAGTTTGAGTCACTAGGAGAATAGGACAGTCCATTTATTAATTCAAAACAATTAGTAAAGCGATTCCTCCAATAATTAATTCAATAAAAATTCTAATCTAAAAAGAACCCAATTGACCAAAGCACTTCAACAGGAGA
>JBIIOQ010000094.1:0-4368 GCA_044336865.1 Crocinitomicaceae bacterium | reverse complement strand
ATAAGTATGTATAAGGAGACGTTCCTCCTGTTACGCTTAAGTCAATGCTTCCTGTATTGTTTCCATTACAAAGTACATTCACTTGGGTTGTACTTAGGGCTATTAATGCTGCAGGTTGAATAATCGTAGCACTTGTCGTTGCTGTACATCCATTCGCATCAGTAACCGTTACTGAATAAGTTCCCGCTACGAGATTTAATGGATCTTGTATGGTAGCATTATTTGACCATAAGTATGTAAATGGAGCCGTTCCTCCTGCTACGCTTAAGTCAATGCTTCCCGTATTGTTGCCATTACAAAGTACATTCACTTGGGTGGTGCTCAGGGCCAAGGCTGCTGCTGGTTGAGTAATCGTGGCACTTGTCGTTGCTGTACATCCATTCGCATCTGTAACTGTTACTGAATAAGTTCCAGCAATCAGGGTCAATGGATCTTGAATCGTAGCATTATTTGACCATAAATAGGAGTAAGGTGCAGTACCTCCTGCTACGCTTAAGTCAATGCTTCCTGTATTATTTCCATTACAAAGTACATCCACTTGGGTGGTGCTCAGTGCCAAGGCTGTTGCAGGTTCAGTAATCGTTGCACTTGTAGTTGCTGTACATCCGTTCGAATCGGTAACGGTAACTGAATAAGTTCCTACCACGAGATTCAATGGATCTTGGATGGTAGCATTATTTGACCATAAGTATGTATAAGGAGACGTTCCTCCTGTTACGCTTAAGTCAATGCTTCCTGTATTGTTTCCATTACAAAGTACATTCACTTGGGTTGTACTTAGGGCTATTAATGCTGCAGGTTGAATAATCGTTGCACTTGTTGTTGCTGTACATCCATTAGCATCAGTAACCGTTACTGAATAAGTTCCCGCTACGAGATTCAATGGATCTTGAATAGTGGAATTGTTCGACCATAAATAGGAGTAAGGTGCAGTACCTCCTGCTACGCTTAAGTCAATGCTTCCTGTATTGTTTCCGTTACAAAGTACATTTACTTGGGTGGTGCTCAGGGCCAAGGCTACTGCAGGTTCAGTAATCGTGGCAATTGTCGTTGCTGTACATCCGTTTGTATCGGTAACCGTTACTGAATAAATTCCTGCTACGAGATTCAATGGATCTTGAATCGTAGCATTATTAGACCATAAGTATGTATATGGGGATGTTCCTCCTGTTACGCTTAAGTCTATGCTTCCTGTATTGTTTCCATTACAAAGCACATCCACTTGGGTGGTGCTCAGTGCCAAGGCTGCTGCAGGTTCAGTAATCGTAGCACTTGTAGTTGCTGTACATCCGTTCGAATCGGTAACGCTTACTGAATAAGTTCCTACCACGAGATTAAATAGATCTTGAATGGTTGCACTATTCGACCATAAGTATGTATATGTTCCTGTGCCTCCGGATACAGTTAAATCGATTTGGCCTGTATTATTTCCAAAACATAAAATATTTGTTTGTGTTGCACTAAGCGCTAAAGATCCTTGCGGCTGAGAAACGATAATCGAGTCGATAGCAATACAACCATTGGTATCGGTTACCGTTATTGTAAAGGTTCCGGCAGATAACCCTGTGATATTTGTTGTAATCGCACCATTCGACCATAAGTATGTGTATGGTGTAGTTCCTCCTGTGGCTGTAACATTGGCTGAACCTGTTGCTAAACCAGTACAAGTTGCTGGAAATGAGTTTAATACTAAACTAATGGCAATGGGTTGGCTTACTGTTTCCGTAACATTTGACGTACATCCATTAAAATCAGTCACTGTGTAAATTTGGGTCCCAGCACTTTGTGAAAAAATACCTGTGTTGGTATATGGTAGGGTTCCACCATTTGCAGAAACAGATACTGTAGCTTGACTTCCTTGACACAGGATAGGATTTAAAATGTTTGATACGGCTACGAGTAGGGGAGGTTCAATAATAGTGGTGCTTGGTGTTGAAGTACAGCCATTGGTATCGGATATGGTAGCACTGTAATTACCAGGACCAAGATTATTTATACTCGTACTTGTTGCGCCGTTGCTCCAAAGGATAGTGAATCCAGGTGTTCCACCAGATATAACTAATGTAGCTGTACCATCATTGGCTCCAAAGCACGATATATTCTGTTTTGAAATGGTACTATTAAGTGCATTTGGTTGTAAAACATTTATGGAGGTAAACGCATTACATCCATTTGTATCTGTAATTGTATAGTTATAACTGCCTGCAATAACATTAAATACGCCAATGCCGATATAGCCTGGCACACCACCTGTGGCTGAAATGGTCACAGTGGCTGTATCACCATTACATAAAATAGTATTTGAAATCACAGAATTGGCTATCAAAGCACTAGGCTCTGAAATGCTTACTGAAATAGAATCCGAACAACCGTTATCGTCTGTAACGGTTAAAGTATAGTTTCCGACGGCTAAACCATTCACATTGGAAGATGAAGCACCGTTAGACCAAGAATAGGCGTATGGGGCCTCTCCTCCGATTACTGTTGAATTAGCTGTTCCGTTTGTTAAACCGTTACAAGTGATATTAGTTTGTGTTGTATTTATTTGAATGGCACTAGGTTGAACCACTGTTATGTAGCTTGAGTCTGAACAACCATTATTATCAATAACATTATAGCCATAGGTACCCGCTGAAACAGAATAATTGCCAGTTCCAGTATATGGCCCTGTACCGCCACTTGCACTTACAGATACCGTTGCTAATCCACCGTTACAGAATATGGAAATGGATTCACTACTTGAAGCAACTAAAGCATTTGGTTCGGTTACTACAATAGAGGTAGAAGCTGAACATCCATTGGAATCCGTAACGATGTAGTTATAGTTTCCAGCTGTTACCACAAAACTACCAGTACCTGTGTAAGGTCCCGTTCCCCCAATGGCTGAAACTGTAACAGTGCCTTGACCTCCGTTACATGTAATGGCTGAACTGATAGCAGAACTTGCAGATAATCCCGATAAAGCATTCACCACAACGCTTTGATTAGATACGCAATTGTTAGCATCGGTAATTTGAACGGAATACGTACCTGCCGCTAAATTAATTATGGTTGCAGTGCTTGCATTATTTGACCACAAATAAGTGTAAGAAGGCGTTCCTCCTGATGCAGCAACCGAAGCTTGCCCATCGGGATTACAACTGGCGCTCACCGACGACATAACTGCATTGATTGCGGTTGGTTCTGTAATGGAAATAGTTGTGGTATCGACACATTGATTAAAATCTGTTACGATATAGCTGTAGGTGCCCGCTAGAACAGAATAATTCCCAGTTCCAGTATATGGCCCTGTACCGCCACTTGCACTTACAGATACCGTTGCTAATCCACTGTTACAGATAATATTTACAGTTTCACTACTTGAAGCAACTAAAGCATTTGGTTCGGTTACTACAATAGAGGTAGAAGCTGAACATCCATTGGAATCTGTAACGATGTAGTTATAGTTTCCAGCTGTTACCGCAAAACTACCTGTTCCTGTGTAAGGTCCCGTTCCCCCAATGACTGAAACTGTAACAGTGCCTTGCCCTCCGTTACATGTAACGGCTGAACTGATAGCAGAACTTGCGGCTAATCCTGATAAAGCATTCACCACAACGCTTTGATTAGATACGCAATTGTTAGCATCAGTAATTTGAACGGAATAAGTACCTGCCGCTAAATTAATTATGGTTGCAGTGCTTGCATTATTTGACCACAAATAGGTGTAAGAAGGCGTTCCTCCTGATGCAGCAACCGAAGCTTGCCCATCGGGATTACAACTAGCGCTCACCGACGACATGACTGCATTGATTGCGGTTGGTTCTGTAATGGAAATAGTTGTGGTATCAACACATTGATTGGCATCCGTTACGATATAGCTGTAAGTGCCAGCGTTTACGTTATTATTTCCAACTCCACTAAATGGAGCAGTACCACCTGTGGCTGAAACTGTGACAGTGCCTTGATTGCCATTACATAAAATAGTATTTAAAATCACAGAATTGGCTACCAAAGCACTAGGTTCTGAGATACTTACTGAAACAGAATCCGAACATCCGTTATCGTCTGTAACGGTTAAAGTATAGTTTCCGACTGCTAAACCATTCACATTGGAAGATGAAGCACCGTTAGACCAAGAATAGGAATATGGGGCCTCGCCTCCGATTACTGTTGAATTAGCTGATCCATTTGTTAATCCGTTGCAGGTGATATTAGTTTGTGTTGTATTTATTAGAATGGCACTAGGTTGAACCACTGTAATGTAGCTTGAGTCTGAACAACCATTATTATCAATAACATTATAGCCATAGGTACCCGCTGAAACAGAATAATTGCCAGTTCCAGTATATGGCCCTGTACCGCCACTTGCACTTACAGATACCGTTG
>JBIIOQ010000074.1:0-4429 GCA_044336865.1 Crocinitomicaceae bacterium | reverse complement strand
GGTAAGTCGAAATAATCGCAAACTACTTTTTGAATATATTCAATGGAAACTTCTCTTGCGGTATTTTTTACAAATTTATCGACCATTTGCTTGGCCAATTCTAAGGTAATTGCTTTTTTATTTAAAGATGCTTGAGCCAATAATGTATTAAGCGCACCCTCAATTTCTCGGATATTTGTATTAATAGAGTATGCCAAGTACTCCACCACTTCTTTTGGAAGTTCGATGCCACTTCCTTGCATTTTTTTCTCTAATACGGCAATTCTAGTTTCTAGGTCAGGAATTGCTAAATCAGCAGACAATCCCCATTTAAATCGAGACAATAAACGTTGCTCCATGCCTTGTAATTCCACTGGTGCCTTATCGGACGTCAATACAATTTGCTTTCCATTCTGATGTAAATGATTAAAAATACTAAAGAAAACATCTTGAGTTTTTTCCTTTCCAGCGAAGAATTGAACATCGTCAATAATAAGAACATCGATCATTTGATAGAAATGAACGAAATCGTTCGTGGTCTGATTTTTTATAGCATCAATGAATTGGTGGGCAAATTTCTCCGATTGAACGTATAAAACAGTTTTACTTGGGTGTTTTTCTTTAATGGCAATTCCAATCGCGTTCGCTAAGTGTGTTTTTCCTAAACCTACTGCTCCGTAAATTAATAATGGATTGAATGCTGTTCCACCTGGTTTATTGGCAACTGCATAACCAGATGCGCGAGCTAATCGATTATACTCCCCCTCAACAAAATTATCCAAGGTAAATTGAGGCATTAAATTAGATTCAATGTTGATCTTTTTTAAACCTGGTATAATAAAAGGATTTCTTATCTGCTTTTCATGTGTGTTTAAGGGCATTGAAACAGGTGCATTTCTAATCGAAGTGTTGTTTTGAGTTGGAAGTTTAACCGTATATGGAATTGCATTTTTGTGGTTGCTTTCCATTAAAATAGAATATTCCAAACTTGCTTCTGGCCCCAACTCTTTTCTGATAACACGACTTAATAAAGTAATGTAGTGCTCCTCAAGCCATTCATAAAAAAAATGTGATGGAACCTGTATAGTTAAGATATTATTATCAATTTTCACGGGGGTAATAGGAGCAAACCAAGTTTTGAAAGCTTGTGCTGAAATGTTGTCCTTGATTACTTTAAGGCAGTTTTCCCAAATTCCAATGTGATCTTTAACCATTCTAATTTTTCTATTTTATGATGCTAATTATGCGTTTTTGCTATTTTTTATATAACTAAAACGCCATGTTAAATTAATGTAAACTTTCAGTCAACAAAGATTGACTTAAAAAAGTTAAAAAAAAAATCAAAAAGGTATTGTTTTTTAATTTTCTTTTACAAGTTTTCTAAAAAATAAATTGAAATAAAGAAAAAGTTGAAGTGAACAAAAATAAGGATAAAATATAGATATTTCATCAATTAAAGCGTATTTTTGAGTTAGCATGAAAATAAATTATACTCATAAGCATTATTTGCGAGTAAGGTATTCTGAAACTGATAAAATGGGCTTCTGTTATTATGGTAATTATGCGTCATTTCTAGAAATCGGAAGGGTTGAATCCTTAAGAACTTTGGGGATATCCTATAAATCATTAGAAGATAATGGAATTATGTTGCCTGTTTCTGAATTTCAGATTAAATATAGTTCGCCAGCTCATTATGATGATATGCTTTTGATTGAAACAAAGATTACTGCTGTAAAGGGGGTTCGTATTTATTTTGATTATGCTATTTATAATGAAGACCAATTGCTCTTAGCAACTGCAATGACTAGTTTGGTATTTATTCATGCAGATTCAAAAAAACCAATGTCTCCTCCGAAAGAATTTCTTTCTATTATTCAATCTTATGCAATCCAAGAACAGTAATTATCATTTCAAAACGTTTTCAAAGTCCCAAATTTCAGTTTATCAGTCTGCTCGTCAAGGCGAAAAACGAGTAGGTGCTTCTATATTTTCAATTCAAGAATCAAGTGAAGCTAAATTTATTTTACTTGGTATATCTGAATCTATTGGGCCTTTAGCGAATGGAGGACAGAAAGGGGCTGAAAATGCCTTTGAATCTTTTTTGCCATTCTTTTTAAATACCCAAGATTTTAAGCATGATGCTGCATGTATTGGAATTATTCAATGGATTGGAACTTATACTGAGGACAGTATATTGACGGATTATGTGAACGAATTAGATGAATTTGTTTTAAACGTATTAACACAGTATGTTCGCCAAAATCAAATTCCTGTTGTTATTGGAGGTGGACATAATAATGCTCTTCCGTTAATCCGTTGGGCAAATTTATCCCAAAAGAAAATTGAAGTATTAAATTTGGATGCGCATGCAGATTGTCGCGCCATAGAAGGAAGACACAGTGGCAACTCGTTTTCGTATGCCATCAAAGAGGGCCAGCTTCATAAATACCACGTTTTTGGATTACACCGCCCATACTTAAATGATGTAAGTCATCAATTTTTATTAGATCATTGTGCGAATTTTACGTTTTACGAAGATTATCTGGATGGCAAGCAGAGTTTAGATGATGACATTAAGCACTTAATTTCTAGTCATCCTGCAGCCTCGTCATTGGGAATTGATATTGATATGGATTGTATTGCTGATATGCCTAGTTCAGCCATTTCTCCATCTGGTTGGCGCCTTGATGAGGTAAGAAGTGCCCTCAGAAAATTAGCTCAATCAAAACTACCAATTTCTTATCTTCATCTAACTGAAGCGGCTCCAATTACGGAAGTTGAACAAAAAAAGGCAGGAAAGGCTTTAGCTTATTTAGTTCGTGATTTTATTGAAAATATAAATGATATTAAGGGATAACTTGAATACTATCTAGCGCAATCACTCCATCAATTGAACAGTTTTCAGGACTCATCGCCTTACTGTAGGTAAAAACAAAAGCTAGCTTCAATCCTTTTTTCTTATACTTGTCATGCAGGTCTACCGGATACAGTTTTTTGTTTATCAATTCTTCTGCACCTGAGTTCACAAGAATGTAATAAGGACAATTTTCTTCTGCAACGTGAATCGTACCAACAGTTCTATTGTCTATGGAACTTTTCGTCTTCATTTTACAAGGTGTTTTACAAGAAAGGAAAATTAATCCAATTAAGATTGGTATGTAGACTCTCATGATTTTTATTTTTTCAAAGATAAAAAAAAAGAGGCCCGAAGGCCTCTCAATCAAACAACCTGTAGCAAAGTTTATTTGAATTCTGTTATTCAAACGACAATCTCACCTTTATGTTACAGCATAATTAACATTTGTACTTTGATAAACATTTTGTTTTTCCAATTAGAATGTCTTATGCCTTCCTAACTTTGCATTGTGAATAATCGATTAGATACATTAACGGCTTTAATTCGCTTAATCGAAGATCCTGATCTTCAGGTTTTTAACCATGTTAAAAATGAATTATTAATAATAGGAGACGAAGCCCTTCCGGCGCTAGAAAGTGCTTGGCAAAAAAATAATTTTGGGGATGAATTTCAAATTCGAATACAATCGATTATAGAAGAAATTCATCGAAGTGCCTTAAAAAATGAATTAATTCAATGGATTAAATCAGAAGAAAAGGACTTGCTATTGGGTTCTATCATTGTATCGAAGCACCATGACACTTATTTAGAGGATTCTTTAGTTCAGCAAACGATTCAAATGTTGAGACGTGACATTTGGTTAGAATTTAATGATTATCAAACAAGTTTTGAGCAAATTAAAATATTTAACAGAATCTTTTTTGGTGTTTATCAATTTCAATGCTTAAATAAAATTCGCTATAATCCTGATGAGATTGATATTTCTAAGGTGTTAGAAACGAAAAAAGGAGCTCCCTTATCCATTGGTTTAATTTATAGCATAATTGCTCAATCCTTAGATTTGCCTGTATATGGAGTGAATTTACCAAACAGTTTTGTTATGGCATTCATGGATTATAATCAATCGAATGTTATAATCAATCAGCAAAATGACTTTGGTGTTTTATTTTACATAAATCCTAAATCTCATGGCGAAATATTAGATGCCCGAGAAATTGATGCTTTTTTATCAGGTCGAAACCTTAACCCAGATCGCTCACATTTTGAGCCATGTTCTAATTCTACGTTAATTAAACGAATGATTGAGGACATGATACTTTCATTCTATCATGTAGGAAATGAACAGAAAGCATTGGATTTAAATGAGCTGATTAATTCGATCTAAGTTTTACTTAGAGCCTTTATCTAGATCTTCTTTAATTCTCGTTCTTCCTTGGCTATTGCACTATTCTTATTGGCTAATTGCCCGCAAGCAGCATCAATGTCTTTCCCACGACTCCTTCGAATATTAACGATAATATTTTTTGATTCTAAATACGCTGCAAAGGCACTCACTTTTTCTGTATCAGCTTGTTGGAAATCCCCATCGTCGAT
>JBIIOQ010000073.1:0-4436 GCA_044336865.1 Crocinitomicaceae bacterium | reverse complement strand
GGGTGTCCCTGCAAGCGTGATGACAGGCGTCTAAATGTCGCCAACTCAGAAACTGGAAAATATCCTGATCGAGCCAAAACACTATACCAAACTGGTGATATATGGCCGTTTGATAAGAAAAATAAGTCTTCTTCCTTTCCGTCCATTGTAAAGTTTTCAGCATTAATTCGTAGTTTTTCAAAATAGAGAAAGGATAAAAAATCAGCGCAGCCAAGTGATCCTCCAGGATGACCAGAGTTTACTGCGTGAACCATTCTAAGTACATCTCTCCTTACTTGCGAGGCAATTTCTACTAATTTATTGTTGTCCATTTCTTTATTTTTATCTTTCGGACAAAGCTAAGTTTAATTAAGCAGCACTATTGAAATAAAAAATGAACAATATGTGCAACTTTTCAACGAAAAAATGGTCTATAAACTTGTTGCAAGGAAAACTAACGTCTAATTCGCTACTTTTGCTACCAAATAAATAAATTATGAATAAATTATTAATCTTTGTAAGCCTTTTATTTTTAGGCTTTTCAACTCAGGCTCAAGTATCGTCTAAAAAACTTCTAAAGGAGTTGAAAAAAGTATACTCTAAATCAGAATTAGAATCCTTCAAAAAGGAATACGGCAGCCTTGATATTCTTGTTTATGCATACGATCATGCTGTTTTTAATGTAAATAATAACGGAGGGAAAGAGACTTCCGCGCTTCCTATTGCAGCACATTCGAATCATTTTACGGATTTCGGCGTAAAGCTTTTACCCTATAACCAATACTTTAGAAATGAAAATCCTGAAGTCATTGTTGCCGTTAAGTCGATTTTCATGCTCCAATATGAAATGAAGCAAAACGCATCTAAACCTATAAAATAATCAGATGAAGCAATTTATATTCTCCGCACTTACCATCTTCCTTGGGTTCTCGTTAAATTCTCAGATTTTATTGACAGGACCAGATTATCCGACGAGTAATCCTTTAAACTGCTCTGCGATTGTCCCACCTGCTGGGGGAACCAATTTTTCAGATGGCCCTGCCAATTACGCACCCAATATGAATGAGGTAATTACCTTTTGTCCAGACCTTACTCAAGGCTCAAAGGTTTCCATCGTTTTTGCAACAAACATTGGATTCACTTTCGATGTGCACCCCACTGATACGCTTTATGTTTACGATGGTCCATCCATTGCCTCCCCTTTGCTTGGTGCCTACAATTCGGGGACTAATCCAAATGGCTTTTTTGTTCAAGCCTCGTTTCAAAATAATCCCACTGGTTGCTTAACACTGAAGTTTAAATCAAATGGTGCTTCTGAAGGCACAGGTTGGGACGCCAATGTAGCATGTGGCAATCCCCAACAACCCTTTTTTCCTCACATGCACGCTTATGTGAATGGTTCAGGACCCGATGCGCTAAATCCTGCAGATACAGGTTATGTAGATGTTTGTTTTGGAGACTCCATATTATTTGTGGCAGATCCCGCTTTCCCCTATGCTTTTGAAGTAACTAATACAGGCTACTCTCAAAATCCAAACAATTGTGCTTACCAATGGACCATTGGTGGTATTGGTCAATTCAACAACGATTCTGTATGGTTTACCCCACCCAACAGAGCTGGTTACTTTGTAGACTTAAGGGTTACCGATATTTTTCCTCAAATTAAACGAATTACAGCAAAAGTCCGCGTATCGCAACTCCCCAATTTCGCAGGAACAGGACCATTTCAAGATACCGTTTGTTTAGGTCAAAACACCTTACTTATTGGCGGGGTCACCTCTCAAGATACCGTTGGGGTTGACATCCCTTTTGGACAATTTGAAATCGGTGGAATTTTCGCAGGATTGACCTTTCTCCCCGATGGAAGTGGGGTACAATACCAAACCAACATTGCGATATCCGGATTTGACGACACTACAACTATTAACAGTGCGGGCGATTTCGATCAACTGTGTCTAGATATCGAGCATTCTTATATTGGTGATTTAGAAATTGCATTAACATGTCCTAATGGAACCATTGTTTCACTGATGAATGCCTATAACCAAACTCCGTTTGGGTGGGCAGAACTGGTGCCTGGTGGTTGCGGAAATGGCATTGGCACCTTTTTGGGCAACGACACCAATTTAGATGGCGGCGCGCCTGGAGCTCCAGTCTGGTCGTATTGTTTTTCGCCGACCCAAGCCACCTTTGGCACCATCTGTACCGAAAATGCAGCAGGAAATTGGATTACAAACGACTATGGGTTTCCTTCTATGAATCCAAATGGGGTCTACCTCCCAGATGGCGACTTTAATGGTTTTATCGGCTGTCCGGTAAATGGAAATTGGACCATCACCGTGCAAGATAACCAAGGAATTGATGACGGATACATTTTTCAGTGGGGAATTTACTTTAATGCCTCTCTTTACCCTGAATCCGAGGGCTACCAAAACACTATTGTTAGTGATTTCTGGTCAAATAACCCCACCATAATTTCTGGTCAATTAGATACCGCCATTGTTATTCAACCCTTGGTTTCTGGCACCACTTATTACACTTACAATGTGGTAGATGATTTTGGTTGCAGTTACGACACCACAGTAACGCTGGAGGTGTTGCCCTTGCCGGCTATTTTTAACGACACCATTGCGTGTAATTTATTTTATCAAGTAAGCAACACCTTCTCTTATAGCGGCGGGGTTTGGAATGCAGCCGATACAGCTGTCCACTTTTCAAATACAGCTGGCCCCAACCCCATTATATCAACCACAACTCCAGGGATATATACCGTTTCTTTTACCGACAATGCGTGCCAAAATGTACTGACTGCCGAAATTGAATTTCCTCCATATGTTTACACAGATATTTTGGACTCCGCTATTTGTAAAGGAGCAAGTATAGACTTGATTGCTGCCACGATCAACTCCGGGAGTTTGCAACAAGGCTACAATCCTACCTTTGAATTGCTATGGAATACCGGAGATACAACTAACCTTATCGTGGTTGATCAACCCGGACAATATTCGGTAACAATGTCTAACACTTGCCATAGTTATACCGACTTTTCTCTAGTCACGATCAAACCTTGTGACATAGAAGTTCCTAATATTATTGTGTTATCATCTATGGCAGGCAACCATATATTCAATGTCGACTACAATGGCATCGCCGAATTCGAATGTTTTATTTTAAATCGTTGGGGAAATACTATCTACACCTACACTGATCCTGCTGGAGGTTGGGATGGAAAAACCCAAGATGGAAAATTAGTAGAAGAAGGCACTTATTTTTATAAAATAAACGCAACTTTTGATGGCGGTATTGATGTTGAGAAGCACGGCTTCGTTTACGTTAAATACTGATTCTCCCCATATTATCGCTTAACTAAAGAGCAATATCATTCGAAATGCTCACTAGTTAAGTTATGTTGTACATTAAACAATAATTCCAGCAAACAAAGAGCTTAATTCGATGTTTACTTATTTAATTAAGGCGTTTTTGTAATTTTGTAAAAAAGTAACTAATGAAAATTGTAGGGATTAATGGTTTTGGTAGAATTGGACGTTGTTTTACTCGTTTAGCTCTTTTAGACCCAAACATTGAGGTGGCGCTTGTTAATGATTTGGCCGATGTGAATACCTTAGCGCATTTGCTAAAATACGATAGTATCCACGGAGGACTTAATCTACCCTTTACCATTGAAGGGAATTCTCTTCATTTTTCAAATGGAAAAAAAATACATTTTATCAATGAAAAAAACCCGGCAGATATCAATTGGTCGGCGCACAATGTGGCTTACGTTTTAGAATCTACAGGTCTATTTTTAACCAAAGAAAACGCATCTAAACACTTAAAGCCGGGAGTGAAAAGGGTGATCTTGTCGGCGCCACCTGCCGATAAGGATATAAAAAGTATCGTTTTAGGGGTTAATGAGCACGAATTAAACGAGGACGATTTGATCATTTCAAATGCATCTTGTACAACTAATAATTCTGCACCTATGATCAAAGTGTTAAAGGAATTATTTCCAATAGACGTTGCTTATATTTCAACCATTCATAGCTATACATCGGATCAGCGATTACACGACTCACCCCATAAAGATTTAAGAAGAGCTCGCGCTGCAAGTATGTCAATTATCCCAACCTCAACAGGAGCGGCGAAAGCAATAACACAAATATTCCCTGAGCTCGATGGGAAAATTACCGGAGGAAGCGTTCGTGTTCCAGTTAGTGATGGTTCAATGACGGAGCTTACTCTTGTTACCACAGAAAAAATTAGTGCGTCAGAAATCAATGCGGCAATGAAAAATGCAGCAGAAGGCAACTTAAAAGGAATTCTATCCTACACAGAAGATCCCATAGTATCCGCTGATATAATTGGCAATCCCAATAGTTGTGTATTCGATGGTGGACTCACCTTGGTCTTTAATAATCTTGTGAAAGTAGTTGGGTGGTATGATAATGAAGTGGGTT
>JBIIOQ010000038.1:0-17366 GCA_044336865.1 Crocinitomicaceae bacterium | reverse complement strand
ATTGTGCAACCAAATTGATTTTTGTATTGCGTTCAGACGCGTCACATGGAGAAATTAAGTTTATTTAATGGCATACAGATCAAAGTATATTGATTAAGATTCGATTTTTTATGATTTAATAAAATCCCAACACATTGATTAAAAGGGAAGATCGTCGTCTGAAACCTCTTTATTCAAGTCAATTTGAAGTTCTTTTAGTAGCGCAATAACAAAAGGATTGTTTAGGGCTTCACTTGGAATTTCTTTCGCAAGATACGTATTTAGAGTAATGGTAGCTTGAATGAAATATTGGTCCATTTTTAGTTCTATATTGGCATAGGCATAAGCCCATCCATAGGTGCTTTTTAGGATGCTTCGTAGAAAATTTACATCTGCCTTCAGCTCGTCTGAACAAAAGGCTAAAATGTGAAAATCCAACGTTGATGCTTCCGCCATGAATGATCGATTACCTTTAAGTTCTTGGTTAAGCAATGGGTAAATATTGCTTATTACCGTTGATCCGCTTCGATTTTTAATTTGACTCATGGCACAAACAAATAGGATTGGGTCTGAATACAATGATTGATTCAATGCATGTAAAAAGTCACCATTGATTTTAATCAAATCCAAAGCAAATTGTCGTTCATTTCTTATTTTTTCAGGGATATAATTAACTATTGAATGATTGATTTTGGTTGCCTTAATCCAAAAATCTTTGTTATCTATAGATGATGAATTCAACCCTGAAATCATTGAGTTTATTTGATGGGTTTTGGCCGAGCGAACGACTTTCAAGAAAAGGTCTTCATCTTGAATTGGAAGGAGTGAATCAATAAGTAAATGTCCTTCTTTGTTGTGAATCAACCGACAATAGACTTCAATTAAATCTGTTTTTTCGTCATTGCAATTATTGTAGACTTCTACTGTTTTTCGAACAAAATCAATGTCGGTGTAAAGGTCAGGATTTGTTGACTCTAGTATCCTCCAATCTTTGGTAGCCAATTGTAGGATGAAATTTCTATCCAGTCTAAGATTATCGGATGCATGCTCGAATAATGACCAATGGTTTTCGACTGCGCGTTTCATGATTTCGTAATCATTTATTGGAGCTATTCGATAAATGATATTAAATGAAAAATCAAGACACAGCTTTACGATTTCAATGTCGCTTTTGAAATCATCGTTCAAATAGGAGTAGAGATGTAGAAACTCACCTCCTTTCTCTAATAGTTTAAAGACAAATTCACGATTGTTTTTTAAGCGATCACTGAGAAAGGTAAAGGCAAGAATATTTTCTTCAATTGCGAATGTTGCAAGTTCTTCATCATCTTCATAAAATGGAATTAAACTTCGAAAATCACCTTCGTGATTTTTAAGTTTTTTATAAACCTCCTTAATAGATAAATGAGATGAGTCCCAATATAAATCCTCCATAGAGAGTTCAGGATTCAGACATTCAGCAATGGCATCACGGTACATTAGATCGGGAAAATCATACATGGCATCGTAGGGACGAGGATGATTTGTTTCGATCAATTGGTCACCTTCAACTTTCAACATTTCCCAAAAAGGACCGGATGAACTGCGTAAAAGAATCAAACCATCCCTACCTATGTCAAGGTCGTGACAATATGGTGAAATTTGTTGTCCTTTTGCATTATACAGGCTGTAGATTTGACTTCGATACGATTCCATAGAGATAATCCCGTCGCAGTCGAATGAGACCTGTTTGATATCGGTAAACAACTCTGGAAAGGATGAGTAATGAAGGTTTTTAGCTCCAATGTTGTCAAGATGAGAACGAAAATAAATGATGTCATTTGGGCAGTAATCGCCTAGAATTTCCTTAATCTCCTCATCGGAAAGTGAATCAATTCCTTCGTTATTAGAATTTCCAGTCTTTTCTATAAAGTCATTTGTAATGTTGTCTGACAAACCAAATGAATCGTTTTTTATCTGATATAGGTATGCTTTAAGTTCTAGCGAATTAGGTTGCTTTTTGACCAGATTAAAATTCACAATTTTTATTCTCATCACTTATTTGTCAAACAATATAACATCTTTGTATTAACCACAATTAACCGAGCATCAAAAATACAATTTTTAAGCACATTTGTTACGTTGTTTATTCCCTGAACCCTCACTCGAAATCACCCAAGCTAATTCGCTCGCCTTTTTTAAGATCTCGTGTGGCTGTTAAGCCTAAAATTTCAGGTAGGTGCTTGGGATGTAAACTAAAGCCTGGACGAACACTTCTAATGTTTGCCTCTGTAATGATGTCGCCTTTATTAATTGACTCGGCAACATAGAGTGAACGGGAAAAATCTTTTCCTGCCTCTTGTTTTGGACTTAATTCATAGCTGCTTGTCCCTACGGCTACTTCTGCTTCTCGGATTGCTTTAACCATCGCGGTGAATTCGATTTCATTCATTGAAAAGGAAGCGTCAGGGCCACCAATGGATCGATCTAAAATAAAATGTTTTTCAATGACCTCTGCTCCTAAGGCTGTTGCGATTATAGGGACGGTGGAGCCTAAAGTATGGTCGGATAAACCAATTTTCACCTTGAAATCGATAGCTAATTGTTGCATCATGGCCAAATTAGCCTCTGCAACGGGAGCAGGGTAGGAGGAGGTGCATTTTAATAAGGTGATGTTGTCATTTCCAACTTTCCGACAGGTTTCAAGGGCTAAAAGAATGTCATCATAGCTTGCAATTCCGGTTGAAATAATGATTGGTTTTCCTTGTTTCGCTACGTATTCAATCAAGGGAATGTCGGTAATTTCAAAGGAAGCAATTTTGTAAATAGGGCACTGCAAGGTTTCTAGGAAATCTACCGCGCTTTTGTCAAAGGGGGAAGAAAAACAAACTAGTCCTTCTTCTTTTGCTACTTCAAAAAGTTGTGCGTGCCATTCCCAAGGAGTATAGGCTTCCTTGTATAAGTCATGTAATTTTTTTCCATCCCAGATTGTTCCTCCTTTAATCACGAAATCAGATTCATCGCAATCTAAGGTTAGGGTGTCTGCTGTATAGGTTTGAAATTTAATGGCATCAGCACCAGCTCTTTTTGCAGCTCGGATTGTTTCAATGGCGGTTGCTAAACTCCCGTTGTGATTGGCGGATAGTTCTGCGATTACAAAGACATGGTGCTCATTTTTGGCCATATTACAGCTGCTTAATGTATTTTAATTTTTTTTGGTCTGACGAATCTAGTAAATATCCTTGTCTTTCAAATATTTTTCGTGAAGCGATATTTTCAGGTACAACAAATCCTACTAATTGCTTTAGTCTTGGATATTTTTCTTTTACTACTCCCAACGATAAGGATAGTATAGCATTTCCATAACCATGTCCGTGGCACTTGAAGTCTATCAAATAACTAATCAGTGCCTCGTTTTCTTTGTTTATGTCATATCGAATGGATCCAATGACTTCCTTGTCTTTTTCCAACAGTAAGTAGAGGCAATCAGGATCGTTTATTTTCGAATTATACCAAGCATGGTGCATTTCTTGGGTGATTGCTTCCTGCTGAAAGGAGTATTTACGGATGTTTGTATCGCTTGCCCACTCAAAGGTAAGGTCGACATCATTTTTTGTCGCTTCTCGCAGTTGGAGGGGATTGTTTTTTGTATGAATAACGACATCTACTAACTTTCCATCAATTAGCTGCTCTTTTTCTAAGCGTTTGCTCTGCTGAAATCCGGCATTTTCTATGGCTTTGTACAAATGTGGACGTAAATCATAGGCATAGGTGAATAGGGAATTTAAATACAGATCCGTAAAGGCTACTTTTTCTAGCAAATGAAGGAAGGTGACCCAGTTTGTTTCAAAATTGTCGGCTTCCAATTCGGTCGCCATGATAAACGACACTTCCGCTTGGTTGCTTTGCCAATTAATATGGACTAATCCACCATAGCCAATGCATTTTTCGTTTTGCAGAAATGAAAACAAGATCTGGGCTGGCGTCTTTTCATTGTAGGATGGAAGAATGATGTTTTGAAAGTACGATTCTTGGTCGTTTTCAGTGAGTATTTTTTCTTGCCGCAAATGATACATTTGTTCATTTCGCCATTTCATTATAGCCAAACGATCTTCATATCGAATTGGAATAATGGTATATTCTCCCTTTGTAATTTCTTGCTTATGTAAACAGTTATAGCTCGCCATGTCCATTCAATTTTTGAAGTATACATTGCAAGACATAGGCATGGCCTTTTTCATTTAGGTGATGAAAATCCGACATAATTCCACTTGATTCAATTTCGTTTAAATCGATGGCCCTTCCTGTTTCTTTCAATATGGAATTGTATTGTGCTATTCGCTTCGTGATGCCAACGACTTTTTTCTCATAGTCACTGTTTGCGGGAAGTATGCTTAAGAAAAGTACGGTTGATGTTGGAAATAGGTCGATGAATTGTTGCATGTTCTTTTTAAACTTCGAAGGTTTTACATAGGTGATATGTCGAAGATTCCTGACCCACTGTTTATTCATGGCCTGCAGGAAGTACTTGCCGAGAAATGGAATGGATTTTATTATTTTCAATTCGTTTTTCCCTGCAAATCTTGGTGTGCAATCTACTATGCCGCTTTGGATGATCACATAGTCAAATTCACTTTTGGGCGATTGAAAATAAAAAGTTTGCTTTAGAAGTTCTGTCGATGTAGCTCCTCCAATCGCTATTTGACAAACGGAATAATCATTTTTTCTCAATAATTCGGGCCATGTATTAGAAAAGGAGCAGTTTTCAGGTTGAGACCTGGGGAGTGAAAGGGAATCAGTAAAAAGCAATATGTTTTTACTCATTTCATCTTGGTCTTTTCGTTTAGTAGCTGTATGAGTGATTGATCTGTTTTGTATTTCAACTGACAATCTTTGTTTATCGCCGCAATAGCAGGATTAGCATCTAAAAATGTTAGAATGTCATTTAAATCGTAGTCTTTGTTATCGTTGGCTGTAAAATGATCATGGATTCGATTAAAGAGGATTAAATCTTCTTCATAATCTAATGTTAGGCGATAATCTCGCACTAAATGTGCTGGTAATTCAACCGTATTTAAGTTGAAAAATTCAGGATTGTTCTGAAAATACCATGTCATGTATTCTGAATAATCAGCGGAAGTAAAGTAGGCTTTAATTTTTCGAAGGGCGGAAACGTTGATGATTTCAAGGTTGCAGCCTATTGCCGCGCTTTTTCCTGTGGTATAATCAGCGCCTTTTTCGAAATGCGATGCAAGTAATATTCGGCAAATCTCTGGATCTACATATGGCATGTCGGCGGTGATTCTAACAATTACATCAATGTCCAATTCATCGCAAATCTTTAAATAACGTGCTATCACATCTTCCGGATCTCCTTGAAAAAATAGGACATCGGGATGATAGGTGTGATTTTTTAGTTCATCGTCTTGGGAATTTGTCGAGCTAGCAAGTATGGTGTGGTGAACGTCTTTGAATTTCAAGGCGCTTTTTATACAATATTCTACGGAAGGTAAATTTCCAATTGGTAAAAGTGCTTTTTCTTTAAGACGCGATGATTTTAAGCGACAGGCTATAATGCTTGCAATTTTTGCTTCCTTAAAATCAGCTTTGTTAAGGGTTTGACCAGCTTGAATATCGGAACTTAGTATTTTCTTCTCCGCTTGAAGTTGGCGTACTTCATTAAACGTTAAACCATCTTTTCCTGAGCGTCTGAAGATTAAGTCACTCGAACTGCTGATTAAGTTGCCTGCCACTAAGGGATTTTTTGTTAATGGTTTCATTTGACTTTTATGCAGGTAATCAATTTCTCGTGCATTGATGAACTCTTTATCCGCTAATGCAGTGTAATTTTCAACGTTGGCGACTAATTCATCGAATTGTTTTTTTGTAATGGATGAAAAGTGATCGTACTTTGTCTCGCGATCGTCAAGCATGACATGTTTTTCAATGGCATCAACGCCATTTAACACAGCAATTAAGGGCAAGGTTAGCGCATCATTTGATTTTCCTTCGGTATGGTCCGCAAATACGATTTCATTACTAAAATGTTTTTTTAGGATGGCGATTTTATTCAATCCACTATCTTCTAATAAGGTAGGGTAGGATTGGAAACCAATTTCCAACATTATTTTTTGTGGTTTCAAGTTGGATTTTACCTTTTCAATTATCGCTTCAATGGCTTCAATCGATTGGGCTGCAATGTTTAATATGATAATTTTCTCTTGCAAATTGGTAGAAGAGAGGAGATCAAAAACTTCTTGATTCTGTAACACGGAACTTTGAAATTTTATTCCTTTTATGTTGTCAATGTTTTCATTCAGAATTTGTACGCCATATGCGTCAAATAAATCGAGCCATACATCTTTGCTTTTATTTGCTTCGCCGATAATTTCCTTCCAATCGTTAGGAGAAAAGTATAATTCTTGGTAGACAGGATACCATTCAAAGTCTTTTGTGGCAATGGTGTCAGGAGAAAATGCTTGAAATTTTATCCCGAAATTTCCAGTGAGGTCACTGAATTGTGCAATCAGGTCATCTAAATATTGACGATTTCCGCCATGCGTATTGGCAACTTCAATAATGTAATAGGGTGTTTTTTTCATAAAATGGGTATCACACCTTGAAATTTGGATCAATGTGTTCACGAATTAATTCACGCAAACTTTCCACATTTTCCATTTTTTCATTATCAAGTGAATTGTAAGAAAATCCTTCTTTTACTTTTATGGCATTAAATTTCAATACGAACTCATTCAATTTCCATATTGTTGATTGTGGAATAATGACGTAGTATTTCCCTAAATCATAGGTGAAAAAAGAGTCAGAAGCACTGATCATTTCTTCGTGGATCTTTTCTCCAGGTCGAATTCCTATCACTTTCTTTTCACAATTTGGACCAATGGCTTCTGCGACATCCATGATGCGATAGGATGGAATTTTTGGGACAAATATTTCGCCTCCCCAAGCTGTTTGTAAGGCATGCATGACCATGTCAACACCTCCTTGAAGGGAAATATTAAACCGTGTCATTGATTCTACAGTAATTGGTAGCACATTGTCAATTTCTTTTCGCTTTAAAAAGAAAGGAATAACAGAACCATTTGATCCCATTACATTTCCGTAGCGAACAACGGAAAATTTAATATCTCGTTTTCCTCTGATGTTATTAGCAGCTACAAATAGTTTGTCTGAGGTTAATTTGGTTGCTCCGTAAAGATTAATGGGGGCACATGCTTTATCGGTTGAAAGTGCGACAACATGTGACACATTTGTTTTCAATGCTGCTTTTATTACATTTTCAGCACCACCGACATTGGTCTTCACGCATTCATCTGGATTGTATTCTGCAATATGAACATGTTTCATAGCAGCCGCGTGAATGACGTAATCTATTCCTGAGAAAGCCCTTTCTAATCGCTCATAGTCTCTTACATCACCAATAAAATAGCGAAGTTGCGGGTATTTTTTGACTGGGAACTCTTGTTCCATTTCAAATTGTTTCTGTTCATCTCGCGAAAAAATAACCAACCTGCTAATATCAGGATGTTGGGTAAGTAAATGTTTCGTAAGTGCTTTTCCTAATGACCCTGTTCCTCCTGTTATTAGTACTGCTTTATCTTTCATATTACTATTTATACAAATATATTAAATCCTATGCAATCGCTATGATTGACTTTTCTAAAGTTCCGATAACGATTTACGCTCAAAAGCATCAATCATGGATACTTCACTGCAATTATAAATGCTTGTTTTTCGCTTTTTACTGTAGGTGTCAATATCCCAATATCCTTTGAAAGATAGATAAAATTTATGAAGTATTTCGTGTAATTTCCTTGGGCGTGTTATGTAATCTTGCATTAATTCGGGGCGCGACGTTTGTTCATCGTAGTAATGTTTTTGATGCACTAAGGCCTCATTATTACTGGTAACGGAAATTTCTGCTAACCACGAATGGTCGGCACCAACAATAGCGATCGTTTTATAGTTCAAATGAATGGCGTGCATGATTCCGGGAATGAGCACATTATGAGGTCGTGGCATAGCCCAAGCGCGATTAAAGACAAAATTGGTAAAGCAGGTGAATCCTTCTCCTGGTGTTTGATTAAAATAAACAGCATGAATGTGCGGATTACTATTCAATAAGTCTTTGAAGTTCGATGACTTCTTCGCTCGAAAGGGCACGATTAAATACATGTCCCATGTAATTTTTTCGCTTAGGCTCTTGTAGAGTTCTTTTCGCAAGTTTTGATATAAGGGACTTAGTTCCGTTTCTTCTTGAAAGTAACTGACGGCATTTAAAAGGTAAAATTTAGGTTGAAGTACGCTGAAATAGTCGGTATCTGCAAATTGATTAACAGCCATTAAGTCAAACTGCTGAAAGGTTTCCGCTGGATAGGTATCAATAGTTTGTTTCAAAGATGGACCATTGCCAAGAATGAGACAAATTTCCTTCTGATTGAACTTAATCGCTAATATATTGCTGAATGTTGATTGTAAAAGAATACGAATACAGGAGGCAAAAGTCTTTCCTAAATTACTAAACCAAGATTGAATACAAATTAGTAGTCGCATAACTAAGAGGCTATTACTTGTAAAGCAGCCCTAAGGTTACCCAATAACGAAATAAAAGAATCATTTTTGCTCGCTGATAGTGGAGGGTAAATAAATAATAGAGTGCGATAAGCAGACTCGCCCCCCATTTCATCAGTTCCATAAAAAGTCTTTTGATGTAGGATAAAGCTCCCTCATTGGAGGATCTAATTCGCTCGCTTTTCCCCGTTCCTAGTCCTTGTTTTTTGATGAAAGAGGGTAGGGTTCTTTCCAATGGAACGGAATGATAAACAAGCGCATTGGGTAAATAAACAACTTTCATGTTGTGTTTATACAACTTATTGAACAAATCTTTTTCTTCGCCTCCGCTTAAATCCGATCCAATTCTACCTAAGGTAACATCGAAGCTGCCAATTTCGGAAAAAACAGGTGTTCGAAAGGCCATATTTGATCCACGAGGGTAATCATTTGATGTAAATTGTAATTTCTCATCGCCTTTGTTAAAATAACCAAGCAGTGAATTCAAAAAGCGGTTTTCCCATTTGGGAATAGTGTCCTCATAATGCAACAGAATTTTTCCTCCAATGGCCATGGTGTCTGGTGAAGCTGAAAATTCATCAACTAGCACAGAAAGGTAATCCTCATCGATGAAAGCATCATCATCCAAAAAGGTGATTAATTCAAAGTTGGCGTGATGAATAGCATGGTTTCTTGAAAAAGAAAGCCCTTGTTGTACTTCTTCGCAATAGCGCGTTTGTAAGGTGGGGTTTTTGCGCTGAAAATCTTGAAAAAGCTCGGCGGTATTTCCGGGTGAATTGTTATTGACAAGCACCACCTCAAATCGATCGAATGCTAACGTTTGTTTTTCGATTGATGCAAATAATTGCGGAAGGTATTTCTCCCGATTATAGGTACAAATGGCAACTGAAATTTTTAGCATTGACAACGCTTTTTATTGAGCTAAAAGTAACTTAATTTCTGAGATGGCCATTGAAAGTCCACTTGGTAGTTTTCCGCCAGCTGTTGCAAAAAAGTTTTGTCCGCCACCACCTCCTTGAATGTGCTGTGCAGCAGAGCGTATTAGCTTCGAAGCGTCCCAGCCTTTATCCTTCACTAAATTTTCAGAAATGATTAAACTTAAGGTGCATTTTGCACCATCTTTATTGCCAATTACCCCCACAAAATTATCCGTTTCACTTTTTAATTGAAATAAAATGTCTTTCACTGAATCACTGTCTAAATCTACGATTTCACCTAAAAATTGAATGCCATTTTCAGTGCTAATTTTTGTGGAAAGCACCGCTTTTATTGCCTTGCTTTTTTCGCGCTGAAATTGTTCTAATGACTTCGTTAATTCATTGTTTTTCTCAATTAAATCAAGCACTGATTTTTGAATGTTTTGAGGATTCTTTAACAAGGCACTTAACTGATCTAAGGTCGCTGCTTTTTCTTTGAAATATCGTTCAGCACTCGGACCTGTAATGGCTTCAATTCTTCGAATACCAGCGGCCACTGCGGCTTCGGAAGTGATTTTGAAGATGCCAATTTTTCCTGTAGATGGAACGTGTATGCCACCACATAATTCAACTGAATCTCCGAACTTTATTACACGTACGGCTTCGCCATATTTTTCGCCAAATAAAGCCATAGCGCCCAACTTTTTTGCTTCCTCAATGGGTACAGCACGACGTTCTTCCAAGGGGATATTTGAATGAATTGCCAAGGTAACCATTGCTTCTATTGCTGCTAATTCATCGTCTGTTATTTTCGCAAAATGAGAGAAGTCGAAGCGCAAATAATCAGGATTTACAAGTGAACCCTTTTGCTCCACATGCTTGCCGAGTACGGAACGTAAAGCGTGATGTAATAAATGCGTAGCGGAATGATTATCAGCACTTAGATGGCGTTTATCGACATCAATCTGAGCTGTAAAAAAGCCACTCAAGTCAACAGGAATTTTTTCCGTTAAATGGATGATTAAATTATTTTCTTTTTTCGTATCAAAGATGGAAATGGTGGAAGTGTCATTCCGAAGTATTCCTTTATCGCCAACTTGTCCACCTCCTTCCGGATAGAACGGTGTTTGATTCAAGACCAATTGAAAAAAGTCTTTTTGCTTTTGAGAAACTTTCCGATACTTGATAATGCGAACTTCAGCACTTGTATGGTCATAACCAATAAATTCCGTTGTTTCGTCGGGATTCACCTGTACCCAATCGGCTGTTTCTACAGCTGTTGCTGCACGTGATCTATCTTTTTGGATTTGAAGTTCTTTATCAAATGCTTGCTCATCGATCGACAAGCCATTTTCTCGTGCAATTAACGAGGTTAAATCGACGGGAAAACCATAGGTGTCATATAATTCAAAAACGGCATTCCCAGCTATTATCGGCTGGTTTTGTGCTTTACATTCGTTCATAAGCAGCTCCATTCTTTTAATTCCGAGCTCTAGTGTTCTAAAAAAACTATTTTCTTCTTCGCGAATTACTTTTGAAATGATGTCTTTTTGCGCGATCAATTCTTGGTAAGGATCTCCCATTAATTCACATAATACGAGCGATAAGTCACTCAAAAAAGACTCCTTTAATCCCAATGTTTGGTAGCCGTAACGCACTGCTCTTCGCAAAATTCTTCGGATAACATACCCAGCACCATTGTTTGCCGGTAGTTGTCCGTCGGCAATTGAAAAAGCGATGGTTCGCACGTGGTCTGCGATAACGCGTAAGGCTATGTCAGTTTCTTCCGATTTTCCATAGGAAATCCCAGAAACCTTAACCATATGTTGAATCAAGGTTTGAAATAAATCAGTATCGTAGTTGGATTGCTTTCCTTGAAGAGCCATCGCTAAGCGCTCCAATCCCATGCCTGTATCAACGTGTGTGGAAGGAAGGTTTTCCAAGGAGCTATCCGCTTTTCGATTGAATTGCATGAAAACATTGTTCCAAATTTCAATCACTTGTGGATGGTCGTTATTTACTAAATCGCGACCAGGTATTTTCTTTTTATCGGCCTCATCACGCAAATCCACGTGAATTTCGGTACACGGTCCACAGGGACCAGTATCGCCCATCTCCCAAAAGTTGTCTTTTTTAGAAGCCAAAATAATTCGATCTTCCGCAATGAATTTTTTCCATATGGAATAGCTTTCTTCATCGCGCGGCACATTGTCTGAGGCATCACCTTCGAAAACGGTAACATATAGTTGATCTTTTGGAATTTTATATACTTCCGTTAATAATTCCCAAGCCCAAGAAATGGCTTTTTCTTTGAAATAATCGCCAAACGACCAATTCCCCAACATTTCAAACATGGTATGGTGGTAGGTATCCACCCCCACTTCTTCTAAGTCATTGTGCTTTCCAGAGACACGCAAACATTTTTGTGAATTAGCGATACGCTTTTCAGTGGCAACTTGATACCCCAAGAAAAAATCCTTGAATTGATTCATTCCTGCATTGGTAAACATCAAGGTTGGGTCATTTTTCACAACCATGGGCGCTGAAGGAACAATTTTATGTCCTTTACTTTCAAAAAAATCAAAAAATTGCTGCCTTATTTCAGATACGGTCATTTTATATTCTATTTAAAGCAAATTTATGAAAAGCTTCGCACGTGGCACTTAATTTATCAACTTTTAGAAAACTCATTATTAACATCTTTTATCAGATTCTTTCCTTAAAATCTATAATTAATTCTTTTTAGTGACTATTGGGGTCCGCCGTTGCGGAAATATTCGGCCTTGAATTTCATGGTTTTTGCAACTGAATTGAAACTGTTAATTTTTAAAATTTCTGCAAGAACATTTTTGAAAAATTTCAGTTTCAAAAAGGAGCTAAAATTGTTCGCTACGAGTTTTAAATAGTTGTTAAATAATAATTTGCGAACAAAATAGAATTCAAAGCCTTGACTTTTTTGTTTCTTTTTTTGTCAAGAAAAAAAGAAAGGGAAATGAAAAAAATATCAAGCATTCAACAGTAAGACCCAAAGCATTCAATCGATTTCAGAAATCAGTGTCTCTCACTTCGCACGTGGCACTTAATTTATTAATTTTTAGAAAATTCATTTTAAACACCTAGACTATCTTAAAGCAAAGGTTTATTGGTGAATAATTAAATAAATTGTAATTTTAAGAACTTAATTAAATAAAAGCTAAAAAGCAATATCAATTGGGTAAAATAATAAAGAATTATTAAAAAAGCATGTATAAAGTTTTTGGTCTAGGTCATAGGTTCTTAGAGAATGAAAATCAGGTTAGAGAAAATATCCGCGCTTCTTTAGATTATTTTATTTCAATCCACGGGCAGATAGAATGTATATCCAATTTAGCATGCGGTGCAGATACCATATTCATACAAGAAGCCATAAATAAAAAGTGCAAAATTCAACTTATTTTACCTTTTCAAATTAATGAGTATGAAAAAGATTTTGATAACGAATCGCTTATTTTATTCCGCTCTATAATAGCAAATCACGCGTATAGCGTACATGGTGATTTGAAATCATCAGATGATGTTGAGCGTGACCTAGCATACCAATCTGTAGGGAGAAGCAATATAGAAGAATGCGATGCAATTCTCGCCGTTTGGGATGGTGAAATCGGAAAGGGATTAGGAGGCACCAAAGACCACGTTGATTATGCTATTTTAAAAGAAAAAGACCTTCATTGGATAAAAGCAAAAAGAGTATCTAACGAAGACGTTTCAATAGATTCAGCTTCTATTGAATACAATCAGTTTTATGAATTAGATCAATCAGCCATAAAATTTAAAGCAAAATATCAACAAATATGGAAGCTAGGACTCATTTCAGGAATTTTTGCAGTCCTATGTTTTAGCATTAACTTGAATTTTATATCTAATGCAACAGTAGAAGAAAAAGCACCTTTTATTAAATTTTTAATTTCTATTGTAGAACTAATTTTTATAGGGATCTCATTTTATTTACTTGGATTTCAAGCCATGAAATTTAAATCTAAATTTTTAATTATTCGAAAAAAAGCGGAAGAATTAAGAGCTGAACTGTGGGAAAGAGAAATTGGTTATTTGAATATATTATCTACTTTAAGGTTAAATAAAACTAGGGAAAGTATATTGATTAATATGAATTTAAAAAGACTAATGTGGGGTTATTCAAATGATCAAACTATTTATCAAAATAAAAGAATAACAAAATTCAAAGCTAATTTACATTCAATTCATATTATACTAAATGTTCTTAAATATTGCTTTCTATTAAACGTAATATTAATTTCTTCTCTAGAGTGTTATCATTGGCTTCACGAATCAGCGCATCCCTCTGCAACAAACTGTTCGGAGGATTATATACTTAACATCTTGATTTTTTTATGGATACTAATTCCGCCTATTTTTGCAACCCTGGAAGGAGTAATTCATTATAATGATTGGAAAAAAAATATTCAAACCTCTCTAGAATTAGTCCATAGATACGAAAAAGTAAAGGTTGAACTATTATCATCAAATGATTCTATTTCCCTTAAAAACATAATTAATGAACTTTTCAATACCTTTACTTTGGAAGTTAACACATGGTTAATAGAACAAAAAAATAATGAGATAAAAGCTAAAATATAATTATGGAATCAAATCAGGATGTTTTTATAAGTCACTCAAGTGTAGATAGTAAGCTGGCTTATGCCATGTGTGATTACCTAGAAGAAAAGGGTATAAGGTGTTGGATTGCCCCAAGAGATGTCCAAGGTGGAACAGAATATGCCGAAGCAATTATCATGGGCATTAGAAGTTGCAAAATCATGGTTGTTTTATTTAATAAAAATGCCAATGATTCAATTTATGTAAAAAATGAAGTTGAACGCGCTTTTAATTACGAAACAATTCTTATTCCTTTTAAACTTGATCAAACCATACCCTCCGCTGCACTTGAATTGTTTTTAGGTTCTGTTCATTCACTTGATGCAACGAATGGAAATCCTAAGGACTGCTTTGACTTGCTCTATCAGAATTGTGTACGCGTCCTTGGAAAAAAAGAGCATGTCATTAAAGAAAAACCGGTTATTGTTGTTCCAATTAGTGAAAAATCAATAATTGACAATAATGAAATTGATAAAGTTGCTCCTCCTTCATTAAATAAAAACAACAAGGTTCCCCCTTACTCTTCTTCATCAAAAACATATTCCACTAAAAAAATAGTATTGGCAAGTTTTGTAGCCTTTGGTTTAATATTTATTATTACCCTTGGCATTTTATTTTTTATAAATTCTAATGAAGCTACTCCTGATGCGTCAGGTGAAGCTCTGCATGAAAACAAGAATGATACAAATATTCCGCAATCTGAAGAAAATTTTGCTGATACAATAAATCTTACAGTAGACGCAAAAGCAGCAGATACAAAGAAAGCTGAACCTACAAAGGCAGCAAAAGCAGCAAAATCCCCAACAAGGAAAGTCCCAGCCACAACCAGAGGGAATGAACCGACTTTTCCAGACGGGTATTTCTCAGACTCAGGCCAAATAAAATACTAGAAGAACATTGGAAGGGAAAGTACCTTGTTAAAGAAAATTAATTTAGATATGCATTTGGAAGTGCTTCATCCCCGAAATATTGAGTGTTAATCTTCCATTACTTATATCTAATTAAAAAACATAATTGATGAACTTTTCAATACCTTTACTTTGGAAGTTAACACATGGTTAATAGAACAAAAAAATAATGAGATAAAAGCTAAAATATAATTATGGAATCAAATAAGGATGTTTTTATAAGTCACTCAAGTGTAGATAGTAAGCTGGCTTATGCCATGTGTGATTACCTAGAAGAAAAGGGTATAAGGTGTTGGATTGCCCCAAGAGATATTCCAGGAGGTGTAAAGTATGGAAAATCAATCATTATGGGCGTCAAGACGTGTAAAATAATGGTTGTTCTTTTTAATAATAACGCAAACGATTCGGAGGGGGTAGAAACGGAGGTAGAACGTGCATTTCATTATAAATTAACTTTAATTCCTTTTAAACTGGATCAAACGATTCCCTCTGATTCACTTGAATTTTCTTTTGGTTCTTTTCAATGGCTTGATGCATCTAAAGGAAATCCTGAGGACTGCTTTGACTTGCTCTATCAGAATTGTGTACGAGTCCTTGGAAAAAAAGAGCGTGTCATTGAAGAAAAACAGGTTCCTCCAATAAGCACTGACAGAAAAGAAAGGCCAGTTAAAGAAATACCTGTTCAGCATCAGGAAGGAAATAAGAGCCAAGACAACAAAGAAAACGAAATTAATAAGAAGAAATTGGGTGTCTTTAAGGTATTCCTTTATACCTCTATTTTTATCTCCATATTAACAATTCCAGTAATTGGACAATGTGTTAGTACTATCAAGGGTTACTTGAGCATAGTTTTATTTTTAGGTTTTTTTTTACTTTTAGTTCAATGTATTTTCTTCTCAATTGACTTTTTTTTAGATATTTTCAAGCGACTTTCTAAAAGACCAACAGATAGCATTCATTTAATAATTTACTTCTTAGCATTACTTTTGGGATTTCTTTGGATATTATTTGTTTTCAAACACAATTTTGATGGAGAATGCAATATTTTGATCGGTCCGTCAGACTCCGGACTGACAATAGCATTGATTGTTGCTGCGGCCATAAATTATTGGAAAATAATAACACTGCAACGAAAATAGTTGGATGCAATATTTTCGATATGGGTAAAAATCATGAAGTTAATCAGAAATATTCTTCGGAATAACCTACTATCATTAATATATAACTTCGCAGTGCCGCTCGATCCACTTCAATTAGCTAATCGAATCCGTCAGCTGACGGATCGAGATGAGCAATAAATTCGATACTTTTGTATAAAATTTAGGCATGGAATTCATCGATCCCCTTTTGGATAAATACGTTTGCGAGCATACTGCAAATGAAAGTGACTTGTTAAAGAAAATAAACCGTGAAACGCATTTGGAAGTACTTCAGCCGCGCATGTTGAGTGGGCATTTTCAAGGACGTGTATTGAGCATGTTTTCAAAAATGATTCGTCCTGAAAGAATACTGGAAATTGGCACATACACTGGTTATTCGGCTATCTGTTTAGCGGAAGGATTGACGCCTAATGGAAAATTAGTAACGATTGATATCAACGAAGAATTAGCGTCAAGAGTGAGGGGCTATTTTGCTGAATCTTCCTATGCGAATCAAATAGATTACTTTATTGGAGATGCAATGGAACTAATTCCTTCTTTAAATGAAAAGTGGGATATCGTCTTTATTGATGCCGATAAGCATAATTACATCAATTATTATCACTTGGTATTTCCTATGGTAAAAGTTGGTGGGTACATCATCGCTGACAATGTGTTGTGGTCTGGAAAAGTAATTGATTCGTCCCAACAGGACAAAGACACCCAATTGCTTCGTGAGTATAACCAATTAAATCACAAGGATAATCGGGTAGAGGAGGTATTATTCCCGATACGTGATGGATTGATGATTGCGCGAAAAATCAACGAATGATTAACCATGAAATTCGTGATACAGGGGACGGTTCAAAAACTATTTTTCTCCCTGAATTAAATGTAACCTATCATTCATCCAATGGTGCAGTTCAGGAGTCACGCCATATATTCATAGAAAATGGACTTGATTTAGTTGAAAAGCAAGGGGCGATTCGAATACTCGAGGTAGGTTTTGGTACAGGACTGAACGCTTTATTGAGCGCTAGTTGGGCCGAAATGAATAATCAATCGATTCATTATACCGGAATTGAAGCAAAGCCATTGAGTTCAGAACTTTGTTTTCAACTGGATTACCCTCGTCATATTGGCCAAAATTCCGAAAAGATTTACGATGAGCTCATTCGTTGTGATTGGGAAATGGATAATCA